>NC_022234.1:338313-676627 GCF_000463015.1 Variovorax paradoxus B4 | reverse complement strand
TTCGCCAGGCAACAAGTCGCACGCCGAGTGGGGGGCGCAGATGGCGTCGCGCGGCTACGAGATCCTGGCCGTGCCCTGTGACGTGGCGGACTACGACTCCTGCGCGCAGGCCGTGCGCCAGGTGCAGGAGGCCCTGGGTCCGGTCGATGTGCTGGTCAACAACGCCGGCATCACGCGCGACATGACCTTCAAGAAGATGGACCAGATCAACTGGAACGCCGTGCTGCGCACCAACCTCGACAGCCTGTTCAACATGAGCAAGCAGGTGGCCGACGGCATGGTGGACCGGGGCTGGGGCCGCATCATCAACGTGTCGTCGGTGAACGGATCGAAGGGCGCGTTCGGCCAGACCAACTACTCGGCCGCCAAGGCCGGCGTGCACGGCTTCACCAAGGCGCTGGCGCTGGAGGTGGCGAGGAAGGGCGTCACCGTGAACACCATCTCGCCCGGCTACATCGGCACGAAGATGGTCACGGCCATCCCGAAGGAAGTGCTCGACAGCAAGATCCTGCCGCACATTCCCGTGGGCCGCCTGGGCAAGCCCGAGGAAGTGGCAGGCCTGATCATCTACCTGGCCTCGGAAGAGGCGGCGTTCGTGACGGGCGCCAACATCGCCATCAACGGCGGCCAGCACATGCAATGAGCGCACGACCATGATCCTCAAGAACGGCATCGATCAAGCCGCGCTGATCAACAAGCTCACCGACGCCTCAGGCAAGCAGGGCGAAGCCATCCGCCAGGTGCTGGGCACAGTCACCAAGGCGATGCTCGACAGCTATGCAACGCTGGCAAGCGGCGTGCTGATCGGCATGTCCGAGGCCCTGAGGCAGGGCGGGGCGGCGAAGCGATGACCCTCGCCGGCCATCATGGCCTGCACCGTGTTCTCCTGCCGGGTCTTCCGCGGCAGGGCCGGCGAACTGCGCCATGCCTGACCGCACGCCTACCCTGAACGAAATGTTAATGGACGCACGCCACCGGGCAGCCACTGATGCGGCGTTCACGGCCTTGTGCAATAACGGGTTCATGATTTCACGGGAGCCGGCCCGGCGCTTCGACTTGCCTTCCCACAGCCCCAGGCGATGGCGCGGCTTGCCGCGCTGGTGCGGCGCACTGGCGATGGTGGCCGCGGCCGCCTTCGCCGGCCATCACTTCGCCATGCAGAACGGCCTCGCGCGGCTGCGCGAGGCGGCCGACCACCGGCTCGACATGCTCGCCACGGGGCTCGATGCCGACCTGGCCCGTTTCGAGTATCTGCCCGCGCTGATGGAAATGACGCCCATCGTCCCCGCGCTGCTCGGCACGCCCTCGGACGGGTCGCTGCGCGACGCGGTCAACCGCTACCTCGACGGCGTCAACGCCGCCGCGGGCGCAGAGATGCTCTATGTGCTGGACGCCGGCGGCACCTCGCTGGCGGCTTCCGACTGGAACCGTCCCGGCACCACCGTCGGCCAGGACCTGTCGTTCCGGCCCTACGTGATCGATGCGCTGGGGCAGGGCAGGGGCCGCTTCTACGGCGTCGGCATCACCAGCCGCAAGCCCGGCTACTACCTCTCGTACGCCTTGCGCCGCGACCAGCCCACGCGCGGCGTGGTGGCCGTCAAGGTCAACCTGGAGGAGACCGAACGCGCCTGGCGCAAGCTGCCGGGCGACGTGGCGCTGATCGACCAGCGCGGGGTGGTGATCCTCGCCACCCGCGAAGACCTCAAGTTCCGGCCGATGCTGCCGCTCGACGCCTTGCAGCGGGCCGAGGTGCAGCGCTCGCGCCCCTACGGCGAAGCCGGCCTGCAACCGCTGCAATGGACTCTGAAGGAGGTGCTGGCGCGCGATGTGAAGGTCATCGCGCTCGACGGCGTCGACCAGCTGGCCTCGACGCGTTCGCTGCGCGGTGCGCCGTGGCAGTTGATGGCGCTCGACGACCTGGCGCCGGTGCGCGTGGGCGCGCGCTATGCCGCCATCACCGCGAGCCTCGCGATGGCGGTTCTGCTGCTGATCGCCGTCACGCTGTGGCAACGCCGCCGCGCCGTGCGGCAGAAGCTGGCCAACCAGGCTGCGCTGCAGGCTGCGCACGACACGCTCGAGTCCACCGTGGTGGCGCGCACCGCGCAGCTGCGCGCCGCCCAGGGCGAACTGGTGCATGCCGGCAAGATGGCGGCACTGGGCCAGATGTCGGCCGGCGTGGTGCACGAACTGAACCAGCCGCTCACCGCGATGCGCACGCTCTCGGAGAGCGCCGCCATCCTGCTCGACAAGAACCGCTTCGACGACGTGCGCGGCAACCTGCAGCGCATCCGGGGCATGGTCGACCGCCTGGCGCGCCTGACCTCGCAACTCAAGACCTTCGCGCACAAGAGCGAACTTCCGCTCGCGGCGGTGCCGATGGCGCGAGCCGTGGCCGACGCGCAGGCCATCGTGGCCGAGGCCACGAAGAAGAACGGCGTCGCCATCGAAGTCGACGTGCAGCCCGCGGCCCTGAGCGTCATGGCCGAAGAGGCCGCGCTGGGCAGCGTACTGGTCAACCTGATGCGCAACGCCATCGACGCCATGCAGGCCTCGCCCCGGCGCACGCTGCGGCTCGAGGTGCGGCCGCAAGAGGGCCGGGTGATCCTGCGCGTGAGCGACACCGGACCGGGCATTCCACCCGACATCCTGCCGCGCCTGTTCGAGCCCTTCGTCACCAGCAAGCCGGCGGGCACGGGCCTGGGGCTCGGGCTCGCGATCTCGGCACAATTGGTGCGGGCCATGGATGGCACGCTGCGTGCGGCCAACCTGCCGGAAGGCGGCGCCTCATTCGTCGTCGACCTCCCGGCCGCCGTCCAGGCCATTCTTATCTCCACCCCTACAGGAGTGATCAACAAGTGAGCGAAGCCCCTGCCATCCGGGTGCTGCTGGTCGAGGACGACGAAGACGTCCGCATCAGCACGACCCAGGTGCTGACCCTGGCCGGTTTCGAGGTCGAATCCTTTGCGAACGTCGAACGCGCACGCGGCCACATCAGCTTCGGCGTGCCGGCCATCGTGGTCTGCGACGTGCGCCTGCCGGGCCTGAGCGGCACCGAATGGCTGCGCGAGCTGCACAGCGCCGATGCCGAGCTGCCCGTGATCCTGGTCACCGGCCACGGCCACATCGCGATGGCGGTGCAGTCCATGCGCGAGGGCGCCTACGACTTCATCGAGAAACCCTTCAGCTCCGAGCGGCTGGTGGCCATCGTGCGCCACGCCGTCGAGCGCCGGCAGCTTTCGCTGCAGGTGCGCGCGCTGCGCGATGCGCTGGAGAACTGGAACGGCATCCAGTCGGTGCTGATCGGCCGATCAGCTCAGATGCAGCTGGTGCGCCGCACCGTGATGACACTGGCAGAAACCTCGGCCGACGTGCTGATCTATGGCGAGACCGGCACCGGCAAGGAACTCGTCGCGCGCTGCCTGCACGACCACAGCGAACGCCGCCGCCAGCATTTCGTTCCGCTCAACTGCGGCGGCTTGCCCGAGGCGCTGGCCGAGAGCGAGCTGTTCGGCCATGAGGCCGGCGCCTTCACCAGCGCCAACCGCGTGCGCGTGGGCAAATTCGAATATGCCAATGGCGGCACACTCTTCCTCGACGAGATCGAGAGCATGCCGGTGGCAGTGCAGATCAAGCTGCTGCGCGCCCTGCAGGAGCGCAGCATCGAGCGCATCGGCTCCAACAAGGCCATTCCCTTCGACTGCCGCGTGGTGGCCGCGAGCAAGGAGGACTTGAAGGAAATGAGCGACCGCCAGAAGTTCAGGGCCGACCTGTACTACCGGCTCGGCGTCGCCTTCATCGAGCTGCCGCCGCTGCGCGAGCGGCGCGAAGACATACCCCTGCTGTTCGAGCACTTCACGCTGCTGGCCGCGAGCCGCTACGGGCGTTCGGCGCCGCTGCTCACCAACGCCCAGCTGGCCGACCTGATGGCTTACGCGTGGCCGGGCAACGTGCGCGAGCTGCGCAACGTGGCCGACCGCTTCGTGCTGGGCCTGCTCAGCGAGCGCCTGACGCAAACCCGCGGCACCGGCGAGGGCTTGCCAGCCCTGCCGCGCGCGCTGCCGCAGCAGGTCGAATCGTTCGAGCGTGCGGTGATCGTCGAGGCGCTGCGCAAGCACCAGGGCGACCAGCCCGCCACGGCCGCCGCGCTCGCCATCGCGCGGCAGACGCTGCACGACAAGCTGCGCAAGCTCGGCATTGCGGCGGAAGAGTTCAAGTCCCAGTGACCCGCGGGTCGGCCGCCATTTGTCACATCGACATGGCGACCTTCCGCGAAGGAGATCCGGTTCGAAGTTCCTATGCGCCATCGAAGAAGCCGGTGCCAACCGTGCGAAGCCCATTGCCCTCGCGCGTGACGAAGAGTGCATCGAGCCCCCGCCGCCTTGCATGGTCGCGCCCGGCCTCGACACCGAGCACCATCAGCGCCGTGGCATAGGCATCGGCATCGGTACAGGTCGGTGCGATGACCGTGACCGACGCGACCGCCCCGCGCAGCGGTGCGCCGGTGCGCGGGTCCATCGTGTGCGAGACGCGCTCACCGTCGATCACGCTCCAGTGCCGATAGTCGCCCGAGGTCGCGATCGCGGCGTCGCCGAGTTCGATCACGCCCATCGCCGTGCGCCGGTCGTCCGCGGGCGCTTCCAAAGCGATGGCCCATGGCGAGCCGTCGGGCTTGCAGCCGCGCGAGCGCATTTCGCCATCGATGCCGACCAGCCAGGAGCCGATGCCGTGCCGGTCCAGCACGCGCGCGAGTTCATCGACGCCGAAGCCCTTGGCGATGCCGCACAGGTCCAGCGCGACGCACGCATGCTTGCGCACCCGGCGCCCCGGCAGGTCGACCTCCAGCAGTTCGTCGAGCGGCCGGCAGGCACGGAAGCCGGTCGACATGACTCGCGGGCAATCCCGGCCCGCCGGGCCGAAGCCCCATGCGTCGACGAGTGCGCCGACGCCGATATTGAACGCATTGCCGGTCTCGCGCCCGACCTCGGCCGCCCGCACGAGCACCGACGCCAGGTTCACGGAAACGGGAACCCAGCCGTCCGGCGCCGCGCGATTGAGCCGCGACAGGTCGGAGTCGGCCTTCCAGTTCGACATCTGCGCGTCGACGGCAGTGACGGCTGCCTCCAGGCCGGCGACGATCGCCTGCACGTCGGTCTCTTCGGGCACCACGAAGCGCGCGGTGTAGCGCGTGCCCATCGTCGCGCCGCTGGTGCGGCAGTCCTTCAGCCGTGCGCCGCGCAGCCATTCAATAGACGTCCTCGACATAGCGTCTCTGTGTCCTCAGTTGTGCGACCGAAAGGCCGGAGCCTTCCAGGATGCGGTCCCAGGCGTGCGCCACGCCCTCCGCCATCTGGCGGCCGCCGCACACCATGACCTGGGCGCCCTGCACGATCGACGCGCGCAGGCGCCCGGCGTCCGCGAGCAACCGGTCCTGCACGTAGGCTCGATCAGCGGAGCGCGAGAAGGCGGTGGTCAGCGTGCGCAGGCGGCAATCGTCGACGAAGCCGTCCAGTTCGTCGCGATAGAGAAAGCCGTCTTCGGCGCTGCGCGCGCCAAAGTACAGGTGCATCGGGCGTCTGGCACTGTTGTGGCGGATGAAGCCGATCAGCGGACCGATGCCGGTTCCCGCACCGATCAGGATCAGCGGCGTGGCGCCGGCGGCAGGGCGGAAGCTCTCGTGCGGTCGAACGAAAGCCTGGATCGCCGCGCCCGGCGACAGGCCGGTGAGGTAGCCGGAGCATATGCCGCCGGGTTGGCGGCGCACGCAGATTTCGGCCACGCCATCCGAAGCCGCACTCACCAGGGAGTAGTAGCGCGGCGAGGCGCCGCCCGGCGGCACCACGCCCAGCAGGTCGCCGGTTTCGAATTTCGGCAGCCGTGGCAGGCCGAGCCAGGTGCGCCAGCCTCTCGCGGGCCCCCGTGGCGCGAAGCGCAGGACCGCGGTCAGGGTCTGGGGGTCGGCGCCGTAGTCGATTCGCGAGACGAGTTCGAGCGCCGTCGTGCGCGGCAACAGCGGCTGGTAGCGGATGTCGAGCGCCACTCCGAGCGTCTCGCCGAGCCACTTGCACCATTGGCGGAACTCGGGCTCCGACTGCCGGTCCACCGTGCCCGTTTCCCCCAGCGCCTCCAGCCCCGTGGCGGCGAGCGCGTCGTGGACCTGGTGTGCATAACCGCAGAAGTGCGGGAACTGCCGGTCGCCGAAGCCGAGCACGGCGAATGCGACGCCGGTCCCCGCGGCCAGGCGGGCGAGCCGGGGCAGAAACTGGCGCGCGCTCTCCGGTGCCTCGCCGTCGCCGTAGGTCGCGGTCAGGACGAGCAGGCGGCGGACGCCGTCGTGGGGGGTCTCGATGTCGTTCATCGGCGCCGCATGCACCCGCAGGCCCGCGCGCGTCAGCGCCGCGTGCAGCGCCGTGGCGAATCCCCAGGTCGTGTGGGTCTCGCTTCCGATCAGCAGCAAGGTGTCGGCGTCGCGCCTCGGGGCGTTGTTCGCCAGGCGGGGCAAGCTCTGGCGCCGGCGCAGCCAGAGCAGGAAGCCGGTCGCCGCGAGCAGCGGCACTGCGAGCGACGAGGCGCCAAGCACCAGCCCCAGCCACCACAGCCCCTCGCCGGTGTGCAGCATGCGCACGGTCGCGTGCAGGCGCTGCCACCCGTCGAGCGCCCGATAGGCGAGCCAGGTGCCCGTGGCAGGATCGACCACGCCCGCGCCGTCCGCGGTCTCGAGTTCGATGACGTCGCTCGGGTCGTCCGGACTCGCGAGCTTCAACTGCGCGAGCCGCGACACGTCCACCGATTGCAGCACCGCCATTTGCGCGAGCGCCATCCGCGCCGCGCCGCTTGGGCGCAGGTCGAGAAAAGGGTCCGCATCACCCCCTTCGGGGATCAGGCCGAAGGTCGCAAGCGACATGACCAGCCCGGTTGCCGCCGACAGCACGAGGCCGGCGAGCGCGGGGCGTGCGCTCTCGTTGTGCAGCCGCTGCAGCGTGTTGCCGCGTACGCGGCCCAGCAACAGCTTCCATCCCCCCATTCGCCGCGCGAAGAGCATGAGGCCGGAAAGCACGATGAACAGCATGAAGGCGGCGCCAACACCCGTCGCGACACGGCCGGGGTCGTCGAGCAGCAGCTTGCGATGCAGGTTCTTCAGCCAGCGCTGGGTGGCCGAGGGCCGATAGGCGGCGACCGCCTCCCCGCTGGCGGGGTCGATGACCGATGCGCGCTGCTCGCTGCCCACCATGTGGTACGCCACGATCGTGCCCGAAGGCTGGCGCACCAAGGTTTCCACGCCGGGCAGACGCGCACTCACGCGGCCGGCAAGCGTTGCCACATCGACGCCGCTCGCGCTGGTCGCACCCGCCCGCTCGAAGGCGGGAAACACCGACAGCACGGATCCCGTCAGAGCGACGAGCACGAGCAGCAGTGACGCGATCAGTGCCGGGATCGAATGGAGCGTCCGCAGCATCGCGCTCCTGTCAGAGGGTGTAGCGGAACGACCTGACGTAGCCGCGTCCGGCGGCCGGCTTGCCCGTGCCTGCCCTGGTGAGCGGGACGACGACTTCCGAGGGGTTCTCCTTCATCTTCTCGACCGCCGTGTCGACGTGGATCTCGTAGCCGGCGTCGAGCAGCGTGTCGGCCAGGTCGACGGTCACGCGCAGGGTCTTGCCCGCGCCGACGCTCGCGCCGCTGATGCCGTCCACCTTGGCCTTGCCGCCCGTTGCGCGGTACCAGTCACCCAGGTGGCGCCAGTACTTCGTCTTGGTCCCCGCGACCCACAGCGTGCTTTGGTAGCGGCCGCTGCCGTCGGTGACGTAGATGGCCACGTAGGCACCATCGCCGCCGTAGTCGGCCAGTTGGGTCTCGATCGCGACGGGGCGCGCCGAGGCAATCGAGGGTGCGGCGAGGGCGCCCGCGACCGCCGCAGCGGTCCATGCATGCTTCATGGGTGATCTCCTGGTGTCGGTAACTCGGGGGAAGGGGCTCAGCCGATTCCGGCCGCGGGCTTCGCGACCGGCGGCGTCCCGGGCGGTGTGCCGTGCCTGCGTTCGCGTTCGCGTTCGCGATCGCCGTGCTCGCGCTTCATGCGGACGACCTTGAGCGTCGCCGGGTCGAGCTTGGCCTTGAAGCGGCGGTCGTCGGCATCGCGGCCCTTGATCTCGTAGCAGCCGTCGTCGATCTTGAGCTTGTCGATGCGCCAGCCGTTGCGCTCGGCCAGCGCGTGCACGGCACTGCGCGGCTGCCAGGTCTCGGAGGGGGCGTCGCAATCATCTTCAGCGCGCACCGGCTGCGCGGCGAGCACGAGGATCGCCAGCGCGAGGCTTCGGGTCGCAAGAAGAAGATGATTCATCGGTCGCACGCCTGCAGTTGAAAGTCGCAGCGGAGATTGCGCCCGAAACACGGAAGTGGCCTTGCGTTGGATCAAGGCAAGGGGAGGGTTGGCACTCGGCGCGGGCATGGACTTTCGCCGCGAATCTGTTGCGCCGAGCGATCGGAAGGTCACATCAATCGCAATCCTCTGGCGAACCGCATCGATGTTTTGACGAACGCGGGCACATTGGTCATCCTCGCGACTTCCGCCAGGCCGTCTTCGGTGATGCGCGTCACCGTCGCCACCCGCGGTGGCGCGTATCGTGCGGTCGGCAGAAGTGTCCCAATCTGGGCCTCGATCAATCCGGTGGCCAAAAGCACCGAGACGTACCGGAGTCCCTCCGGGTCGGCTACTCGGACCGGAAGCTGCTCGTGGTGCAGCTTCAACAAGAACATGAGGGGCATTCGATTCTCCGATTGCCGGCTCTTACTCGTACTCTTGCTCAAACGCCGGCCATTTCTGGGTTACAAAATGTCGGCTCGGCATCACTTGCGCACATTGATGCTTATCAAATAAAACATTTCTGCCAAAGAAATCACCGCAGATCTTCTGGCGCCACCAGGAGCTCGACCGAGTCAGCGATGCGACATTTCTACCAGCCGCCAGAGCTAAAAATTAATGCAATGTATCTTATGTTAAATATTTTTCAGCACGGCGAATTGCAGGTCCTTGACGGCGAGGATCTCGACCACGGGCGCGTACCCGCCGATAGAACCAGCAGTGGAGCCAAGAAGCGCAGCCGCAGCGGCGTATCGTGGGTGCCACTCAGGTGTCGTCCTTGCCTTGCCCTGCCAGCCAGAATTCATGCAACTTGGCTTGGAGGAGAGCCTTGTCGGGCAGTTTCGTCTGATACTCGGCGATCAGTGCCGGGCTGGTCGTGCGGCTGAGCGCGTACTCCACCACCTCGTCGTCCTTGCTGGCGCATAGCAACACGCCAATGGCCGGATTCTCGTGTGGCTTTCTGACGTCGCGATCCAGTGCTTCGACGTAGAAGGCGAGCTTGCCAAGGTACTCGGGCTCGAAGCGGCCAACCTTCAGCTCAATGGCCACAAGGCAGTTCAATCCACGGTGGAAGAACAGCAGGTCGAGCGCGAAGTCCCGTCCCCCGACCTGCACGGGAAATTCCGCTCCGATGAAGCAGAAGTCGCGTCCGAGCTCGATGAGGAACTCGCGAAGTCTGCGCAACAGCCCGGAATGCAGGTCCGCCTCCGAGTGACTTGCCGGCAGGCCCAGGAACTCGAGTACGTAGGTATCCTTGAAGGCGTTGGTGGCATCAGGGTGCGTGTGTCTCAGCGCTGCCGAGACTTTCGGCGGCGTCGCCATTGTCCGCTCGAACAGCGCGAGCTTGAATTGCCGCTCGAGCTGTCGGCTGGACCACTTCTGCTGAGCGATGATCTCCAGATAGAACTCGCGCTCCTCGGGCCGCTTGCTCTGGCCAAGGATGATGAGATGGTGCGTCCAGGGGATTTGTCTCAGCAGTGCCGAGACTTTCTCGCCCCGCCCCGACATAGGCCTCGTAGAACTGCCGCATGCGAAACAGGTTCGGCCGCGTAAAGCCTCGGAGTCCGGGATGAACGCGAGCGATGTGTGCGGCCAGGCGGTCGACCACGCCACCGCCCCACTCGGCCGCCGCGATCTTGCGGCTGATTTGCTCGCCGATTGTTGAGTTCCCCTGATCTCTGACGGTCAAATTTCAGTGGCAATCAACAGCCATGGCCAAGCTGTTCCGTCGAGACGTCCCTTGCGGCACCTCACGAACACAATTTGCGCAAGCGACATTCGAAGAACTCTTTTGTCAAAAAAACGTTCGACGATTCCGTACGCTCAGGAATATCAGTCCTTTTGAAATCAACGACTTAGCACTGATTTCTCATGAACACATTTCTGCACGTGGACGGCGGACGTCCATGGATGTGGTTCTCCGGCGAGGCGAGCCGCGCTACATCCATTCACCAGCGCCAGGGAGCTATCGGGCCATCCGGTCGGTCGTCCAAGTCGAACACCGTTCCCGAAGAAAATCGGCATCCTCGATCCTTGCTGGGGCAGCCATCGGATGGCAGGCAACGTTGACAGGACCGAATTCGGTCTATATTATGTCCTTTGATCCCAAGGAGTCGCCATGTCCCTCGCAGAACAAATCAGGCCCATCACCTACCTGAAATCAAGTGCGGCAGAAATCGTCAAGGAATTTGCCGTCAATCCTGAACCCATCATCATCACCCAGAACGGTGAAGCCAAGATGGTCGTCATGGACATTGGCGAATATGAGAAGCAGCAGGAAACATTGGCGTTGCTGAAGCTGCTGGCACTGGGCAAGAAAGAATTCAACGAAGGAAAGTTCAGCGATGCAGAAGCCTTCCTTGGTGAAATGGATGACTAATCGTGCCCCGTAGAATTGTCATTCTTGACAGTGCCAAAGTGGAGTTCAAGGACATCAAGAAGCATGTCAAGAAGGAATTCGGAGAATCTGTCTGGAATGCTGTAAATGCCGAATATAAAAACTCCTTCAATCTTATTAAGAACAATCCAGAAATCGGCAGCCACATTGACGAACTGAAGGAACTTGGCATTACCAATGTCAAATATGCGCTGGTTAGGCAGACACGGGTCGTGTATGAGTTCGACGAAAGCTTGGTTCTGATTCACATGCTCATCCACACAAGAAGGGATTTCAGAACCCATCTTTTCAAGCGACTCTTCAATCAGTAGTCGGCCCTGCGAAATTCACCGAGTCGTGCTGGTGTGTTGATTTCCATGCGGGCATGCCCCCCGCAGTGGATCACTTGCGGATGGAAATCAACAATCGAGAGTGCCATCGCGCACTACGCCACATTGCCGAAGTAGTCGACGGTGCTAAACCCCGCTGATCACGATTGCACTGCCCCCCCGTGCCAATATGACCTGCTGCACCTCCCTCTGAGAATTCAGTGAGCAATGAGGTAGATATGACGAACAGCCAGCAACCCAAGGTCCCGATGCGCCCGGATCGGCGCCCCCAATGTGTCCCGCCCGCCAGCCGACTCCGAGGTGGTCCCGCGAGCGCGTCGTCGCATGTTCTCCAACGCCGACAAGCGCCGCATTCTGCAGGCGGCCGACAGCTGTACAAAGCCCGGCGAGATCGGCGCGCTGATGCGCCGAGAGGGCGTGTACTCGTCCTCGCTGAGTACCTGGCGGCGCCAGCGCGAGGCCGCTGACCTGGCCGCCTTGGCGCCAGTCAAGCGCGGCCCCAAGGCAGACCCCCACCGCGCGGAGACTCTTCACATCGCCCAACTCACCCGCGAGCGCGACAACCTCAAGCAGCGCCTGGACAAGGCGCTGCTGGTGATCGACGTCCAAAAAAAACTTGCAGCCTTGCTGGGCAACTCGATGGACGCCACCGGCGAGTTGCCGTGATCGCCGCAGTGCACGAACTCAGCCCCCTGCTGGGCGCAGGCGCCGCCTGCCGGGCCCTGGGCCTGCCGCGCGGCGTGCCGGCCCGCCAGCGAGCCCAGGCAAGGCGCGCAGCCATGGTCGGGCCCATGTCCCGGCGCGCCGTGCGAGTGCGCCCTCCGCTGGCCTTCGATGCGCTGGAGAACACGCTGCTGCTGGACACCTTGAACAGCGAACGATTCGCCGACACCGCCGCTGATACCAGCCCGTGCACAGTTCGGTGACGTCCAACTGGCGGGATGCCAAGAAAATCTAGTACCACATCCTGCAAATAAGTTTAATTATTAGGATCGAAATATGGGTTGAGTAGAGAGACGACCAAGTCGGCGACGGTGTCAAGATCACCGGTACCAGGCAAGGGCTCCCAGCGGCCGGTGTGGCTGCGGAATGCCGACGAATAGGAGTTTCGCCCCAGCTCGGTGAGGCGTGCGATGGTGTCCACGCGGTCGTCGCGGTGCATCTGGATCAGTAGATGCTTGCCGTAGGGCTTGACCTGCGCCAGTGCGTGGCCGGTGAGCGTGGCGAGTTGGCGCTGCAGCTCAGCGGCCTTTCTTTGTGCTTCGAACGTTGGCATCGTGTTTGAACCTCAGAGGTTCGCCAGTTTGTAGCTCAAAGCCGGCGAATGTCCATTTGAACGGCTTGGGCGCCTGGTTGCGTTGCGCCATGAAGGCTTCGGTGCGCTCGCGCAATTGCGCGATGGATGAATGACTGGCGTGGCGCAGGACGCGGCGCGTGTAGATGGCGAACAGCAACTCGATCTGATTGACCCAGCTCGCATGCAGTGGCGTGAAGTGAAAGACAAATCGGTGATCGTGTCGGGCGTTGAAACCGCCCCACACGGACTGGGCGCGATGGGTGTTGAGGTTGTCCCACACGATATGGACTCGCCCCTTGGGGTGCGCAAGAGCAATCCGGCTTTGCCGGCTTCGAAATGGTCACCTGGTATGGGCTGTGGGCGCCGCCCAAGCTGCCTGCAGCGATCCTTGAGCGGCTTTCGGCGGAGGTTGCCAAGGCCATGCGCTCTTCGTTCGTGGCCGAGCGCCTCGGGCCGCAGGGGTTTGTGCCCTCCCCGAGCACTCCGGTCGAATTTTCCACTGACATCGACAAGGAAGCGGCCACCTATGAGCGCATCGTGAAGGGCGCCAGGATTCAGATCGACTGACGGGCCACATGAGATGGGGAGGCAGATGGTCGGCTCAAGCACCCACTGGTCCAGCCGACAGGTTTGCGCCCCATCTAGTGATAGTCATCCTCACGCAGGTGACGGATCGCAGCGACCACGACCTCTCGTTCGCTGATGACTCGAAACAACCCCACATATCCGGAAGCCCCAAACGGAACGATCAGTTCGCGCTCAAGGGGGTCGGTGTCGGCAATTCGGCAGGTGAACGGGTTTGTCTCCAGGATCCGAAACTCGGTGCGGATGGCCGATTTTGCACGGCTCGGCAGCTCCATATCTCCGTGCCGCAGAGCGGATTCGATGAGAAAGTCTTCAAGACGCAGCAGATCCTCGAGGGCTTCGCGCGTCAGGGTGACTGCATAGGTCACGAACGATCGGCATTGCCGCGCTGCCTCTGCGCAATGCGCGCATCGAGGCGCGCTTGCATCACGTCGAGTGCGTCCTTGGCAGAATAGTACTCACCGCTCTTCTTCGCGCGCTTCAGTGATTCGCGGCCACGCGCCAGGAACTCTTGCTGAGATTTGCGCCGCTGAGCGGCCTGCACTGCTGCGTTTTCCACGAACTGCGACAGGCTTTCTCCTTGTCGGAGAACGCTCTCGATTTCATCGCGCACGGATTGCTCGACGCGCACGGGAGGCAACTGGGCGGTCTTCATGCAAGCTATTGCAGCGCAATTGCTATGCGAGGCGACCGGCAGCACTGTTTGAAATGAAGGAAAAGCCGACCGGGACACCAACAAAAAGTTGGGCGACCAAGAGGTAGTTCATGTATTCGTACGAGCAGTGCTTCGAGCTTGCCAAGGTACTCGGGCTCGAAGCGGCCAACCTTCAGCTCAATGGCCACAAGGCAGTTCAATCCACGGTTGGAAGAACAGCAGGTCGAGCGCATAGTGCTTCCGGATCAGATCTCGCTGAGCACCCCGAAATCGCTGTCGCCCTGCTGCACGGCGTTCACCAACTGGACCCGATTGCGCGCAGCGAAGCGGCGGCGCAACTGGCGCATGTGGTAGTCCACCGTGTGGGACGACAGGTCCAGCCGGTTGGCGATCTCCTTGTCGCTGCGTCCTTGCAGCAGATGCTGAAGGATGTCCTGCTGCGTCGCCGATATCTCGATGCGACCCGTGACCGGCGCCCCGACGATGCGCGTATGGCGCGACACGTATTCGTGCACGCTCAGCCCCAGGATAAGCCCCTGCCCGATCACGCTGTCGCTGATCCAGCCGCTTCCGGGCCTGCGCGAAAGCAAACTGATCACCGTATGCTGGTTCACATGCGTGGGGGACGCCAGGCGAAACAGCAATCCGCTGCGGATACCGCTGGCATACAGATCATCGAGAAAGCGCTGCCGGGCATCGCTCAGTTCGTCCGACACCCCCGCTGCCAGGGCCTCGAGCTGGGCCACGTCCCACGCGAGCGGGAGGCTTGAAGCAGGCACACCCTGCTGCCGCAGGTCGACGCCGCAGTAGTTGTGCGCGAAGTACCGCTTCGTCCATTCGGGATTCGCATACGCGGTGAAGAAACTCAGCGGCCACCAGTGGCCGCGCATGTACGCGACTGTGCCATAGCCCAGCCAGTCGAAATCGAGCGCGTGAAGCATGCTTCGCACCCGTGCCGTGCGGGTTTCGGTGCTGGGTGCGTCCAGCAGGACGCCGACGATGGCCGGCACGCCGCTGGCATGGCGCGGCGCGCTTCGCGGCAAGTACAGGTGTTCTTCGGTATAGAACTGGGGAACCGGATTGGTGGGCTGCGACTCTACATGCGACCGTGGCACCGGATCGAAGCTCTGCGCCTCGGACGCCGACGCCGGCGAGGCACGATGAAACAAGGTAGACGGAATCATGGGAGGCCTGATGGATGTGCCGCCTGTACTGCACAGGGCGATGGACTTGGAGCCAAAGTACCAAAACGTTGCAGTTGCTGCCTTGTAAATTCTTAGCTTCCGATGCGTTTGCACTGGCTCGCACGGGTGGCAACCGGCAGCGGCCCGCAGGCCGCGCATCCAACTGAATACCTTCGCCTGAACATCGTGCAGTCCGCCCGGGTCCATGCACGGCCGAGGCTTCACAGAAGCCGGCTGCGCTGGCATGCTGCGCCTCGCGCGGCGCAAACGCCCGCGATCTCCGCAAACAACCGGTCCTCCATGGCATTGCCTGCCTCTCAGTATTGGCGAGACGCCGAGCTCGCAGGTCTTCAATTCACGACCAACCGATTCCGACACCGCGAACTCCGGCCGCACCGGCACGTGGGTTTCACGCTCGCGGTGGCCGACACCGAACTCCAAGTGCGCAGCGGCACCCGAGTCACCGTCGTGCCGCCGGGGGCACTGCTGCGCATCGCGCCGCATGTGTGGCACTCGGTGCAGGCGCGCGCGCAGCCGTGGCGCGAAGATGCCCTCTTCTGCAGCTTCGCCGTGGCACGCTGCATCAGCCCTGCAAAGGATGCCCTGTCGCTGGCTCGCGTGGAAGGCGATGAGGGTGTCTCGGTGTTCGTCGACGCCGCCGCGGCGCTTGAATTCCTCGAATGCCATCGCCTGCTTTTCCTGCCCACGAGCACCGGTGACGCCGGCGACATCGCGGCCGGCCGTGCATTGCTGCGCCGACGCCTCGCGCAGTGGCTCCCAGCCCCTTCGCCTGCCGAGGACGAGACCCACGACACGGCGCCGGCACCCGACAGCGGCGACGAACGCCTGAACCGGCTCTATGCCTTGATCGCGTCGGGTTTTCACCAACGCATGACGCTCGACAGCCTGGCCGACGCCGTGGGTTGGCACCCGGTGCACGTGCAGCGACGATTCAGGGGTGCCTGGGGCTTCACGCCGCACGAGATGCTGGTCGGCCACCGCATCGAGTACGCCCGCGACCTCATTGCCGGTGGTGCCCATGTCACCTATGCGGCGCACGCGGCGGGCTTCTCCGACCAGAGTCATCTGCACAAGACCTTCATGGCCACCTACGCCGTGCTGCCCGGTGACTACCGAAGGCTCGCCGCGCTCGACGCGCTGCAGCCGCTCTCCGCCCGAAACGGCATCGCCGGATAGGCCAGCCATGTTCATTGCACCGCCACGATGGAGACACCGTGGTGCGCCAGGTGTCATCCATGGCCCTGCGCCCAGCGCAGGAGCGTTGCCACCGGCGCGTACAGCGAACGCGGAATCGGCTGGTCCACCGGCACTTCCGAGTAGATGCGCTCGGCCAGCGAAGGCTCGAACTCCATCGGCACCAGTCCCTCGCCGGCAAAGCGCCGGATCTGCGCTGCAACCTCGCCCTCGCCGCGCGCGATCACGCGCGGCAGGTCGGTCTCGCCGAGGTATTGCAGGGCGACGGCCGTGCGGGCCGAATGGATCACGGCCGACGCCATGCGCACGCGGTCGCCCAGGCTCGCGTACACCGCCTCGAAGTGCGCGGAGCGGCGGCGCGACTGGTTGACCGGATCGCCCTCCACTTCCTTGTATTCCTGGCGTATGTCCTCGATGGACATGCGCTGCTGCTTCATGAACTCGAAGTGCTCGTGCGCGTAGTCCACTGCGGCCATCAGCGCGAAGATCACGACCGCCCACCCGAACGTCACGAGCACCATGTGGGCCGCGGCGGTCATGATGGCGGCCGGGTTGGCAGACCCCAGCTTGAGCGAGGTATCGACGAAGCCGCGCACCACCACGAACATCAAGCCCGCGAGCAGCAGCGTCTTCACGCTCATCTTTAGCAGGTTGATGAGGTTGCGGGTGGAGAAGATGCGCTGCATGCCCTGGGCCGGGTTCATGCGGCTCACGTCGGGCTTGAGCCGTTCCCACGCCGCCACGCCGCCCACCTGGGCCAGCGAACCGGCGATGCCGGCCGCGGCCGCGGCGGCCATGATCGGCAGCGTGCCCCATGCCAGCGCCTCTCCCGTGTGAAGCAGCAGTTCGGCGAAGCGGTCCTCGGGCTGCGTCAGCAGGCTGGTGCTGGTGGCGTGCAGCCAGAGTTCACGCAGGAGGCTGTAGAGGGCCCCGCCGCCCAGCCACATGCAGACCACGACCACCGCGAACACCACGGTGGAGGCCACGTCGGTGCTGAACACCACCTCGCCGCGCTTGCGCGCGTCGCGCAGCCGCTTGGGCGTGGGGTCCTGGTCTTTCTCCGCCATGGTGCTAGAGCGTGGCGCGCAGGAAATCGAGCACGCCGTTCTCGGGTCGCAGAAATTCCTGCAGCGACTCGTACACGAAGAACACGAACAGCAGCATCATCAGATGCGCCAGCAGGCTCTTCAGCGGCTGCGAGAACACGAACACGTTGAGCTGCGGCGCCACGCGGCTGACCAGGCCCATGCCCAGTTCCACCAGCAGCAGCACGAAGATCACCGGCGAGGCGAGCTTGACGATCCACAGGAACAGCGTGTCGCCCTGACGGATCGCGAACTGCTCGATCACCAGCCCCAGATTCGGAAAGAACGAGGCCACCGGCCAGAGCCGGTAGGAGTCGACGACCACGCCCAGCATCGCCAGCAGCCCGCCGGCCGAGACGAACAGCGTGATCACCATCCAGCCGAGGAACTCGCCCGTGGGCCCGTTCTCGTGGCCCGCCACGGGGTCGAAGAACGACGCGTTGCTGGAGCCGGTCTGGAAGTCGATCAGGTCACCCACGCTCTGCACCGCCCAGATGAAGATACCGAAGCCCAGGCCCAGCAGCAGGCCGATGAAGGCCTCCTTGCCGGCGATGAGCACCCAGGTGCCGATGGAGGCCACGGGCATGTCGCCCGCCACGGGCGACATGAACAGCGCGAGCATCAGCAGCAGGCCATTGCGCACGGTGCCGGTGATCATGCCGCCTGAGAGAAAGGGCACTACCGCGAAGATCGCGAACAGCCGCGGCAGGGTGAGCACCACCGAGGAGAAGAATCTCTCGAGGCTGGCCAGCTCGAAGGAGGCGTCCATGGGCAATCCGCTTCTTTCTGCGCCTTCTAGGCCGGGCGCCGCGCGGCCCAGGCCTGCGATGTGGCTTCCTCGGTCGCTTCGTCGTGCCGCAGCTCCTGCACGCGCAGTCGTTCGCCTTGCGCGCGCTGCTGCATCTGCTGCGCCTTCTCGACATCCCCGCTGGCGGCGCGCAGCTTCCGGCGGCTGTCGTCGAGCGTGCGTTCGCGCTGCGCATGGGCCTGACCGGCCTGCGAGGCGAGCCGGCCCGCCTCGGCGATCCGCGCATCGAGCGCGGCGCTCCAGGCGCCCGCGTGTCGCAGTTGCGCGACGCTGCATTCCCCGTGCGACAGCGCACCGGCCGTCGCCTGCCAATGCATGGCCTTGTCCTGCACCTGCTGCTGCTGCCACGCCTGGGCTTGCTGCATCTCGGCACGGCTCTGTTCGGCAGCGGCCCGGTCGCGCGCGACGACCCCCATCGCCACGGTCTTCTGGCGTTCGCGCACGCCCACCAGCAGCTTCCAGTCGACGCCGCTCATCGCACCAGCTCCCCGGGGCCACCGAAGCGCTGCAGCGTCTCGACCGATTGCGCATAGGGCAGGCTCGCGTCCGGCGGCTGCGACAGGAAATCGAGCATCGCGGGCCGCATGCGGATCGCCTCGTCGGCCAGTGCATCGCCACCGGCCTTGTATTCGCCGATCTGCACGAGCAGCTCCATCTCCTGGTACTTGGCCAGCAGGCTGCGAAAGCGCGCCGCCGCAGCGCGATGGTCTTGAGACGCCACCAGCGGCATCACGCGGCTGATGCTCGCCAGCACATCGATCGCCGGATAGCGGTTGGCCGCTGCGACCTTGCGCGACAGCACGATGTGGCCGTCGAGGATGGAGCGTACTTCCTCGGCGATGGGGTCGTTCTCCTCGTCGCCCTCGGTCAGCACCGAGTACACGGCGGTGATGGAGCCGGTCCTGCCCTGCCCGGCGCGCTCCAGCAGCTGCGGCAGCATCGAGAAGATCGACGGCGGATAGCTGCGCCGCGTGGGCGGCTCGCCGCTCGCGAGGCCGATCTCGCGCTGGGCGCGCGCGAAGCGCGTGAGCGAATCGACCAGCAGCAGCACCTTCTTGCCCTGGTCGCGGAAATGTTCGGCGATGGTGGTGGCCACGTAGGCCGACTTGATGCGCTCCATCGGCGGCCGGTCGGAGGTGGACACCACCATCACCGTCTTCGCCAGGCCCTCGGCGCCGAGGTTGTGCTCGATGAACTCCTTCACCTCGCGTCCGCGCTCGCCGATCAGCGCGATCACGTTCACATCGGCCGTCGCGCCGCGCGCGAACATGCCGAGGAGGGTACTCTTGCCCACGCCCGGCGGTGCGAACACGCCAACGCGCTGTCCCTCGCCGAGCGTGAGCAGGCTGTCGACCGCACGGATGCCAGTGGGCAGCGGCGCCTCGATCATGCGGCGTGCCAGCGGGCTCACCGGTTCGCGGTGCACCGGCAGTTGCGTGCGCGTCTTGAGCGGGCCGCGTTCGTCGATGGGCTGGCCCAGCGCATCGAGCACGCGCCCGAGCAGGCCCGCGCCGACGGGGCAGACGTGGCCGCGTCCCGTGGGCAGCACCTCGGTCAGCGCCGAGATGCCGGTGATCGGCCCGAGCGGCGTGAGGATGGCGGTGTTGTCGCGGAAGCCGACCACCTCGGCCAGCAGCGGCGGCTCGCCCGGCGTGACCAGTTCGCACAGCTCGCCCACATGGGCCTGGATGCCCGATGCGTCGATCAGCATGCCCACCGCCTTGCTGACGCGCCCGCGGATCGCCACCGGCGTGACGCGACCCAGCGCCTGTTCGAGCTCGGCGACGATGCCGAGCGCCGCGTCGGACACCGGGTTCACGGCGGGCCCTCCCGGTTCTCGGTGAGGCCGCTGCGCACCACCGCGCGGCGAAATGCCTCGAGCTGCGCGTCCACGCCGATGTCCAGCACGCCGGACGCGGTCTGCACCACGCAGGCGCCGATGGGCAGCGCCGCGTCGGCCACGAAGTGCACAGTCATGGTCCAGTTGGCCTCGGCGCACAGCCGCGCGAGCACCCCGCGCAGGGCCGCCTCCTGCGCGGGCGCCACGCGCACGGTGATGAAGGGCTCCTGGCGGATCAGGGTATCGACGCGCATCAGCGCCGCCTCGAACAGCGCCGCCGGGTCCGCATCGGCGATGAACTGTCCCACGGCCTTGACGACGATCTGCGCCATGGACGCGCGCAGCACGTGCAGCTGGCGCTCGGCGGCCATGGTGTCGATCACCAGCTGGGTCGCGTACTCCGCCTTGGCGCGCCGCAGGCCCTCTTCGTAGCCCTGCCTACGGCCGGCCTCGGCATCCTGCGTGGCTTGCTGCACGATGCGGCGCGCCTCGCGCCGGGCGGTCTCGACCACGGTCGATGCGTCGAGCAACGCCGCATACTCGTGCTCCTTCAGGACCTTGCGCTCGCTCAGGAGCTGCAGGTTCTCGGTGGTGATCAGAAAAGCCAATCCCATTGGGGCAGTCTTTCGGGAACGATGCACGAAAGCATCAGTTCGTTGAGTTGCAGGAGCTGGCGCCGCTGCAGCGACGGTGCGCCGAGCGTCGAGATGCGGCGTGGCAGCTTGTGGCCCAGGCGGCGGCGCACCACCTCGCCCTCGGCGGCCGCCGTCGCCAGCAGCAGGCGGTAGCCGCGGTCGACGACGACCCGGCCGATGGAAAACGGCCGCTGCTGCAGCGCGGCGTTGTCCATGCGCAGTTCGGTGATCTGCGGCACGCGCTCGAGCAGGAACTCCACCGCGTCGGCATCGAAGCGGCGCGCCTGGCGGCGGATCTGCGCGCCCGCTGCGCCGCGCAGCCGGAACAGCGGCAGGTGCACGCAGAAGCCGAGATAGGCCCCGAGCCGGCGCAGCGCGGCGGCATCGAGCAACGCCAGGCGCTTGAGGCGTGCGTCGAAGTTGTAGTCGGCGATGCCGCTCGCCGGGCCCTCGCCGCGCCGCAACTGGCCAGCAAGCACGGCGCGGCCTGCCTCGCCCAGCCGTGCCGGGACGCGGTGCTGCGCCGGCCACTCGGCGGGCAGCCAACTCGGGTGCAGGTCGATCTCGGGGTGCAGGTTGAAGCGCACCACCAGTCGCACGAGGTCCATCGGGCCGGGAGCGGCCTGCGACGTCTCGCGGGCGGTGAGGGTCGATGCCGGCATTCCGGATCAGCGCCTGAACACCTGGCGGCGCGTCCAGCTTCGCCAGTCCATGCCCTGGCGGCGCAGCAGCGCCGGCAGCACCATCAGGCAGACGGCGGCCAGCAGCAGCAGGCCCAGCAGCACCATCGCGGTCGAGACCGGGAACAGGCCCAGCACCATCGATCGCTGCCTGGCATCACTCGCGAGGGCGCCCGCCGGTGCCGCCGGGCGTCGTGCCTCGAACAGCGACAGCGACACCTGGTCGTGCGTCAGTCCCTCGATGCTGTGCGCCACCATGTCCTTCACGGCCGGCGCCAGCAGCCGGATGTCCACGTCCGGCCGGTGCTTGATAAACACCGCGGCCGACGAGGGCCGCATCTTCTCGCTCAGCGGATCGTTGGCCGGGATCACCACGTGCACCCGCGCGGACACCACGCCGTCCACGTTGCGCAGCGTCTGCGACAGCTCCTGCGAGACTGCATAGATGTAGCGCATGCGCTCCTCGGAGGGGGTGGACACCAGGCCCTGCTTCTGGAACACCTCGCCCATGGTGGCGAAGCGTTCGCGCGGCAGGCCCTGGGCACGCAGCACATCGAGCGCGGTGCCCATGCGGCTCTCGTCCACCTCGACCTGCCAGCTGCTGCCCTCCACACGGCTCTTGGCCGCCTCGATGCCTTCGGCCGACAGTGCGGTGACGATCTCGTTGGCCTCCTGCTCGTTGAGGTTGGAATAGAGGCCGACCTTGCAGCCGCCCAGTGCCATCAGCAGGGCCAGCGCCGCGAGCCAGCGGCCGCGGCGCGAAATGAATGAATGGGTGCGGGGCAGCAGGTTCACGGCATCCTCATTGCTGGTTCTTCAGCAAGGTGCCGAACAGGCTGGTGGCGGCGCTCGCCAGGCCCGTGGAAATGTGCATCTTCGCGAACATCATGTGGGCCTCCATCGCGTGGTCGGTCATCGCGAACATGGTCTTGATGGGGTCGGACATGTCGATCGACTCGAGCATGCTGTGGCGCATCTCCTCGTAGGAGCGCACGTTGCCCGAGAACTGGGCCGCGAGCGCCTTGGCGGCATCGCCGAGCGCGCTGGGCGCGGCCACCGCGGACGGCGGCGCCTGCACGCCCTGCATCATGTTGGCGAACATCCGGGTTTCGCCGGGATCGAGGCGCGAAGGGGCTCCGGCCTGCTGCTGCGCGGCGGGTCCGGACACGCCGGCCGGCTGCGCGCCTGCCGCGACCAGCGCGGTGGGATCGGTCATGGTTCACCTCCTTGGGGAAAAGGCCGCGCGATGCGCCAGGGCATCGCGCGGACCTGCTTACGAGGACTTGGCCGACTGGCGGATGTCGTTGCCGGTGGACTTGGCCACCTCGCCGCCGGCGGCGCTCGCACCATTGACCGTGTGCGCGGTGGATGCCGCGCCCTGGATGCTGGTGGAAGCGGCCATGCTGGCCGACATCAGCCGGGCGTTGTCGGCCGCGGCCTGGTTCATCTGCTGGATAGAGCTGTCAACTGCGCCTGCCATGTGTATCTCCTGGTCAAAAAGGATGATTTACGAGGGTAGAAGCGCTCCGTCCCGGCGGGACGGAGCCATTCCACGCGGCGCACGGATGCGGCGCCGCATGAAATCCGGGATGCGTGCGAGGAAGGCGTTGCCGATGGCCATGCCTTCACCTCGCGCGCCTGTTGCTGTCGGGCACGCCGCCGCTCAGGACCAGTCCGTCGGCGTCGATGCGCTTGAGCTCGGCGCCGGAGCGCAGCACCGAGCCTTCGTAGTACCGGCTGCCGTTGGACAGCTGGATGTGCCGCAGGCCGTTGCCGTCCTCGGTGATGCTCACCATGCGCGCCGGCAGCACGCTCTGCCAGCCGTCCCACTGCGCACGCAGGTCGGTGTCCTTGGCCTCGGCGACGGGCTTCTCGCGGTACTGGACCTTGTCGGAAACCAGCACCGAGGGGTGCAGGTCTTCGCTCAGCCGGCGGATCTTCTGGCGCACGGCCGCGTCTTCCACCGTGCCGGTGAGCAGCAGGCGGCCTTGCCCCGTGTAGGTGACCGCCACGCCGGGGTCGGCCACGTAGCGGCGCGCCTGCTCGACCATGTCCTCGGCCGAATGCACGTTGACGCTGACCTGGTTGCCGAAGGGCTCCATCGCCTGCTGCAGGGCCTCGCGGCGCTGCCTCGACTCCACGTAGCCCTTCACGCCGAGCCGCCCGCCCTGCGCGGCCACCACCTCCACCTCGGGGAAGGGCACGAGCGCCTTCTCCACCGCGGCCAGGTCCACGCGTGCGCTGCGCCGCGCGCCGGCGCCCGCGTCGCCGAGCGACACGGCGGCCAGGCCGACCAGCGCCAGCAGGGCCATCACAACGCCCGCCCAGTAGCCGAGGCGCCGCGACGAAACCGCCGACGGGTTCGCCTGCGCGCCCTCGCCGGGCTGCGTCTCGTGGTCCGGGGCGAACATGCGGTCCTCGCGTACATGGGCCGCGTAGCTGCGGTCGAGCTGGAAGTCGATCTGGCCCAGGCTCACGACATCGCCCGCGACCACGCTCCTGCGCGGCTGATGCATGTCCTCGCCGTTGAGCCGCGCCGAGGCCGTTCCCAGGCGCTGCATCGACACCACCAGTTCGCCGACGGTGAACGCCAGATGACGCGGCAGCACGTCGCCGCCCGGCAGCATCACTTCGCAGTCGCCCCCCGAGCCCAGCACGTTGAGCCCGGGCTTGAGCGCGATGGTGCGGCCCTTCACCGCGCCGCTGAGGAAGCGCAGGCACCAGCCGTCGCCGAGCGCCGCCCGGGCCGGCCCGGCCGCGGCCTGCGCTTCGCCGCCGGGGGAGATGTCGTCGGGATCGTGCACGCTCAGCCTCCCACTTCCGGCAAGGGCAAGGTCGGCACGTTCGCCGTGGCGCCGGGCAGCACCAGCCGCGGCGTCAGCAGGTAGAAGCGCTCCATGTTGGACTGCTTCTTCTCGGTCGACCTGAAGAGCCCGCCGACGCCGGGAATGTCCTTGAGCAGCGGCACGCCCGTGACGGCATTGCTCTTCTCCTCGGACGAATAGCCGGCGATCAGCAGGCTCGCGCCCTCCTCCACCAGCGCCTGCGTGTTGACGGTTCGGCGGCGCACGATCGGGATCTTGTCGACCGACATCGGGCTGAGATCGCCATCGACGATGTCGATGGACATCATCACGCCTCGGGAAGCCTTCTCGTCGATGACCAGCGGCGTCACGCGCACGGCAGTGCCGGCCGTGATGCTGAACAGGCCCGCGTCCTGGAAGCCGTCCACCCGCACATAGAACTCGCTGAGGTTCTCCAGCACGGCCTCCGTGTTGTCCAGCGTCATCACCTTCGGACGGGCCACGAAGTTCGCACTGCCGTTGGTGGCCAGCGCGGTCACGCGGGCCAGCAGGTAGTTGCGCGCGCTGTTGCCGATGGCGGCGGTGAACATGCCACCCAGCGGCGTGAGCGGATTGCCCGAGCCGTCGGCGCTGCCGATCTGCCCGGCCTCGCTGCCCGAGCCGCCCCAGGTCAACTGGCCGCGATCGCCGCGGCCCGTCTGGAAGTCCGCATGCCGGCCATGCAGGCGCCAGTCGATGCCCAGGCTGTTGAGCGTGTCGGAGCTGATGTCCATGATGGTCACCTCGATCTCGACCAGCCGCGGCCGCACGTCCATCGATTCGATCAGCTTCGCGTACTGGGCCATCCTGTCGGGCATGTCGCGCACCAGCACCGCGTTCATGCGCGTGTCGGCCTGGAACTGGGGCAGTTCGCCGCCGGGGAGGTTCGAGATGCCGCCCTGCGCGACAGCATCGCCGCCGGCCCCGGCGATCTCCACCTTGGGGGCGTTGATGGTCTCGCCGCTGCGCAGCTTGATCTGCCGGTTCGGCCCCAGCGACATGCCGCCGCTCATGCCCCGGGCACCGGGGCTGCCCGCGGGCGAATTCCCGTTGCCGCGGCCGTAGAGGCTGCGCAGCACATTGGCCACGCCGGGGATGACCGTGTCCTTGCCGGAGCGGTTGATCCGGAAGTCCGACGCCCAGGCGTAGCGCAGCGGAAAGAGCCGGATCTCGGCGCCCTCGGCCATCGCGCTCTTCTGGTCCGCGAGCTTCACCGCCTGGCGCACCATTTCCACGTAGCGGCGCGGCCCGGTCACGTACACGCTGGCGTCGCGCTCGCTGATGCTCAGCGGATAGCGCTCGTCGGAGATGTGCAGGCGCACCAGCGTCTCGGCGATGCGCCCCGCGTTCTCGGCCGCGATGGGCAGCACTTCACTCTTCGCGTCGGCGGCCAGGTCGACGAACAGGAAGGCGCCGTCGAAGTACCAGGTCAGCCCGTTGACCGCGCACACGCTGTTGAGCGTCGTCAGCGCCGAGCCGGCGAACTTGCCGCTGATGGCGCCGACCACCTTGGGGTCGATCACCGCCGTGACGTTCTGCGACGAAGCCAGCTCGCGCAGGAAGTCGGCCAGTGGCTTCTCGTTGGCGACGATCTGGAACGGCCGGTTGCTCCAGCGCAGCTCGGCCGCGTGGGCCGGCGACGGTGCGGCCAGCAGCACCAGCGCGGCGCAGCCCCACAGCGCGAGGCTGCGTCGGCACAAGGCTTTCAGGTGCGGGACGCGCATGTCGAGGACGCTCTTCACGGCAGGGAGCTCAGTGTCTGCATGGCGCGCTCGGCGAAGCGCATCACGTCGCGCCCCATCCAGCCCGCGGTGGCGATGATCGCGACCATCACTGCGATCATGCGGATCGACTGGCCGATGCTCTGGTCCTGCACCTGCGTCACGGCCTGCAGCACCGCCACCACCGGCAACGAGATCCACAGCACGAGGAGCAGGCCTTCGCGCGTGATGTCCAGGATGTTCTGCGGAGTCATGGCGTTCTTCTTGCGGTATGCCTTCGAAGGCAATGGGATGTTCATCAATGGGCCTGCGGATTGGTGACCCAGCCCACCGGCTGCAGGGCCACGTCTTCATCGACTTCCTGGTAGGACAGCACCGGCAGCAGCGGCGCCACCGGCTCGATCAGCGTCTTGATGTACCGGCGCACGTCCGAGGAGGCGATGGCCACCACGCGTGTCGCGGCCGAGCCGAGGATGCGGCGCACCTGCTCGCGGATGTCCTGCGCGACGGCCGGGCTGAGCAGCAGCAGGTTGCCGCGCGGCGAGCGCTCGATGGCGTTCTGCACGCGCTCCAGCAGGCTGGACTCGAACAGGATGGCCTCGAGCTGGCGGTTCGGTCCCACGTAGCGGCTGGTGATGTAGCGCCCGAGGTCGATGCGCACCAGCTCGGTCAGCGCGATCGCGTCCTGCTCCTTCGGCGCCCAGGTCGCCAGGCATTCGAAGATCGCGTGCAGGTTGCGGATCGGGATGCCTTCCTGCAGCAGCCGGCGCAGCACCTCGGCGATGCGCTGGCCCGAAGCCACGCGCGACACCTCGGCCGCGAGCTCGGGCGCATCGCGCTGCACCGAGTGCAGCAGGCGCTGCACCTCCTGCAGGCCGATGAGTTCGCGCACATTGCGGCGCACCGCGTGGTCCAGGTGCAGGCCGACCACTTCCTCGTTGTTCCAGCTCTTGAAGCCGGCCGCCTCGTCCGGCACCCAGACCACCCGCGCAAAGGGACCGAAGGGATCGACCACTTCGGCGCCGGCCGGCGGCGCGGCGGCCTCGGCCGGATCGAGCATGCGCCACCCGGGCCTGAGCGTGCCCTGTGTCACTGCAACGTCGTGCACGAGCACCTGATACTCGTGCTCGGCGAGGCCATCGGCGTACGCGAGCTGCAGGCGCGGAAACACCGGGCCGAGATCCGACTCGACCGAGGTCTTCACCCTGGCCAGATGCAGGTCGAGCGCATGGCGGTCGACGCCGCCGCGCAGGCCGCTGGACAGCCGCACCGCCAGCGGCGCGGCAATGGCGTGATCGCCGTCGCTGTCCTCCTGGTCGGCCTCTTCGCGGTGCGAGATCCAGCCCGGGGTCTGGTTCTTCCGGCGCCGCATGCGCACCGCGAAGCCCAAGCCCAGCAGCACCGCCGCAAGCAGGCCGAACACCCACTTCGGAAAGCCCGGCACGACCAGGAAGCTCGCGACTGCGAGGCCCGCGATGATCAGCGCACGCGGGTGCGCCATGAGCTGCTGCCCGATCTGGTTGGCCAGCTGCGTGTCGCGGCGCTCGCCGGTGCTCACGCGCGTGATGACGATGCCGGCCGCGATCGACACCAGCAGCGATGGGATCTGCGAGACCATGCCATCGCCCACCGTGAGGATCGCGTAGCGCTGCAGCGCACCGCCCAGGCTCATCTCGTGCATCATCGTTCCGATGGCGATGCCCGCGAGGATGTTGACCAGCGCGATCACGATGCTCGCGATGGCGTCGCCCTTGACGAACTTCATCGCACCATCCATCGCCCCGTGGAGCTGGCACTCCTGCTCCAGCATCTGGCGGCGCTTTTGCGCCTGCGCGGAGGACAGCACGCCAGCGCGCACGTCCGCGTCGATGCTCATCTGCTTGCCCGGCATCGCATCGAGCGCGAAGCGCGCCGCCACCTCGGCCACCCGCTCGGAACCCTTCGCAATCACGATGAACTGCACGATCGCGATGATCAGGAACACGACGCCGCCGACCACCACGTTGTTGCCGACGATCAGCTTGCCGAAGGTGTCGATGATGTGGCCCGCATGGGCATGCAGCAGGATCAGCTTCGTCGATGCGATGTTGAGCGCAAGGCGAAACAGCGTGGTGAACAGCAGCAGCGACGGGAAGGTCGACAGCGACAGTGCCGAAGGCACGTACATCGCCACGATCAGCAGCACCAGACTGATGGCGAGGTTGCTCGCGATCAGCAGGTCGAGCAGCGCCGTCGGCAGCGGCAGCACGAAGAGCGCGACGATCACCACCAGCAGGCCCGCGAGCAGCAGGTCGTTGTAGCGGCCCGCGCTGCCCAGCAGGTCGCGCACGCCGCCACGGTAGGTTGAGAAGGATCGCGGAGAACTCGCCATGGCGTCTTTGTCTTGCGGGTGTTGCGAAGTGCCGGACGATGCCCTCTGCATCGCATCGCTTCGTTGTCGGTCGCGAGGAATGCCGCGACGCGACGGACTCTATGCGCCGCCATCCATTCGCGGCAACCACGAGTTCTCGTAGATGGCCGCCGTGTGTGGCGTGCGCGGCACTACGTGTTTGCGGACTACCTTCGAGCAACGCGTCTGGCTAAGCTGCCGGTCCCGATGCGAACCGACTCGCGTTGCTTCAAGGCATGAAGAAGGTGACAAAAAGTAGAGCCGACCGCTTCCGCGTGTTGAACGAAAGCGCGCATGCCCGCCGCAGGCGCTGATGCAGTGACGGAACTCGGCGAAGCACGCGCATTGCCGCGTGCCGATGCCGCGAACGTGCGCGCGCTCAATCGCCTGTATGGTGCGGCGCCGCTGCCCGACATGACGGCTGCGCGCGGCGTGCGCTACCGCATCCGCTGGCACCACGACACGGCTTTCGCGCGCACGGCGCGAGAAAGTTTCCGCTTCAGGCTCGGTGCACATGTCGGCCATCTCGCGATGGACGCGCCGAGCCTTCAGACGCTGCTGGGCGAGCGCCGCATCGACCTGCTGCCGCGCGACCTGCGCTACATCCTGCTCGCCGATGCGCTGCATCCGCTGATCGACGCACTCGAGAAGGCACTGCGTCTTCATTTCGAATGGCAACCCTCCGAAGCGCAAGCGCGCGAGTCCCACGAACGCGGCCTGCAGGCAGCGCTGCTGCAGTGCGATCCCGAACGCGCCGCCTTCTTCGTTGCCATTCCCCTGGAAGGCAGCGCCGTGCTGCGCGGCTTCGTGCAGTTCGAGGATGCCGCCACGCTGGACGCGCTGGTGCCGGCGGGCCCCGCTTCACGGCACAACGCGCACGCGGACCATGCGTTCGACGCGCTGCGCCTGCCCGTGAGCTTTCGCCTCGGCAGCACGCCGATCCGTCTGGGCGAGGTCGGCAGCATCCGTCCCGGCGACATCATCGGCATCGAGCAATGGAGTTCCTCGGGAGCCGCCATCGTGGTCGCGGCCGAGCTGGGAGGCCCCGCGGGGCGACATCTTTCCGCCTTCGCCGAAGGCTCGCGCATCACCGTTCAGCAATCGAGAGACAGTGCCATGAAGCCAGACATACCCGCCCTCGCGACCGATACCGCGGACAACGCCAACCTGCCGATCGACCGTCTCGATGCGCTGGAGGTCACGCTGCGCTTCGAGGTCGGCGACCTCTGCGTGTCGCTCGGCGAATTGAAGAACATCCGCGCCGGGCATGTCTTCGACCTGAGCCAACCACTCAACCGCAGCCCGGTGCGCATCCTTGCGCATGGCAACGTGTTGGGCAAGGGCTATCTCGTCGCGGTGGGCGACCGTCTGGGCGTGCGCGTGTCGGAGTTCGCGCCGGGCGAAGTCTGAAGGCGGACCCCGCACCCGGGCCACACCCATGCAAGGCGGACTACCCGAACCCCTCACCCTGGTCGCGCTCATCGTCGCCTTCGGCATCGCGCCGTTCGTGGCGCTGATGGTGACGAGCTACACCAAGCTGGTCATCGTGTTCGGCCTGCTGCGCACCGCACTGGGCCTGCAGCAGACACCGCCCAACATGGTGCTCAACGGCATCGCGATCATCCTGTCCGTCTACATCATGGCGCCGGTGGGCATGGACATCGGCGATGCATTGCGCGGCCGCAGCTTCGGCGCCAAGGGCGAAGGACTTGGCGACATCATGGCCGTCATCGATGCGGCCAAGGCGCCGGTGAAGGAGTTCCTGCAGAAGCACACGCACGAGCGCGAACGGCAGTTCTTTCTGAAGTCGGCCGCCAACATCTGGCCGAAGGCGCGCGCCGAGCAGCTGAAGGACGACGACTTCATGGTGCTGGTGCCTAGCTTCACGCTCAGCGAGCTCACGCGCGCCTTCCAGATCGGCTTCATCATCTACCTGGTGTTCGTCGTGGTCGACCTGATCGTCGCGACGGTGCTGCTGGCACTGGGCATGTCGATGATCTCGCCCACCACCATCTCCCTGCCGTTCAAGCTGCTCCTGTTCGTGATGCTCGACGGCTGGACGCGACTGGTACACGGGCTGGTGCTGTCGTACCGATGAGCTCGCGGCGGCCCATGATTCTTCGGCCGCGGCAGGCATTGCGCGGCCCTGCGGAGCCACGCCATGGCGCGCACCCGTCTACGAGAACTCGTTGTTGCCCGCACGCGGGGATGCCACTTAGAGTTCGCGCGGCATCGGGGCCGGCCGGGCCGTTCCGTGCGCCCTTCTTTCAATCTGCAGCTTCATCCGGGGTCTTATGGTTCTAGCAATCAGCAGCGATGGGTCGGGATCGAAATCCGCCGCACAGGCAGCGATGGATGCCTTGGCGGCCGCCAGGGCTGCCGAAGAGCTGCGGCGCCAGGCGGAAGCCGCGGCGAAGCGGGCGGCCGAAGAGGCGCGGCGGCAGGCCGAGGAAGCACGCAAGCAGGCCGAAGCGGCGCGCCGCAAAGCGGAGGAAGCGCGCAAGGCCGCTGAAGCCGCCGAGGCCAAGGCCGAGAAAAGCAAGGCCGAAGCCGATCAGCAGGAAGCCACCAAGGCGCGCAGCGCCAGCGACGCGGCCGAGCGCGATGCGCTCAAGCAGGAAGCGGCAAGCAACCTCAAGGACAAGCAGTCCACACTCGCGGACGCGAAGCTCGACGAGATCCGGCAGCGCCGTGCGGACAACAACCCCTCGGAGGCCACGCGCGCCGCGCAGGGCAAGGTCGACGCGGCGCAGAAGATGAATGTCATCTTCGAGCCGCCGGCCAACCAGCCCAAGGGCCAGGCCCCTGCGACCAGCCCGGGCACCCAAGCCCTGCTCGAGAAGGCGCAGACCGCCGCCAAGCCGGTGTTCAAGGCGCAGGCGAACGGCGGCGACGGCACCAGGGAACAGAAGACCGCGGTCGACACCGCCATGACAGACTGGCTGCAGGCCGCCGAGCAGGACATGCGCAAGGCCAGCCTCAGGGCGATCGCCGAAGGCAAGGACCCGAACGACGCCATCGACAAGGTGACGGCCGACGCTCACGCCGCGCTCGACAAGGGCGGCGTGTTCGACCCGAAGAGCATCGGCAAATACATCGACAAGGCGCGCGACGGCGTGCGCGCGGACTCGCCCGAAGTGCGCCAGTTGCGCGGCGAACAGTACGACGCCGGTCAGGCCGGTAAGGCGCAAGTGGCCGACGCGCGCAGCCGCGCCCAGGACGCCGATGCGGCCGCCACCAAGGCCGAAAAATACGCCGCAGGTTTCAGCACCGACGGTGGCCGCAACGACACGCTCGTCACCGCGAAGCAGAACGCCCAGGCCGAGGCCGAGCGCCTGCGCGCCGTGGCCAACCGCGCCAAGTCCGAACTCCAGAGCGCCGAGAATGCCTTCGGCACCACCGATCCGTCGGACCCGCAGAACCCGAAGACCAACACCCTCGGCACGGTCGATGCCGACTACAACGCGCGCGTCGCCGACGCAGAGGTCAAGGAGTTCAGCTTCAAGTACGACCAGGCGGTGGCCGGCGGCGATGCCAAGGAGATCCAGAAGGCCGACGCGGCCTTGCGCGATGCGCAGCAGGGCCAGCGCTACATGCACGCGCTGAGCGACGACCTCGACGCTAAGCTCGGGGCCAGCGACGCCGAGAACGCAAAGACCGACGCCGAAGGCGCATGGAATGCGGCATCGCTGCAGCGCCCCGCCCGCGTCACGGTGACCGAGCACGACGGCGACAAGACCACGACGCGGAACATCGATCCCGACGGCTACGATCCCGCGTTCTGGGCCAAGCCCGGCAGCGAGGAAGGCAAGAAGGTCCGCAACATCGACGGCAAATACTTCTACGTCGACGGCGACAAGAAGACCGAACTCGATCCGCTGACCGCCGCGCTGTACGCCGCGAACGACAAGCGCGATGCCGCCAAGGCCCGCAGCGACCAGACCACGACCACGCTGAACGCGGTCAAGGACGACCTCTTCGGCGGCGCCGACGGTAGCCGCGCCAAGCTCGACGCGACCGGCTATCTCGATCGCGCGGACAAGATCAACCAGGGGCTGACCGACGCCAACAGCGCCGTCGCCAACGCCAAGCCTCAGGACCTGGGCCGGGCGCTCGAGCAGCAGCGCGCCGCGCAGGCTGACGCCAATGCGCTGAAGGCCATGCAGGACCTGCGTGCGGCCGAACGCGACCAGGCCGCGGGCAAGACCGTGGACGGCGGCAAGCTCGAGGACCTGCGCGTCGCGGCGCGCGAGGCCCAGCGCCAGGCCGACGCCGCGCAGCCGAAGCTCTCGGGCGACGACGAGAAGAAGATGCGCGAGACGCAGCTGCCCGCGGCGCAGGAGGCCTACGACAAGAAGGCCGCGGAAGTGAAGACGCTCACCGCGCCCGGCAGCAAGGCCACCGAGGCCGAGCAGCAGAAGGCGCTCGACGAACTCGACGCGCTGGACCTCGCCAAGCGCGACATCGAGACCCAGCTCGGTCAGATCGATGCCGAACGCGCCTGGTATGCCGCGCGCTACCAGTACGACCGCACGAGCTTCGCCAAGCCGCAGCTGACGATGTTCATGAACGGCGACAAGTCGACGACCGGCGACGTCTACCCGAAGAACTACGACCCGACCTGGAACATCAAGCGCGGCGAGGACGGCAAGGTCAGTGCCGAGGGCCTGCCGCGCGGCCTCTCGCCCGACGACATCGAAGTGCGCGCGGACGGCAAGGGAGGCTACGACGTCACGATCAAGAAGGACTCGAAGGTCTTCGGCTGGCAGAAGTCCGACCAGGGCCAGATGGTCGACTTCTCGGTGCGCGCCGGCACCTACAAGATGAACCCGGCCACGGCCGCGCGGTGGAAGACCTCCGAGTTCGGCGACGGCGGCCTCGCCAAGGCGCGCAGCGCCCGCGCCGACGTCGAGAAGCGCCTGGCGCAGGCCGCGGCCGACGCGCCGCCGCAGCCCGGCGCGCAGCCGGCGCCCGGGCCCGACGGCAAGCCCGCGCCCACGCTGAACTTCGGCGACGACCTCGCGCCGCGCAAGAAGACGGTGGACCAGAACCTCACGGACGCGATCAAGGCGCGCGACAAGGCGCAGGACGCCTACGACGCAGGCACCGGCGACCGCACCGCGCTGGGCAATGACCTCGACGACGCCAAGGCGCGCGTCACCATCGCCCAGAACGAACAGGCCGCGGTCGACGCCGCGATCACCTGGCAAGAGGCCAACCACGCGCGCCAGCGCATCGAAGCCGACAAGCGCGCGGGCCGCGCGCAGATGTGCTACGCCACCTCGCCGCAGCAGACCGCCGACGATGCACGCGACAGGGCCGACGCCGCCCGAAAGGACTGGCTCAGCTCGGTCAACAAGTTCCACGCCGACGCCGCGGCGCGCGATCTCGCCGCCGCGAAGTCTGCGCACGAGAAATGGAAGAGCGCCAACCCCGGCCTGGCCGAGACCGGCAGCGACACCTGGAAGAAGCTGCAGGCGGCGCAGACCCAGTCGGACACGGCCGTGCGCTACCAGGCCGCCGGCGCACGCGACAACGCCTACGCGCAGCAGCAGAGCTTCACCATCCAGAACCTGCCGTTCAGCCAGCGCGACGACAAGCGCGCACTCTATCGGCTGTTCGAGCAGAACCCTCAGGTGATGGCGCAGGCCATCATGAACGACCAGTTCGTGCAGTACGGCGGCGGCCCGATCGCCATGAAGGGCCGCACGCAGATCGAGAACGAGATCGGCCTGGCGCTCGGCTGGAACCCCGACCGCTCGCTCGATGCCGCGACGCCGGCCGACAGCGAGCGCCTCCGGCAGAACCAGCGCCTCTTTGGCAACCTCGGCGACGCGCAGAAGGACCTGCTCTCGAAGATGGTCGACAAGGTGGTGGAAGTCGGCGGCGAGCACGCGCGCGTGACCGTGCTGCCCGTCGTCTACGCGCTCGACAGCGACGACGGCGGCATCATCAAGACGGCGATCTTCAAGGTGGAGAGCAAGGACAAGCCCGGCGAGACCCAGCTCGTCGACGAACAGGCCTGGACCTACAAGGACCTCACGGACTACCGCGCCAACAACAGCCTGCCGGTCGAGGGCGTGAAGCTCGTCACGCCCGAGGACGCCAGCTACTCGCTCGACGCCAACGGCAACGTCAAGCTCTTCGCCGGCGACGCGCGCACCGAGACCGGGTGGCAGACCTTCCGGCGCGAGAAACACCTGGACATGGTGGTCGCCGGCGTCGGCCTGGTGGCTGGCGTGGCGCTGACGGTCGGCTCCTTCGGCACGCTCGCGGCGCCTGGCGTCATGCTGGCTGCCGGCGCGCTCACCGTGCTCGCGGCGGGCTACGGCGTCGCGACCTCGGTCGAGGACCTGAACAAGCTCAGCACGCACGGCCAGAGCATCAATCCGGCGAACAGCGAGCAGGCGCGCATGGATTGGCTGAACCTCGGTCTCTCGACGGTCAGCGTGCCGGTGGTGGGCGCCTCCACGCGCGCCACCATGGCCGCGCTGCGCGCGGGCCGGGCCGCCAAGGCGGCCACGGCCGCGGAAGCCGCCGGCGACGCCGTGACGGCACAGGCACGCGCGGCCGACTTCGCGCGCTACGCGCAGACCGCCCAGGCCTGGGGCAAGCCCGCGGCGATGGCCTCCAAGCCGCTCGGCCTCGGCAGTGCTTACGCCACCGGAGAAGGCGTGCACTCGCTGGTGAAGAACTGGGACCAGATGACCCCGGCCGAGCGCGAGCAGCAGATCATGATGCTCGGCGTCAACGCCGCGGGCTTTGCCTCGCCGATCTTCGCCAAGGGCTACGTGCGCGTGCACAACGCGATCAAGCCGCCGCCCGCGAACACCGCGCGGCCGGCGGACGCAACGACGACGCCCGACGCGCTCACGCCGTTCCGCGAAGCGCCACGCATGAGCGTCGCGTGGCCGTCGACGCCGCGTGCGGTGCCCGCCGACGTGGCCGGTCCGGCGGCGCTGCCGTCCATCGTGACCGATGTCTCGTTCAACCCGGTCATGACCTCGGTGCGGCGCGCGGGCGATACCGCCGATGCCCCGGGGACCGCGCGCGCACCGACGGGCGCACGCAGTCCCCAGGAAAAACGCACGAGCCCGGGCTCGAACATTGCGGAAGACGCACCGCGCGCCAATGCCCCCTTCGTGCGCTCGGCGCAACGCATCGAGCTGGAGCACAACGCAGGCACAAAGGATCTGGTGAGCGTGAAGTCCACGCCGGCATCGCCCGCCAAGGGTGATGAGGGCAGCTTCGCCGTCTACAGGCCGGCGCAGGACCCCGAGCTCGGCGGGCCCACGAGCTATCCGCTGCCGGCGACCCGCCGTCTCGGCACCACGAACTGGTCGGATTCGCTGCTGACCGTGTTCGCTGCCGGCGGCGAAGCCGAGGGCGTGCGCTACTACCTCTATCCGCGCACCCATGACGACAGCGGCATCATCCTCGCCGCTCACCGCGACGGCTTGCCTGCCGGCACGGACAGCCCGAGTGCCGCGCAGCGCGCCAGCGACCATGCAAGGGGCGAAGCCAGCGGCGACTTCTCCAGTGTCCTGCCCACTCACTACGCCACCCTCGACGAAGCGCTCGCGGCGGTGCAGCCCCAGGGCTGGGTCTCGCTGGGCGACGAGATCGCGATCGTGGACGCGGCAAGCATCGCGCCGGACGGCAGCGTCCCGCCCGAAGCCGTGCTGGCCACCGTGAAAGTCGACCCCGCACAAGGCGGCCCCGCGAAGGCCACGCAGATCACCGCCCATCCGGACAGGCCCGCCCTGCGCATCGCCTATCCCGAGGGCTATGCGCCGGGCCAGCCGCTGATCTACACCAGTGCCAGCGGCCGGCGCGTCGACCTGCTCAACACGCAGTCCGGCCGAAGCGAGATGGGGATCAACGCCTTCCGCCGCCGCGTGGCCGACCTCGAGATCTTCGCGCCGGGCGAGCGCACGGTGCGCCGCAGCGACGGCCAGCCCGCGAGCGAGGCGGTCCCCATTCCCGAGGGCTATTTCGCGGTCAACGGCCACGGGCTCGAAGGCATGATGAACGACGCAAACGGCAATCCGCTCACGGCCGAGGGGCTGGCGCGAGCCATCGTCGCGCACGAGAACTATCGCGGCCAGCCGGTACTGATGCTGTCGTGCCTCAGCGGAGACGGCGCGGTGCCGCTGGCGCAGCGCCTGGCCACGCTGCTCGGCCACGACGTGTACGCGGCAACCGAGTCGGTCGTGATGACCAACCGCGACCAGAACGCGCCGGGCTCCGTCTACACCCGGAGCATCTCCCTGAGCGACGAAGGCAGCTCCTACAACGCAGGCGCGCTCAAGGCCGAGCCGATGCAGTCGCTGCCCATCGTCGGAATCCGCGAGAACGGGCGCACCGTCTACGACGACATCCCGGTGCAGGGCCCGCCGGTCTACGCGCGCTTTCGCCCGGGCCTGCCGATCGAGCCGGCCGCTGCGCAACCCGTGGCGCCGCGCGCCGCATCCGCCGTGCCGGAGCCGCCGCGCGCGGCACGACCGATCGCTCCCGAGCGGCCCCGCACGGCCGGCGCCGGCCGCGGCGACACCGACACGCCCTCCGTCAAGACGGGTGGCCTGCCATGGGGCCCCGTCGCCACCGGCGTGGATGCGCATGGCACGCCCCTGGCGCCGACCACGCTCGGCACCGGACGCAGCTGGTTGCAGGTCGCGCTGCGCGGCGACAGGCTCGTTGCGTTCCACCAGCGCGCGAGCGAGCCCGGATCTGGGCTGCGCCCGTTGCAACCCTCGCCCGATGAAGCCGCGGTGACGACCCGCATCACCGAGGACCCCGCCGCGGGTTCGAACGTGCGCTTCGCGGTCCATCCGATGGCGCCGGGCGAGATCATGTATGGCGGCACCGGCGTGCGCGCCAAGCGCAACAACACCTTCGGGACCTTCGCGGAGGCCTCCGCCGCGGCGCAGCAGAGAGGCGGCGCCTGGGTGTACCGCATCCATCCCGACGGCAGCATGGCGCCGCTGACGAAGCGCGGCCGCGCGGCGCCCGAGGAGATCATGGGTTCGGTGCACGTCGGCGCGGACGGACAGCCGATGCCCATCGGCATTCCGAACGTGCATTCGGCCGCATGGCGCGAGGGTGCGTCCGCACCGGCGGCACCGAGCACGGCCGCCGCCAACCACCAGGCCGGCGAATCCACGGGGCTCGCGATGCTCGAACCCGACATGGACGCACTGCTCGAAGGGCCGAGCGACTACACCAAGCCACGCCCCGCCTATGCCGGCCCGGCAACGCTGCGCGAACTCCAGACAAGCAAAGCCGCGGCCACTCCCGAGGACATCGAGCAGACGCTCTACCTCGCAAGCGCCGGCTCGCCGGACGGCCATGCCGCGCGCGACATTCCGCTGCGCACGCGCTTCATGCAATGGGCACGCGGCCAGGCGCCTTCGTTCATCGGCGCACCAGACTTCATCGGCGGGCGCTACGTCCTTGCGAAGGACGCGGCCAGCCTCAACCAGGGCGCGCCCGATGCCACCTTCGCGCTGCTCGACCGCTCGCATGTGTACTCCAGCTTCGAGACTGCGCGCGCGGCGGCGGCCGCGCAGGCGAACACCGAAGGCAGCGGCCTCGTGGGCGTGGTGCGGCTGATCGGCCCGAAGACCGAGATGGCGCAGGTCGCGGCCACCGGACGCTTCACCCAGGCGCAGTTCGACGGCATCGTCGGCGTGCGCCCCGACGGCGCAGTACACCCGGTCAGCATCAGCAACCGGCAGGCTGCGCATGCGCCGAAGCCCGGCGAGGTCTTCGTCGATCCGCACAAGACGATGGAGACGAACGACCAGGTGATGTCGCCGGCGCAGAAGAGACGGATCTTCGCCAAGTCGGTCGGCTACATGATCGGCACCGGCGCGGCCTTCTACGGTGCGGTCCGCCTCGGGGGCGGGGCACTGGGCCTGAACATGACCAACCCGGCGCTCGGCGTCGCCGGCGCGTCACTGGGCGGCTACGTCGGTGCGCGCGCCGTGTTCCTTCGCTACGCCTACGAAGCCTTCTTCTACCGCGGCAGCATCGCGGGCCTGAAGCAGGGCGGCAAGATCCGGCTGCAGAAGTACCTCAACCCCAAGGACCAGGACACCTTCGCGCTGATCGGCAACATCGCCGACCCGGCCAAGCGCGAGGCCTCGCTGTTCCAGCTCAAGAGCCAGCTCGACAGCTGGCACGCGGCGCGGCGCGGCATCCAGGGCCGCAGCGACTATGGCGAAGCGCTGAAGGTGCTGGCGAGGAACCCCGACGACGCCACAGCTCTCGACACGCTCTACAAGGGCGCCATCGAACGCAGCGCGCGCCCGGTGATCGGCAAGCGCGGCCTGTTCAACCGCATTCCGCCCGCGCTTCGCAACGACTACGCCCAGGCGCTGAAGGCCTTCAACGCCAACCCCCGCGACGCCGAAGCCGCGGCGCTGCTGATGACCGCCCCTGAAGTGGGACGCGGCACCCAGCATGCGGGCGCCGTGCGCGGGCGCCTGCTGCGCAACGTGCCGGGCGCGGACCGCGCACGCTACCGCGACGCGGTTCAGACCTTGGCGAGCAAGAACGGCGACGTCAACGCCGCGCTCAGGACGCTGGAGGACATTCCGCTCGACACGGTCGCGCGCCAGACCACGGGAGCCCGCGGCGCATTCCGCGGCATTCCGAAGGCCGACCGCCAGACCATCGCGATGGCGGCGGAAACACTGCGCGTCAACCCGTCGGACGCACGCTCGCGCGCGGTGCTGGACCAGAGCCCCGGCAAGCTCACGTCGCCGAACTCGCCGGTGGGCCGCACGCTGTTCGGGGCGCGCGTGCTGAGCTTCGGGCTGAGCCACTCGGCAGGCACGCGGCTGTACCTGAACCCCTTCTTCGACGCGCCGAGCCACCAGTGGACCTGGGACATCACCACGCTCGACGGCGTGCGCCAGTGGATCAGCAACGAAGGCAGCCTGCACTATGCCGTGGGCAACGCCACCGGCCTCGGCGCCAGCGTGGCGAACCGCTATGCCTCGATCGCGCAGGCACGCAGCGGGCATGTCATGAGCGAGCGCGGATCGACCGATGCCCCCGCGCCCGAGGCCGGCCAGGCGCCGCCGCCCAAGGCCACCACGCCGCCGCTCGACAAGAACGGCAATCCGCTGCCGGTCTACAAGGCCACCAACGGCTACTCGTGGTTCAGGCGCGTCCTCATCGGCCTGGGCAACCCGAAGGCCGTCACGCACGACGGCGTCGCACCTGACGGCGGCCCGATGGTCAAGCGCACCTTCACGCAGCGCCTGGCGCAGTTCTCGTCGTGGGGCGACTCCAGCGGAACGATCGGGCTGACGATCTCCGACAGCATCCAGGCCTACATGTACATCCGCGGCGGCCAATGGGATCTCGCGACACCGCAGCTGCTGAAGGTGGCGAGCGACGTGGGCATCTTCCGCGGCACGCAGAAGGACTATCTGGACGAGTACCGCTCGAACCGGCAGATGGGCCCGATGGTCTACCACTCGCGCCTGACCAACTACTTCAATGCCCCGCTCGGCGAGGCCAGGACGAGCCCGACCGAGACCTCGCACGGCTGGATCCGCCGCGGCGCGCCGCCGCTGGTGCTGCTGGGCGTGGCCGTCGCCGCACGGGTGGCCGCCGAGGAATGGTCGATGCACGAGAAGAACAAGAAGCCGCAGCAGAACCAGCCGGCTCCTGCCCCCACACCGACCCCCACGCCGACGCAGACACCGACACCTTTGCCCACCCCTTCGGCGACGACCACGCCGGTGCCGGGCCCGTCCCCTACCCCGACGTTCACTCCGACACCAATACCCAGGTCGACGGCAACACCCAACCCGACACCGAACCCGAAGCCAACGCCTCCTCAGCATGGTGGCGTGCGCTTCATCGTCGATACGATGCAACCCTCGGCCGTCGAGCTCCAGGCGATGCTCGATGCGGGCCATGCGCAAGACCCGCAGCAGCCCGTCAACCCGGCGCTGTCTGACTTCCTCAACGTCGACCCGGGCCACGCCCAGCGCACGAAAGCCGCGGAGGTACTTCTCGCCTGACGTGGACGCGACCCGTGCGGGGTCGTGCGGCGCCGTGGGGCGTCAGTCGACGATGCCGTTCCTCGCCGCCGGCGGTTGCAGCGCATCGAGCGCCGACAGCCGCCGGTACTCGCTCGGCGCCACCGCGTAGGTGCTCATGAAGGTCTTGTGCAGGTGGCTCTGGTCACTGAAGCCGGCTGCATGCGCCGCATAGGTCACGCGCGCGCCGCCGGCCATGAGGTCGCGCGCGTATTCGATGCGGTGCCCGACCAGCAGCTCGTGCGGCGTGAAGCCCCAGGCATCCTTGAAGCGGCGATGCAGATGGATCGGGTGCCAGTTGACCGCCTCGGCAAGGTCGTCGAGCGTCAGGCGTTGCTGGAAGCCCGTGGCGATCAGGCCGTAGGAGCGGCGCAGGCGATCGTCCGCCTCGCCTGACTCGGCCGCCTTGCCGGCTTGCAGCGGAATCCACTGCGCGAGCAGGCGGCGCACCAGCGCACGCGCCGCGACGCCCGCATCCTCGCGGCCCGTGCCCGCGATCTCGTGCAGCAGCCGGTGGCACTGCGCAAACTCGCGCCCCCAGGGCTCGCACGCGAACACCGAGACCGGTGCAGGCTCGGGCCCGGGCCCATCGTCGTCCGCCTCGGGCACCGGGTTCACGCAGCGCGCCACCGCCACGCTGCAATACATCGCGTCCTCCCGCCACGGCGTGCCTCGCGCCTTGATCGAATGCCAGACCTGCGGACCGATGCGCAGCAGAGCACCGGGCGGCACCACCGTGACGCCGGTGCTGGTTTGCACATGCAACTCGGTGTCGGAAACCGACAACGTGTAGCCACCATGCCGGTGCGCCCGGATCTCTCGTTGAACGAATCGGTTGGCCGTGAATTGCAGGCCGGCCAGTTCTTTGTCACGCCAGTAGGAAGATGCAAGAAGTTCCATGGAAGCTAAGAATCTACATGGCGGAAAAGCCGCCGCTTGCTAATGTCCCGGCATCGATTTGCGCCCACGGATCCAACGATTCAAGCGCATGAATGTGTGTCGATGGCGGGCTGGATTCTATGAATCCGCATCCGTTACGACAACCGGAATTCCAACGGAGACAGAGCCCATGAGACCGACCCTGAGTCACTGGCGCGCGCTGCTGTGCGGCGCGCTTCTCGCATGCCTTGCATGCCTTTCGAATGCGCAGGAACTGCGCATCGGTTTGAGCAGCAATCCCTCGTCGGTCGATCCGCATTTCGTCAACAACGATGCGATCAGCGCGGTGGTGAGCCATGCCTACGAAACCCTCGTCGCGCTCGATGCCGATGCACGCCTGACGCCCGCGCTCGCGACCGCGTGGCGCGCGATCAACGACACCACCTGGGAGTTCAAGCTGCGCGACGGCGTGAAGTTCCACGACGGCAGCCCTCTGACCGCGCAGGACGTGGTGTTCTCGCTCGAGCGGCCCGCGAACATCGTCAACAGTCCGAGTTCGTTCGCTGCCTACACGCGGGCCATCACGGGCAAGAAGGTGGTCGATCGCCTCACCGTGCAGCTGACGACCGCCACGCCGGCGCCGCTGCTGCCGAACGACCTCACGCGCATCTTCATCGTCTCGAGGAAATCGGCCGAGAAGGCCAACAGCGACGACTTCAACCAGGCGAAGGTGCAGGCCGGCACCGGCCCCTTCAGGCTCGTGAAATTCACGCCTGGCACCGGCGTGCAGTTCACGCGCTTCGACGGGTACTGGGGCGCGAAGCCGACGTGGTCCGGCATCACGCTGCGCGCCCTGCCGGCCGAATCGGCGCGCATGTCGGCGCTGCTTTCGGGCGACGTGGATCTGGTCGAGAACGTGCAGGCCAACCTGGTCTCCCAGTTCCGCCAGAACAGGAACCTGAGCGTCTTCACCAAGGTGTCGAGCCGCGTGATGTTCCTCTACACCGACCATCGCGAGAGCTCGCCCTTCGTCACCGACAAGGACGGCAAGCCGCTGGAGCGCAATCCGCTGAAGGACGCACGCGTGCGACAGGCGATCTCCCGCCTGATCGATCGCAGTGTGCTGGCCGATCGCGTGCTCGACCAGCTCGGCGTGCCCACCGGCAACCTGGCCGCGGGCGGCATGTTCGGGTTCAACCCCGAACTCAAGCCCGACACCGTCGACGTGCAGGGCGCACGGCAATTGCTCGCCGAGGCGGGCTATCCCGCCGGCTTCGGCCTCACGCTGTTCGGGCCGAACGACCGCTACGTCAACGACAAGCAGGTCGCGCAGGCCATCGGCCAGATGCTCACCCGCGGCGGCATCGTGACCAAGGTGCAGGTCTCGCCGATGGCGACCTACGTCGGGCGTGCCTCGAAGAAGGAACTGGGCTTCGGCCTGCTCGGCTGGGGCGTGGGCGGTGGCGAGCCCTCGGGCGCGCTGCGCGGCCTGCTCGCCACGCCCGACAAGGAGCGCGGCATGGGCGCGACCAACTGGAGCAGCTACAGCAACCCGCAGTTCGATGCGCTGCTGAACGAAGCGCTCAACACCGTCGACGACGCCAGGCGCGAAGCCCTGCTGCAGAAGGCCACCGCGCTCGCGCTGAAGAAGGACTGCGCGATCATTCCGCTTTACCACCAGGTCTCGACCTGGGCAACGCGCAAGGGCCTCACGATGGTGCCGCGCGTCGACGAGTTCACGCTGGCCCAGCAGGTCCGTGCCGAGGCGGAGGACCGCAAGTGAGCGACCTGTCCGATCTGTCCGACCTGCCGCAGGTGATCGACCACCTGCCGCCCGCGTTCCTCGGCGCTTCGGCCCGCACGCTGCACGAGGTGCTGCCGGCCCCGACGCTGATCCACCTGCCCGGCGCGCAGCCGCGGCCGGTGTTCGTCTCGGTGCTGCTGCACGGCAACGAGGACGTGGGCCTGCTCGCGCTGCAATCGGTGCTCGCGAAATACGGCGACCGGCCGCTGCCGCGCGCCCTCTCGATCTTCGTCGGCAACGTGGAGGCCGCACGCGCCGGTGTGCGCCGCCTGGAAGACCAGCCGGACTACAACCGCATCTGGCCGAGCGCCGCGCCGGCCACGCCGCACCAGCGCATGGCGGCGCGCGTGATGGAAGCGATGCGCGCGCGCGAAGTCTTCCTGGCCATCGACCTGCACAACAACTCGGGGCGCAATCCGCTGTATTCCTGCCTGAGCGCGACCGGCGCCGAGCACCTGCGGCTCGCGCGCATGTTCTCGCCGCTGGCCGTGCTCATCCAGGCGCCGCAGTCGCTGGGCGCCGCGTTCACGCCGATCTGCCCGACGGTGTGCTGCGAATGCGGGGAGATCGGCAACGCCGAAGGCGTGGCCCAGGCCGCGACGCTGATCGAGCGCTGCCTCGCCGACGACTTCGGCGACGGCACGGCGCACGACGACGTGAAGGCGCTCGACATCTTCCAGGCCTTCGCGATGCTCAAGGTCGCCGAAGGCCTCACGCTGAGCTGCGACGGCGGGGCCGCAGACCTGCAACTGCCGCCGGAGCTCGAGTCCTTCAACTTCCGCACGCTCGAGCCCGGCCACGTGATCGCCACCACGCTGTCGCATCCCGAAGCAGAGCCACTTCGCGCCTACCGGCTCGACGGTGAAGCGATCGCAGGCATGCTGGTGCGCAACGGATCCGAAGTCTGCCTATCGACGCATGCGGTCGCCGCGATGTTCACCCGCGACCTGCGCGCCATCCGCCAGGACTGCCTCGGCTACCTGATGCAGCGCGTGCCCGCGCACGCACTCTAGGGCCGGGCCCGGCACGCAACCCTCACGACGGAACCTTCATGCTGGTTTATATGATTCGCCGCCTGGCGCAGAGCGTCGGCGTGCTGCTGGCGATGTCGATGCTGGTCTTCGCCAGCGTCTACCTGATCGGCAATCCCGCCGACATCCTGATCAGCATGGACGCCGATCAGGCCGAGCGCGCACGTCTGGTGCAGGCCATGGGCCTGGACCAGGCGCTGCCGCTGCAGTACTGGAACTTCCTGTTGCATGCGCTGCACGGCGACCTGGGCAACTCCTTCGTCCACGGCGTGCCCGCGATCACGCTGGTGTTCGAGCGGCTGCCCGCCACGCTCGAACTGGCCTGCGTCGCGATGCTGATCGCCATCGCACTGGGCGTGCCGCTGGGCCTGTGGGCCGGCCTGCGGCCGCATTCGTGGGTCGGCAAGGGCATCATGACCGGCTCGATCCTGGGCTTCTCGCTGCCGACCTTCTGGGTCGGCCTGATGCTCATCGTCGTGTTCGCGGTGCAGCTGGCATGGCTGCCCGCCGGCGGGCGCGGTCCGACGCGCGAGGTGCTGGGACTCTCGCTGTCGGTCTTCAGCCTCGAGGGCTGGAGGCACCTGCTGCTGCCCGCGGTGAACCTCGCGCTCTTCAAGCTCGCGCTGGTGACGCGGCTCACGCGGGCCAGCACGCACGAGGCCCTGACGCAAGACTACGTCAAGTTCGCGCGCGCCAAGGGCCTCTCGCCGGCGCGCGTGGTGGGCGTGCATGTGCTCAAGAACATCCTCGTGCCGATCGTGACGGTGGTGGCGCTGGAGTTCGGCGCGCTGGTCGCGTTCGCTGCCGTGACCGAGACCATCTTCGTGTGGCCCGGCGCGGGCAAACTGATCATCGAGTCGATCGGCTCGTTGGACCGCCCGGTCATCGTCGCCTACCTGCTGGTGGTGGTGTCGATGTTCACCTTGCTCAACCTGCTCGTGGACATCGCGTACTCGAGCCTCGACCCGCGCGTGCGGCTCGATGAACAAAGCGCATGACGACCATGTTCGAAGAAGACGAATCCCCCTTGCGCCGCCTGCTGCGGCAGTACGCCCGCTCCAGGCTCGCCGTGCTCGGCGCGGCCGTGCTGCTGGCGTTGATGCTCGCCGCGCTGTTCGCACCCCTGCTCGCGCCGCAGAATCCGTACGACCTCGCGCAGCTCGACATCCTCGACTCGCGGCTGCCGCCGGGCTCGCACAGCGGCGACGATGCCGCCGGCCACGGCAGGCTCTACCTGCTGGGCACCGACGACCAGGGCCGCGACATGCTCTCGGGCATGCTCTACGGGCTGCGCATCTCGCTGGGCATCGGCGTGGTGGCGACGCTCGCGGCACTGTCGCTGGGCGCCACGCTGGGCCTGCTCGCGGCCTATGCGGGCGGGCGGCTCGATGCGCTGCTCATGCGCATCGTCGACATCCAGCTGTCGTTCCCCGCGATCCTGGTGGCGCTGGTGCTGGTCACGCTGCTCAAGCCGGGCGTCGGCAATGTCGCCATCGCGCTGGTGGCGGTGCAATGGGCCTACTACGCGCGCACGGTGCGCGCCGCGGCACTCGTCGAGCGCCGCAAGGAATACATCGAGGCGGCGCAGGGCCTGGCCCTGAGCGACGCGCGCATCGTCCTGCGGCACCTGCTGCCCAACTGCCTGCCGCCGGTGATCGTGGTGGCCGCGCTGCAGGTGGCCAACGCGATCTCGCTGGAGGCCACGCTGTCCTTCCTGGGGCTGGGCGTGCCGATCACCGAGCCCTCGCTCGGCCTGCTGATCGCCAACGGCCAGCAATACCTGCTGGCGGGAAAGTACTGGATGTCGCTCTACCCCGGCGTCCTGCTGCTTCTCACGATCCTCGCCATCAACCTCGTGGCCGACCAGCTGCGGGACGTGTCGAACCCGAGGCTGCAGAAGCAATGACGACCGCATCTCAACCCGTGCTGCTCGTCGAGGGCCTGAAGACGCAGTTCGCCACCCGCGCGGGCATCGTGAAGGCCGTGGACGACGTGTCGTTCTCGATCGAGCGCGGCCAGATCATGGGCCTGGTCGGCGAGTCGGGCTCGGGCAAGTCGATGACGGGCTACTCGCTCATCGGGCTGATCGACCCGCCGGGCCAGGTGGTCGCGGGCCGCCTGCGCCTCGCGCCGCGCACCGGGGAGGTGCTCGACCTGCGGCGCCTGTCGCCGCGCGCGCTGCAGGGCGTGCGCGGCAACCGCATCGCGATGATCTTCCAGGATCCGATGATGACGCTGAACCCGGTGCTGCGCATCGACACGCAGATGATCGAGGCGGTGCGCGCGCACCACCGGGTCAGCGAGCGCGTGGCGCGCGAACGCGCTGCTGCCGCGCTGGCGAAGGTCGGCATTCCGTCGCCGCACGAGCGTCTGCTGGCCTATCCGCACCAGTTCTCGGGCGGCATGCGCCAGCGCGTGGCGATCGCGATCGCGCTGCTCAACGAGCCCGACCTGATCATCGCGGACGAGCCGACCACCGCGCTCGACGTCACGGTACAGGGCCAGATCCTCGCGCAGATGCAGGGCCTGTGCCGCGCATCGGGCACGGCGCTGATCTGGATCTCGCACGACCTGTCGGTGGTGGCGGGGCTGGCCGACACGGTCTCCGTGATGTATGCCGGGCGCATCGTCGAGCAGGGCCCGGTGGCGGAGGTGCTCGATCGGCCGCGCCACCCGTACACGCGCGGGCTGATCGCGAGCGCGCCTTCGCGCAACCCGCGCGGCCGCCCGCTGCAGCAGATTCCCGGCATGACGCCCTCGCTGCTCGCACTGCCGCAGGGTTGCGCATTCCAGGCGCGCTGCGCCAGCGCGAATGCCGTCTGCCGCAACGAGCCGCCGCTGGTGGCGCTCGACGGCCGCCGGCTGCGCTGCTTCCACCCGACTCCCCTGCCCTCCTCCTGCACGATCGCGAACTGACACCATGGACACCGTCACCCCCTTGCTCGAACTGCGCGCCAGCACCAAGCGTTTCGTCCGCAAGCCCGATGCCGCGGCGAGGATCGCGCACCTGTTCGGCGCTTCGGTGCCATCGCGCACCGTCCACGCCGTCGACGACGTATCGCTCGCGGTCCGCCCGGGAGAGGTGGTGGGGCTGGTGGGCGAATCGGGCTGCGGCAAGTCGACGCTCGGGCGCATGGCCGCGGGCCTGCAGGCACTGAGCGAAGGCGAGCGATGGTGGCAGGGCGAGAACGCCGAGTTGCGCCGGCGGCGGCTCTCGGCGAGCGAGCACCGGCGCGACATGCTCGGCGTGCAGATGATCTTCCAGGACCCGTATGCGAGCCTCAACCCGCGCATGCGGGTGCGCCAGATCATCGGCGAGGCGCCGGTGGCGCACGGGCTGGTCGATGCGAAGGACCAGGAAGCGCATGTGGCCGCGCTGATGCAGAAGGTCGGGCTCGACGCCGGCTTCATGCGCCGCTTCCCGCACCAGTTCTCGGGCGGCCAGCGCGCACGCATCGGCATCGCGCGCGCGCTGGCCGTGCGGCCGCGGCTGTTGATCTGCGACGAGGCGGTGGCCGCGCTCGACGTGTCCATCCAGGCGCAGGTGATCAACCTGTTCATGGCGCTGCGCGAGGAACTCGCGCTCACCTACCTGTTCATCAGCCACGACCTGGGCGTGGTGCGCCACATCAGCGACCGCGTGGTCGTGATGTACCTCGGCCGGGTGGTCGAGTCGGCCGGCGCCGACGCGCTGTTCGGGCAGCCGCTGCACCCCTATACCGAGGGCCTGCTGGCCGAGGCGCCGAAGCTCGAGGTGCGCAAGAAGGCCTTCGTGACGATCCAGGGCGAGATCCCCTCGCCGCTGAATCCACCGCGCGGCTGCCATTTCCATCCGCGCTGCCCGCGCGCGATGCGCCGCTGCGCCGAGGAGGTGCCCGCGCTCGCGCGCGTGTCCGGCGACCGCTGGGTCGCGTGCCACCTGGTCGAGAGGATCGGCGGCGCATGAAGATCGTCGTCATGTGCTGGCTCGCAAAGGCATCGGTCGATGTCTTCGTCGCGCACAACATCGTGCTTCGGCCCGACCTCGCGGCGAAGGCGCCGCACCGCGTCGCCGCGGAACTCTCCGCGCTCGCACCCGACGTGGTGATCGCGCGCGAGTCACAGCTCGAAGCGGTGGCGGCCATCGCGGCCGGGTTCACCGCGTGCCGGTTCGTCTTCTGCGGCCTCGCGGCCTCGCGGACCGCCGTCGATCTCCCTGCGCTCGGCGCACGTTGCGCCTTCGTTGCCGGGTCGACCTGGGAACGCGCCGAGTACGAGGCCTTCCTGCTGGCCGAATCGATGTGCCGACCGAAGCAGCAGCATGCGCCGCGCCCGGAGGCTTGCGCGCATGCAACGGGCGAAGTGATGCTGGTGGGCGCGGGCGTGGTCAACCTGGTCACGGCACTGACGCTGTGCCGGCGCGGCCATCGCGTCTCGGTGTTCGACCGCATGGCCGATCCGCGCGGACAGGGCGAGCCCCACCCCGCGAATGCGGGCGCGACCTTCGGCGGCAGGGATGCGCGCATCTTCTCGTACAACGAGTCGCGCCATCACCTGGCCTGCTCCCCGCTCTACACGCCGCACGACACGCCCCGCTTTCGCCTGGGCATCGCGCAGGACGGCTGGCTGTCGCGCCGCTACGAGACGCTGTCGGATGCCGACCGCCGCTGGATCGCGCAGCTCGAACAGGTGCCGCCCTGGGCCGCGCTGCAGTATGACAACGACATCGTCGGCTTCAACCGGCAGAGCCACCGGCTATGGCACGAGGTTTTCAGCCTCCATCCCGAACTGCTGCGCGAGACGCACCATGTCGGCCGGCTGCTGCGCATCTACCCGAGCGACGCCTCCCTGTGCGCCGCGCAGACGGCCGAAGCCGAGATCGGCGCGCTGATCGATACGGTTCCCCGGCCGCGACTGCGCGAGCGCGAGCCTGCGCTCGCCGACGCGATCGATGGCGGCGCCATTGCGGGCGCGCTCGAGGTGCACGGCTTTTCGCTCAACATCGTCTCGTTCTGCCGCAACCTGATCGCGCTGCTCGAAAGCCTCGGCGTGCGCTTCCATTGGCAACAGGAGGCCGGCGAGGTCCGACAGACGGATTCGGGCGCGGTGACGGGCATCGTCGTCAACGGCACACTGCGGCGCTCCGACCACTACGTGCTCTCGCCCGGTGCACAGGCAAGGACCCTCGCTGCCAGGACGACGGGACTGCCCGCCATCGGTGCGATGGTGGGCATGTGGGTCACGCTGCCCAATGACGGCGCACCGCTGCGCTCGCCCCTCAAGGTTCGCCGGCGTGCCTTCGGCAGCCAGGAGGCGGCGCAGGGTGCCAACGTCGTGCCCGGGCGTGACGCAGCCGGACGGCCGGTGCTGCACTGCAGCTCCGGGCACGGCTTCGTCGGCGCCTCGGCCGACGACGTGCGGCTGGCCGACCTGCCCGAGCTCTCGCGCTGCGTGATGGAGACGGCGGAGGAACTGTTCGGCGACAAGTTCGGGCGCGCCCGGCAGGCCGGCATGCTCGGCGAGCGCCCCGGCTTCTGCGTGCGTCCCTGGACACCCTCGGGCCTCGGCGTGCTCGAGGTGCAGGAGACCGACACGGGCGGCAGGCTTGTGCTCAGCGGCGGCCACAACACCGGCGGCTTCGCGCAATCGCCGGCCGTCGCCGAGGCCGTGGCCTGCGCGCTCGAGGCGCGAGCGCATGCCATGCACACGCTCTACCATCCGCGGCGCTTTGCCGACGTGTTCGAGGTGGCCTCATGAACGCGCGGCCATCGTCGCTCACCGCGCTGCTGCGCGACGGCCTGCGTGCCGGCGCGGCGACGCTGTGGATCGATGCCGAGGGCCCGATGCGCCGCGACGATTTCGCGGCGCTGGTGGTCGCGCAGGCGATGCTGCTGCGCCAGCACGGCATCAAGGCCGGCGATCGCGCGGCGCTGCACGGCGTGGCTTCGCGCGGCCTGGTGGCGATGCTTGTGGGCTGCCTGCTCGAGGGCGTGATCGCCGTGCCCATCGATGCGGCGCTGCCACGCGCGCGCAAGCAGGCGATGCTGGACGCGTCGGCACCCGCGCTGGCGATCGATTTCGCGGCGCAGGCGCCGCTGGAGGCCCCCGGCATCACCTGCATCACGATCGGGCTGTCGACGCAGCCCGGATGGACGCTCGATGACCTGGGCCTGCCCGAGATCGCACCCGACGCCGGCTGCTACATCTTCTTCACTTCCGGCACGACTGGCCGCCCCAAAGGCATCCTCGGGCGGCGCGGCGGGCTCGCCCACTTCCTGGCCTGGGAGGCCGGCATGCTGGGCCTGCAGCCCGGCGACCGCGTGGGCGTGCTCACCCGCCTGTCGTTCGATGTGGTGCTGCGCGACCTGCTGCTGCCGATCGTCGCGGGCGTGACCGGCTGCCTGCCGCCCACGGACGCCTCGATAACGCCCGCCGAGATGCCGGCCTGGCTGTCCGCCATGTCGGTCAGCGTGCTGCACGCAGTGCCCTCGCTGGCCCAGGCCTGCCTGGCGAGCCTGCCCGCGAACGAACGCAACGCGGCGCTGCGCCACACACTGTTCGCGGGCGAGCCGCTGGGCAGCGCGCTGGTCGCTCGCTGGCGCGCGGCATTTCCGCAGAGCGCGATCTACAACCTGTACGGGCCGACCGAAACCACGCTTGCGAAGTTCTGTGCGCGCGTGCCCGACCCCGCACCCGAAGGCATCCAGTGCTGCGGCCTGCCGCTGCCCGGGGTCGGCGTGAGCATCGTCGACGAGTCGCTGCAGCCGCTCGGCACGGGCGGCCTCGGCGAGGTCGCGATCCGCACGGCACATGGCTCGCTCGGCTACCTGGACCCGGCGGAGCCTTCGGCCACGCGCTTCATCGTGCTCGACGCCCAGCCGGCCTACCTGAGCGGCGACCTCGGTTTCCTCGACAGCGACGGCGCGCTGCACCTGCGCGGCCGCAAGGACCACCAGGTCAAGATCCTCGGCACGCGCGTCGAGCCCGCGGGCGTCGCGGCGGTGCTGCAGGCACACGAGGCCGTGAGCGACGCGGCCGTCGTGTGCATGACGAACGAGGAAGGCGGGGCGCAGCTCGTGGGCTACTTCTGCACGCGCGAGGACGCGCAGGCCGTGCGCCGAAGCCTGCGCCCCTTTCTCGCCGAGCGGTTGCCGGCGGCGGCGATCCCGAGCCATCTGATGGCGCTCGACGCCTTGCCGCTCACGGCCAACGGCAAGCTCGACCGCGCCCGCCTGCCCGCGCCGCCACCGCGCGGCACGACCACCGCCCCGGAGGACGCCGACGAGCTCGCGCACGACCTGGCCGATGCGATCGCGCGGGTGCTGCGGCAGGCGCATGTCGGTGTCGACGACGATTTCTTCGCGCTCGGCGGCGACTCGCTCGCGGCAATACAGCTGTGCGCCGATCTCGAAGCACGGCTCGGCGTGCATGCGCAGCCGCTGCTGCTGATGCACGCGCCCACGGCGCGTGAACTGGCGCAGCACCTGCGAGTGGCCAGGCCTGCCGCGCCCGCGCCGATCCCTCCCGCGCCGCGCAGCCGCTGGTTCGCGCTGAGCCCGCAGCAGCGGCGCTACTTCCGCACTTTCTGCGCGGGCGGCAACCGCAACTGGTGCAACATGGTGGCGCTGTTCGAGCTGCCCGACGGGGTCGATGCTTATGCTGTGGGGCGCGCGCTGACCGAGATCGCGCTGCGCCACGACAGCCTGTGCCTGCGCTTCGGCCTCGATGAAGACGGCGTCGTGCGCCAGTCGATCGTGCCGACGGCGGACGTGGAAGTGGCGCACTGCGACCTGGGCATGCTCGACGCGGCGGCACTTGCGCGCCGCATCGACGTACTGCGCGTGGCCGAGGGCGAGACGGAGATCGCTCTGTTCGCCGATGCGCCGCTGTTTCGCGCCACGCTGCTCGCCCTGCCCGAAGCGAAACGCCGGCTGCTGTGGACCGTGCACCATCTGGTCAGCGATGGCACCAGCCAGGGCCTGCTCGCGCGCGAGCTGGCCGCCCGGCTCTCGGGCCGGCCCTGGACAGCGGACGCTCCGCCGTCGATGCGCGATATCGCGGCCTGGGCCAACGCACAGGGCGTCGGGGCGCAGGATGCACGCGCGCATTTCCGCACGCTGCTCGGCCCGCCCTATCACCATCGCTACCTGCCGAACCAGCTGCGCTGCGCAGATCCGCAACGCTGCCACGCGATGGACGCTCCCTTGCGCAGTCCACTGCGCGAGGCCGTCGGCGCAGCGGCTCGCCGGCTGAAGTGCACGCCCTATGTGCTGTTTGTGGCCGCGTACTTCCGCTGGCTCGCGGCGCTGACCGAATGCGACGACCTGGTGATCGTCACGCCGCTGGCCGGCCGCGCGCATCCCCGGATCGCGCAGGCCATCGGCGACTTCATCAACCTGGTGCCGCTGCGCGTCGCGCGGCTGGGCGCGCTACCGGCGCGTCAGCTGGTGGAGAGCGTGCGCGACGGCATCGCGCTCGCCGCGCACCACCAGGCTTGCCAGTTCGACGAAGTGCTCGACGCGCTCGGGCTGCCGTTCGATGCGGATCGCAACCCGCTGACCGGCTTCTCGCTCAACTTCATGCCGCAGGGCACGGGCGATGCGCCGGCCCTCGCGGCCGCGCGGCATGCGGACCGCGGCTACCGGCTGAAGTACGACCTGCTGATGCTGATCCGCGCATGGCACGACGCCACGCACATCGAGATCCAGTACCGCGCCGGGCTGCTCACGCAAGCCGGGATCGAGGAATGCTTCACCGACTATTGCACCCACCTGGAGGCGCTGAGCGATGCATGAGAAACCGACGAATCCGGCGCCGGCGGGCGAATACGCGCTTCTGGTGCTGCTCGCGGTCCTCTGGGGCGGCTCGTTCTCGCTGATCAAGGTCGCGGTGGCCGACTACCCGCCGGCCACGCTGGCCGCGATCCGCATCCTGCTCGGCGGCGCGCTGCTGGCCGCACTGGCCGTGGCCCGCGGCTTCGCGTTTCCGGCGCGCGCCGGCCACTGGGGCGCGCTCTGGGTGCAGGGGCTGCTGCAGGGCGCGTTGCCGTTCACGCTGATCAGCTGGGGCGAGCTGCACATCGCGAGCGGGCTCGCGGGCGTGCTCAATGCGACCGTGCCGCTGTTCGCCTTCATGCTGTCGGTGTTCGTCGTCGGCTCGGCGCCCTTCATGCTCACGAAGTTCGTGGGCGTGCTTCTCGGGCTTGCAGGCGTCGCCAGGATCGTCGGCACCGGCTCCGTCGTGGCCCTGGGCCAGAGCGACTTCCTGGCGGTCATGGCAGTGCTGGGCGCGAGCGCGTCGTATGCGTGCGGCGCGGTGTTCGGCCACCGCTTCGGCGACCAGCCCGCCGTCATCACCGCGGCCGGGTCGCTGCTGTGCGGCGGGCTCACCTTGCTGCCGGTGAGCCTCGCGCTCGACCGGCCATGGACGCTCGCACCAGGCCTGGAGGCCACGCTCGCGGTGCTGGCGCTCGCGCTGCTGTCGACCGCGCTGGCCAGCGTGATCTTCTTCCGGCTGATCCGCACGCTGGGCCCGGTCGCCACCACGAGCAATGCCTACCTGCGGGCGCTGGTCAGCGTGGCGTTCGGCGTGGTGTTTCTCGCCGAACCGGTGAGCTGGAGCCTGCTGGTCGCGAGCGCGCTGATCGTCGCCGGGGTGGTGCTCGTCACGCTGCCGGGCAGACCGGGCCGGGAGCTGCGCCGTGCGGGTTGAGATCGCGATCGTCGGCGCCGGCCCCTGGGGGTTGGCGGTGCTCGACCGGCTGGTCACCGCCGCGCGCCGGCAGCCGCGGCTCGCGCTCGCGGTGCACCTGATCGACCCCGACGAGCCGGGGCCGGGCCTGCACAAGCCGCAGCAGGAAGACTTCCTGCTGCTCAACACCGTCACCGGCCAACTCGACAGCTTCAGCGCCCGCCACTTCGGCGAGCCGCCGCTCACGGGGGCAGTGCCGTTCATCGACTGGCTGCGCACCGCGCGCGACATCGAGGCCGATCCGAACGGCTTCCTGCCCCGGGCGCTCTTCGGGGCCTATCTGCGCTACGTGCATGCAGTGCTGTGCGACAACGCGCCATCGCACTTGCGGATCGCAGCGGTGCGCCAGCGCGCACTCGATGTCTCGCTCGCGGCCGACGGGCAGGCCCGCGTGCACCTGGGCGACGGCTCGGCGCTCACGGTGGACCATGTCTTCCTGTGCACCGGCCACGGGCTGGCGCCTGCGGCGAACGGGCCGGCTCCTTCACAGGCGAGGCCGATGGCCCCGTACCCCATGGCGCCGCTGCAGGCGCGCATCGAGGCCGGTTCGGCAGTGGGCATCTCGGGCACAGGGCTGGTGGCGGTCGACGTGGTGGCAGCGCTCACCGCGGGCCGCGGCGGGCGCTTCGTGCGCGAGGAAGACGGCATGCTGCGTTACCTGCCGAGCGGCCGCGAGCCCGTCATGTTCGTGCACTCGCGCAGCGGCACGCCGTTCGCATGCCGGCCCGCCCAATCGCTCGATCTGTCGGGCAGCTTCGCGCCGATCTTCTGCACTGATGCGTACTTGGCCGTGCGACGGGCGGCACGCGGGCCCGCGGGCCTGCAACTCGACGAAGACCTGCTTGCGGCGCTTGCCGCCGAGATGCGCGCGGCCTACCTGATGCGCGCGCTGACGCTGTCTCAAGGTGTCGATGCGGCCGAGGCCTGCCGACACGCGCTCGGTGTACTCGCGCCGGCCGAAGTCCGGGCCTTCTGCGAAGCGACCCTGCCGTCGATGGCGGAGTTCTCGCCCGAAGTGCTGCTCGCATCGACGCCCGCGCCATCGCCGCGCAGCGCCGCGGAATTCAGCGCGACCTTCGCGGCGCGCCTGCGTTTCGATGTGGACGAGGCGCGCAAGGGCGAAGCGCACAGCCCTTACAAGTACGCGGTGGAGATGCTGCGCGTGCTGCGCGGCTTCATCCGCCAGGCGGTGGAGTTCGACGCGCTCATGCCATCATCGCGTCGCCGCTTCTTCGACGTGGTGGCGCCGCGGATCTCCCAGCTGGTCGTGGGCCCGCCGATCGCGCGCGGGCTCGAATGGCTGGCGCTGATGCGCGCCGGCCTGCTGCGCACCGACCTCGGCCCGGCGCCCGCACTCGAGCGCGATGCGGCGCTAGGCGTCTGGCGCGCACGCTCGCGCGCCTTCGAAACACCCTTCGTGGCCTGCCTCGATCACCTGGTGCGCGCGCGCGCGGGGCATCGCGCGATCGATACCCAGGACGGTTCCCTGCTCGCCGCGCTCTGCCGCTCGGGCCTGTGCGCCGGCGCCGTGCTGCCGCAGCCGGCGGACGCGCGGATGCGAGTGCCGCGCACCGACACCCTCGGCCATCCGCTCGATGCGACGGGCTTGCCGGTACGACAGCTCACGCTGCTCGGCGTGCCGACCGAAGGCCTGCGCTACTTCAACCACTATCTGCCTTCGCCCAAGAGCCGGTCGCGGGTTTTCGACAGCATCCAGTCGGCGCTCGACGCCGTGTGGGTGCGGCTCGCACCGATACCCGCCGAAAGCGGGCAGGCGACCGACATACCGGCGTTCGAACGCGGCAGCTGAGCGTTGTCCATATTGGACAGAGCCGAATCCGCCACCAGGGCCAAGAAGAGTGCCCGACGGCCGGCACGGTCAAGTCCCGCGACCAAGACGGCAATGCATGGAGCGGACGCGGTCCCCGCCCTCTTGGCTCAAGGCTGCGATCGCCACGGGCAAGGCCACCGAAGATTTGCTCATCCGATGAGCCTTGGCGAGATGGGCCCCCGGCTCGATGTGGCGCGCCAAGGCGCCGTCTTCGGGGTGCGGACCGTGGACCCCTCGCTGGCGATTCTGGCCAACCGGGACCTGCTTCACGCGGCGCTGGCCAACCTGCTGCAGAACGCGTTCAAGTACACCCAGGAGAACTCCATGGTGACCCTGAGCGCCTACGCCTCGGGCGAACAGGTCCTCATCGATGTCGAGGACCATTGCGGAGGATTGCCGCCAGGTGGCGCCGCCAAGATGTTCATCCCTTTCAGTCCCAACAGCGACAGCCGAGCGGGTCTGGGACTCGGGCTCTCGATCGCTCGTCAGAGCATTGAAGCGGACAACGGAACATTGACGGTCCGGGACGTGCCAGGTTCGGGCTGCGTCTTCACCATCAGCCTTCCACGGCCGTCTCCTTCATAGGCAGAGGCGATTCCTTGCCGAGCGGCCGTCGCGCGATGCGACAGCTCTGCGCGACTGCGGCCACGGGCGTGTGATTGCCTAGCACAACAGCCGTGCGGCGTTCAACATCAGGGGGAATGACCACGGGGCAGCGTGATTTCACGCCGAGAAAGGTGGCTTGAATCGGAATGGGCCACGCTTTCGACGTGAGCATTTTCTTGCCGCCCCACGAGATTGACTCGAAGGCCACCTTGCCATCCCACGCCCCGGCGCAAGTTCTTCGAGCGGCGAGACGGGTACAAGCCTCAGCTTCTACGCGAAATGGTGCAACCCCGTCACAGATCGGCCTGTATTGGATCTCCATGCCCGTTTGACGCGCGTTTCCATCGAGCGCCGACGCGCTTCTGCGCACCAATTCGCTCGAGCGCAGATGTGTGCTCTGGGGTATGAGCGGATCAAGCGCCAACGGAAACGCGATCGCGTCCATGCGGAAATCAACACTGGCGGTGCTGGTCGAAATCGAGAAGGTTGGCTTCGACCCGGTGTTCCGCGCCCGGCCGCTCAGCCGCGCGATCCAGCAGCGCCTCGAGAATCCGCTCTGGAGGCTTGGACCGCATGCTTGATGGGGATCAAGCTCCATCTCGGTCGCCTGTTGCATTGTCGGCCTCATGCTTGCGTTCACTGGCGATCAGTTCCTTGCGCTCTTTGCTGCGTATAACGAAGCCGTCTGGCCGGCACAGATTCTGAGCTACCTTCTCGGCGTGGCCACGGTCGTTCTGGTCATTCGACCGTCGCGCGCGGGCGGCCGCATCATTGGCCTGGCCTTGGCCGTCATGTGGGTCTGGACCGGCGTCGCATATCACTGGCTATTCTTCTCGAGCATCAACAAGGCGGCGCTGCCTTTCGGCGCGCTGTTCATCGTGCAGGGCGGATTGCTGTTCTTCGAGGCAGTCTGGCGAGGTCGCATGACCTTTGGCATGGGCCGCGGTCCGACCGCATGGTTGGGGTGGACCTTTGTCATCTATGCGGCGGCGATCTACCCGCTGCTTGGAATGTGGATGGGCCATCGCTATCCCGAGATACCGATGTTCGGGATCAGCCCTTGTCCGGTCACGATCTTCACTTTCGGTCTGCTGTTGCTCACCACGACACCGGTTTCGCGCTGGTTGTTCGTCATTCCCGTCCTCTGGTCGCTGGTCGGCGGCAGCGCCGCCATTCTGCTGGGGGTGACGCAGGACTGGTTCTTGCTCTTCAGCGGTGCGGCAGTCCCGCTCATCCTCCTGCGCGATCGCAACCTCCCTCCCGCTCCGAGCGCCGCGCGACGTTCGGCATGAATTGCCCATGAGACGGGACGTGATGCATTGGTCGCCCGGCTCCAGGCTCTGGGGTGACTGGAGAGCGGGCACCGGCCCGCGCGAGTCTCGGCCTTCTCGAGGCAATTGAAGGATCGGTCGGGTTAAAGAAGCAATGCCGACCTGAAGGGCATGCCGCTCGGTCTCCACGCGGATCAGAGAGGACCCGAGCCGCACGATGAGGGCGAGCAGATGCGCCAGGGCTCTCGGGTGTGCCGGGGCCTGATCGACCTGACCGTGGAAAAACAGGTGCTCATTCCGCAGATCACCGTGCGCCTGGACCAGCGCAAGCTGGCGCAGACCGGCCTTTCGCCCGTCGAGGAGACCGACGGCCGGAACCAGATCGGCCGCGAGAACGGGCGACGGCATCCTGAAGATCAGCCACTGCATCAATCTCTGCAAGTTCGAGGGCGAGACTTTCGGCCAGCCGATGATCGTGCGCGGCTCGCTGGAGCGTCTGACGCCGGTGCTCTTCTGGCTGTTCAGCAAACGACCCATGGCGCGAGTGCTGCACGCCAAGCACAGAGGCGAAAGTTCGCCCTCCGGACTGCAGCAGGCCTACTAAGCATTTCAGGCCCATGGATGGTCCCGGCGTTCGCGAAGAAACGACTTTGCGCTACAAAGTGAACGGCAGCGCCGAAATGACCGACAGGTCATTGGTGCGAGCCCGTGGCGTTGTCGGACGCCGCGGTGTGATCCCGCTACTAAGAAACTCATGCCATCGACCGCTGAATTTGACTGTGACCCCAGTTTCATGCCCCGGGGTCGGGCCTGCCCGATGGCGAACTACCGACGCCCGCAGCATTGTTTTCAAGGCCCTGGCAGCGCCGCCTGTCGAAGCGCGCTGCAAAATGAACACGGGAACCCGATCATCATGAAGATCCAATCGCTCAGGAGCCTTTGCGTTGCCCTGCTTCTCGGCGCGTCGGCCGTCGCCGCCACCCCCGTCTTTGCTCACGGCGCGGCACCAGCCCGCCATGGCGGCGTGGTCCAGCCGGCAAACGACATGTCCTTCGAACTCGTCGCGGCAGCCGATGGTGCGGTCATCCACGTGGTGGAGGGTGCCAAGGCCGTTGCCACGGTGACGGACGGCCGCAAGACCACGACGGTGCGTTTCACGATCAAGGAACCGGCATGACTGCGCGGCATCTTTCCCTGCCCGCTGTGAGAGGCGGCCTTCTCGCATTGCTCGCGGCCTTTCTCTTTGGAGTCAGCACGCCGCTGGTCCAGCATTTCGGCAACGGACTGGGTGCCTTCACGACCGCCGCACTGCTTTATGCGGGCGCGGCTGCCGTCGGCTTCGCGTCCCGCCAGCGGGTAGAGCGTGAAGCGCGGATGGTGCGTGGCGATCTGCCGCGGCTCCTGTCCATGGCGGCCTTCGGCGCGGTTCTGGGCCCCGTTGCGCTGGCCTGGGGCCTGCAGCAGACGAGCGGTACCAGCGCGTCGCTGATGCTGACGCTGGAAGCGCTGTTCACGGCACTGCTGGCGCGCATGCTCTACCAGGAGACCATGGACCGCCGCGTATGGGCTGCCATGCTGCTCTTGCTCGCCGGAGGCGTGGCGCTGGTCCTGGACCAGGGCCGCAGCGGCAGCACGCAGCTCTGGGGAATGCTCGCGGTGCTCGTCGCGACCGCGGCCTGGGGCATGGACAACACACTCTCGCGTGCGCTCGCCGAGCGCGACCCCGGGCAAGTGGTGCTGGGCAAGGCCGCCATCGGCGCCACCGCGACGGCCTTGCTGGCGTGGCTGTTCGGCGAGCCAAGACCTGCAGTGGGCGCAGCGCTGGTTCTGTTCGCGGTCGGAGCGAGCGGCTATGGCCTGAGCCTTCGCTTCTACCTGCTCGCGCAGCGCGCCTTTGGTGCAGCGCGGACCGGCTCTGTCTTTGCCTTTGCGCCGTTCATCGGCGCCGCCTTCGCCATTGCGCTCGGCGATCGAAGCGGGACATGGGCGATGGCAGCGGGCGGCATGCTGATGATGCTAGGTGTGGCGCTGCATCTCGCGGAGTCGCATGGCCACGAGCACGCACATGAACGAATGGAGCACGAACACGCGCACCGCCACGACGATGGCCATCATGATCACACGCACGATGTGCTGCCTGCCGGTCCGCACAGCCATCCGCATGTCCACGATCCGGTTCGCCACGCGCATCCGCACGTTCCTGACGCCCACCATCGGCACGTCCACTGAATTGGCACCGGCCTGCTCCGTCAACGCATCCGCGAACTCTCATTGAAGTGGCCCGACGGCGCAGCCGAGGCACTTGCGTCAGACGCTCGTTCTGCGCCCTACCCCAGCGCGTCGTTCACCTGCTCGCGGAATTCGGTCAAGCTGACCGCCGTGCCGAGCTCCCGCGGCAACGCATCGCGTATCGAGAAAACACCGAGGATCTTCGTTCCCGCCACCAGCGGCAGATGGCGGAAGCCCCGTTCGAGCATGCGCACCACGGCGTCGGACACCAGCGTTTCGGGTGGCACGCAGATCGGGTTGGGCGTCATGACCTCGCGCACCGCCGTGCGATCGGGATCGAGCCCCCGGGCCAGCACGCGGGTCATGAGGTCGCGCTCGGTCAGGATGCCCAGCAGCATGTCGGGCAGGTCCAGCACGAGCACGCTGCCGCAATTCGCGCGCGTCATCACGCACGCGGCGTCGCGCGCGCTGGCCTGCGGGCCCAGGCTGATTACATGCTTGCGCGAGATGGATTGGAAAACGGTGCGCTCGGCCATGGTGCGCCCTCCAGAAGAAGGAATGTCAATGGTGCCGCCAGCCGTCGCTCAGCGCAAGGAGGCGTTGAGCCGTTCCAGCGCCTGGGCACCCGGGCACAGCTCGGCCGGCCCCAGCGCGTTGAGCGGCCGGTCGCAGGTGTTGAGCGCGGTGTGCAGGTCGGTGGCCAGCGGGTCGACATAGAGCAGGCCGGTCACCACCTCGCCCATCTCCTGGTGCCGCTGCATGTAGGCCATCGCGGCATAGCGGTCGCCGGGGTTGTAGTCGGGGTGCAGGCTGCGCAGGCGCAGCAGCGTGCCGTCGTGCTGGCGCACGTCCACCACTTCGCCCGGCCCCATGTCGACGGTGATTTCGTCCCGCCCGCTGATGAAGTCGATGCGGCTCACCGCCTCGTTGTGCTCGCGCACGTAGTCGTAGCTCTTGGTGCTGCCGGGGTGGTTGTTGAAGGCCACGCAGGGGCTGATCACGTCGATGAAGGCGGCCCCGCTGTGGCTGATCGCCCCCTTGATCAGTGGCACAAGTTGCGCCTTGTTACCCGAAAACCCCCGACCCACGTAGCTGGCGCCCAGCTGCAGCGCCATGGCCACCAGGTCCACCGGGCTGTCGGTGTTGACGACGCCCTTCTTGCTCCTGGAGCCCTGGTCGGCGGTGGCCGAGAACTGCCCCTTGGTCAGGCCGTAGACGCCGTTGTTCTCCACGATGTAGGCCATGCGCACGCCGCGCCGCATGGCGTGGGCGAACTGGCCGAGGCCGATGGAAGCCGAATCGCCATCGCCCGAGACACCCAGGTACAGCAGGTCGCGGTTGGCCAGGTTGGCGCCGGTCAGCACGCTGGGCATGCGGCCGTGCACCGTGTTGAAGCCGTGCGATGCGCCCAGGAAATAATCCGGCGTCTTGGAACTGCAGCCGATGCCCGAGAGCTTGGCCACGCGATGCGGCTCGATGTCCAGCTCCCAGCAGGCCTCGATGATGGCGGCGGAGATCGAGTCGTGGCCGCAGCCGGCGCACAGCGTGGAGATCTTGCCCTCGTAGTCGCGCCGCGTGTAGCCGACCTTGTTGGTGGCCAGCGTCGGATGGTGCAGCCGGGGCTTGGCGATGTAGGTCATGCAGATTCCTTCGTGCCGGCGGCGCCGGAGGCTTGCGTCTTCTCCACATGCGTGCCGATGGCCTGGACGATGAAGCGCGCCGTGATGGGCGTGCCGTCGAAATGCAGCACCCGCACCAGCCGGGCGGGATCGATGTCCAGCTCGTTGACCAGCAGGTTGCGCATCTGGGCGTCGCGATTCTGCTCGACCACGAACACCTGACTGTGCTGCGCCAGGAACTGCACCACGCTGTCCGGGAAGGGAAAGGCGCGCAGCCGCAGCGCATCGAGGTGGATGCCGCGTGCTTCCAGTGCCTGCAGCGCCTCGTGCATGGCCGGGCTGGTCGAACCGAAATAGATCACGCCCAACTCGGTCTTCTCGGCGGCCGGACGCAGCACCGGCTGCGGCACCAACGTGGCCGCGGTCGCGAACTTCTTCAGCAGCCGCTCCATGTTGTAGATGTAGTCCGGCCCGCGCTCCGAATACCGGGCGTAGGCGTCGCGCGTCGTGCCGCGGGTGAAGTAGCTGCCCTTGGTCGGGTGCGTGCCCGGCAGCGTGCGCCAGGGAATGCCGTCGCCGTCCACGTCCTTGTAGCGGCCGAAGTCGCGGCCGGCCTCGAGCTCTTCGGCGCTCATAACCTTGCCGCGGTCGTAGGCCTTGCTGTCGTCCCAGGCGAAGGGCGCGCACAGGCGCTGGTTCATGCCGATGTCCAGGTCCGTCATCAGGAACACCGGCGTCTGCAGCCGGTCGGCCAGGTCCAGCGCCGCCGCCGCGTGCTCGAAGCACTCGTGCGGGTCCTCGGGAAACAGCAGCACGTGCTTGGTGTCGCCGTGCGAGGCGTAGGCGCAGGACAGGATGTCGGCCTGCTGCGTGCGCGTCGGCATGCCGGTGGAAGGGCCACCGCGCTGCACGTTGATGATCGTGACCGGGATCTCGGCAAAGTAGGCCAGGCCGATGAACTCGGTCATCAGCGAAATGCCCGGTCCCGAGGTCGCCGTGAAGGCCCGTGCGCCGTTCCAGCCGGCGCCGACCACCACGCCGATCGAGGCGAGCTCGTCTTCCGCCTGCACGATGGCAAAGCGCTGCTGGCCGGTGGCCGGGTCCACGCGGAATTTGGTGCAGTACTTCTGGAAGGCCTCGGCCACCGAGGACGACGGCGTGATCGGATACCAGGCCGCGACCGTGGCGCCGCCATACACGCAGCCCAGCGCCGCGGCGCTGTTGCCGTCCACGAAGATGCGATGGCCCACACGATCGGCGCGCTGAACCCGCAGCCCCAGGGGCTCGAGGTTCTCCCGCGCGAAGTCGCAGCCCAGGTGCAGCGCCTGCACGTTGGAGGCCAGCAGCTTTTCCTTGCCCTTGTACTGCTCGCCGAACAGCTTCTCGACCACTTCCGGCTCGATGCCCAGCAGGATGGCCAGCGCCCCCACATAGACGATGTTCTTGAACAGCTGGCGCTGGCGCGGGTCCTGATAGACGGCGTTGCAGATTTCGGTCAGCGGCATGCCGATCACGCGGACGTCGCTGCGGAACTTCGACGGCGGCAGCGGCCGCGTGCTGTCGTAGAAGAGATAGCCGCCGGGCTCCAGCTCGGCCAGGTCGGCGTCCCAGGTCTGCGGGTTCATCGCCACCATCATGTCGGTGCCGCCGCGCCGCCCCAGGTGGCCCTCTTCGGTCACGCGCACCTCGTACCAGGTCGGCAGGCCCTGGATATTGCTGGGAAAGATGTTGCGCGGACTCACCGGCACGCCCATGCGCAGGATGGCCTTGGCGAACAGCTCGTTGGCGGAGGCCGAACCCGAGCCGTTGACGTTGGCGAACTTGATGACGAAATCGTTGACCGCTTCGATCTGCGGGATGGCCCCCGCGCTTGTCACTTCGTGTGCTTCGCTGTTCCCCGAGGGGGCCTTCGCGCCTTCGGGCGGCCGTACGGCGCTCATTGCACCACCCCCTGCCCCGCCGGCGTCATCTTCAGCAGGAACTTCTGCATGTCCCACGCCCCCGTGGGGCAGCGCTCGGCGCACAGGCCGCAGTGCAGGCAGACGTCCTCGTCCTTGACCATCACGCGGCCCGTCTTGAGCCCGCCGGACACGTACAGGTCCTGCGCCAGGTTCAATGCCGGCGCCTTGAGCCGGGCCCGCAGTTCGCTTTCCTCGCCGTTGGCGGTGAAGCTGATGCAGTCCATCGGGCAGATGTCCACGCAGGCGTCGCATTCGATGCAGGCGGACTCGGTGAACACGGTCTGCACATCGCAGTTCAGGCAGCGCTCGGCCTCCTTGAAGGCGGTGGCGGCGTCGAAGCCCAGCTCCACCTCCACCCGGATGCTGGCCAGCGCCGTCTCGGCCTTGGCCCACGGCACCTTGTAGCGCAGGTCGTTGGAGGTGTCGTTGTCGTAGCTCCACTCGTGGATGCCCATCTTCTGCGACACCAGGTTGGTCATGGGCGCCGGGCGAACGTAGACCGGTTCGGCGCGCAGCAGCTTGTCGATCGACACCGCGGCCTCGTGGCCATGAGCAACGGCCCAGATGATGTTCTTGGGACCGAAGGCCGCATCGCCGCCGAAGAACACGTGGGGCACCGTGGACTGGAAGGTGTTCTTGTCGAGCGTCGGCAGCCCCGACTTGTCGAAGGCGATGCCGCAATCGCGCTCGATCCACGGGAAGGCGTTCTCCTGGCCCACCGCCACCAGCACCTCGTCGCATTCGAACCAGGCGTCGGGCTCGCCGGTGGGCACCAGCGTGCGGCGGCCCTGCGCGTCGTACTCGGCGCGGACCACCTCGAACGTCATGCCCAGCAGCCTGCCCTCCTCGTGGACGAAGGCCTTGGGCACGTGGAAGTCGATGATCGGAATGCCCTCGTGCTGGGCGTCTTCCTTTTCCCAGGGCGAGGCCTTCATCTCCGCGAAGCCGCTGCGCACGATGACCTTCACGTCGGTGCCGCCCAGGCGCCGGGCCGAGCGGCAGCAGTCCATCGCCGTGTTGCCGCCGCCCAGCACGATCACACGCTGTCCGATGCGGCTGACGTGGCCGAAGGAAACGGATTTGAGCCAGTCGATGCCGATGTGGATGCTGGCCGCCGCTTCCCGGCGGCCGGGAACGTCCAGATCACGCCCGCGCGGCGCGCCGCAGCCGACGAAGACCGCATCCCACCCCTGGGCCATCAGCGCCTTCATCGAACCGATGCGCTCGCCGCCGCGGAACTCGACGCCCAGGTCCAGGATGTAGCCCGTCTCCTCGTCGATCACCGATTCCGGCAGGCGAAAGTGCGGGATCTGGGTGCGGATGAAGCCGCCGGCCTTGGCCTCCTCGTCGAACACCGTCACCTCGTAGCCCAGCGGCGCCAGGTCGCGCGCAACGGTGAGCGAGGCCGGCCCCGCGCCGACGCAGGCGACACGCTTGCCGCTCTTCGGCGCGAGCTTCGGCATGCGCGCGCGCACGTCGTCCTTCATGTCGGCCGCCACACGCTTGAGCCGACAGATCGCCACCGGTTCCGGCGCCTGGGCATTGCTTTCCTCCACCCGCCCGCGCCGGCAGGCCGGCTCGCAAGGCCGGTCGCAGGTGCGCCCCAGGATGCCGGGAAAGACGTTGGAGACCCAGTTGATCATGTAGGCGTCGCTGTAGCGGCCCTGCGCGATCATGCGGATGTATTCGGGGACGGGGGTGTGCGCCGGGCAGGCGTACTGGCAATCGACGACCTTGTGGAAATAGGCCGGGTTGGCAATGTCGGTTCGCTGCAAGGCGTGTCTCCTGACAGTCGCCCGGAACCCCGGAGGGGCCGACGAGCGGCGCTGCGGCAAGTATGCGCCGCGCCGGCGTGCGTAGGGCCTTGGTGAAATCCCGCAGGCGCCCCGCTGCCGGCACTACGATATGCATGAGCACAGCAGACCAGCAACCGACCCAAAAGCACTCAAGAACCATGAAGGCGCAAGAACGAGAAGAGCTTCTCCAGGCACTGAAGGCTCGCTTCGAGCAGAACATGCACCGGCACAAGGCCATCGCGTGGGCCGACATACGAGCCAGGCTCGAGGCCCATCCCGGCGCACTGAGGTCGCTTCGCGAGATGGAGGCAACGGGCGGGGAACCTGACGTCATCGGCCAGGACAGCGAAGCCGGGCGCTACATCTTCTGCGATTGCTCCGCGGAGAGTCCGAGTGGCCGCAGGAGCCTCTGCTACGACCGGCAAGCGCTCGACGCCCGCAAAGAAAACAAGCCGGAGAGCAGCGCAGTCGAGATGGCTGCCGCGATGGGTATCGAGCTTCTCACCGAGGAACAATACCGGGAACTGCAGAAACTCGGTGAGTTCGACATCAAGACCTCCAGCTGGATCAGAACACCGCCCGAGGTCAGGGCGCTCGGAGGCGCCCTCTTCTGCGATCGGCGCTATGGCAGGGTGTTCGCGTACCACAACGGCGCGCAGTCGTACTACGCGGCCAGGGGCTTCCGCGGAGCACTTCCAGTGTGAGCCCGCCCGCCTACTTGCAGGCGAAGCTGGAAGCCGATTCGAGATCGCCGCTCACATAGTTCGCCACCTTCGGATACGGGCACAGGGGCCGCGTCCGGGCGGCCGACCAACCGGCAGGCAACTCCGTGTTGACCACGTTGGCACCGGCCCCGCGCGCGGTGGCGACAACGGAATCCGGCGCCTTGCCCTTCTCTACCCATGCCACCAGCGGCGTCAGCATGTCGAATTGGTCCGTGGCCGGGCCTCGCCCACAGTGGTTCATGCCGGGCACCGGAAAGAAGCGCGCAAAGCCGGACGCATCGCCGCCATTGGCCGCGCGCAGTTCGTCGTACCAGCGCGTCGTGTCGTCCGACGAGAACACCGCGTCGCTGGTGCCGTGGTAGACCATGAGCTTGCTGCCGCGATCGCGCAGCGTCGCGAGGTTGCTCGGGTTCGGCGGCGTCATGAAGGACATGGCCGACTCGGTATAGAGCGCGGTGGTCGCGAAGATGCCCGGCGCATCGGTGTCCATGCTGTAGCCCAGCGCAAAGTCGATGCCCGACGGGCGGCTCGTGCCCAGCGGCGGCGCGCTGAACACAAACCCGACCGCGGCGGTGTCCAGGTTCTGCGAGTTGGAGAACTCCCATTGCCGCCAGTCGGCACCGTTGATGCCCGCGTCGTAGGGGAAGCTGCTGTAGAGCGCGGTGCCCGCGGTGTTGCGCGCGCCGCTGAAGACGTTGTCGAGCACGGTCTTCTGCGCGGCCGTGAGGCAGCTGCCGTCGCGGGCTGCGCCGCACGTGGGTACGTCGGTGGCCAGCTTGAAGGCTGTCTTGCACGCCTGCACATCCGCGACGATGCCGTCGGTCGCGCCATCCAGTGCGTCGCACTTCGACCGCACGGCGCCGGCGACCGTATCCATCTCCGCCTGCGTGAAGGCCGTCTGGAGATCCGGCTTGCCCGCCGGCGTGTTGGCGGTGGTTACCTGGGCGTACTGCTGAACGCCGTAGAGCTGCGCGACCGCAGCCTTCGGCAGGTTGAAACCGGGATTGCCCGCCAGGATGCCGTCGTACGCGTTGGCAGACCGTGCGGCAGCCACCATCGCGTGGCGGCCGCCGTTCGAGCAGCCGCCGAAATAGGAGCGGTCGGCCCCGCGGCCGTAGGCCTGGGCGATCAGGTTCTTGGCCATGGGCGTCAGTTGCGCGACGGCGTTGTAGCCGTAGTCCAGGCGTGCCTGCGGGTCGATGCCGAAGACCGGGATCTGCGCGCCGGAGTGGCCTGCATCGGAACTGATGACGGCAAAGCCCATGTGCAGCGCCGTGGTCGTCGGGGACCCTCCTCCGATGTTGCCCGATGCCGCAACCACGTTCCCGTCCAATCCGCCGTTGGCCTGATAGAAGAAGCGCCCGTTCCAGTCGACCGGCAGGCGCATCTCGAAGCCGATCGCGTAGGTGCGGCCGTCGACGCTGCTGGTGCGTTCGTTCATCTTTCCCTGCACCAGGCAGTGCGCCGGCGTTGGCGTGCTCACACCGGCCACCGTGAACGTGCCGGCCGCCACGGAAGTGACGCTGGTGTAGGCCGTGCCACTGAAGGCGGCCTTGCTCGCGAGATCGCTGCACGACTGCAGCGTGCCGGGGCGAGCCTCCGGGGAAGCCGCGGGCGGCGGAGCGACGGGCGCCGGAGCCGGCGTGTCAGGTGCGGCCGGAGCGATCGGCAGAAACGAAATTCCACTCCCGCCGCCACCTCCACCGCACGCCGCGAGCAATGCGGCCGCCCCCACCACGGCCCATGCCGGCCGCCATGACGATGACACGATGTGATCCATGCTTGTCTCCGCAGCCGGCGGCATTTCGTCGGCCATAAAGGTTATTGAAGATAACCAATATAGTTTTGATTAATAACCAAAAAACGAGGACAAACCCGGATGCGAAGGATTCGCACCAGAGGCGAAAGCAAAAGTGTCAGTTCAAATGTTGTGAATGTTTCATCCAAAAACACCCCCTTGGTGATGGACGTCGGTTTTGTAACGCCTAGTCTCTGACTCATACCTCTCATAACCAATACGGAGGTGGCCATGATTCCTCGCCTGCACAACCCTCGCGTCGGCTGCCATGCGGCGTCCGGCCTCATCCAGCATGACGATGTGCAGGCCTGGGAGCAGCTCAACGAGCAGCCCTTCGCCTTCCGGCACGGCCTGGCCGGCCATCCGCTGTTGTCGATCGAGCGCCTGGCGCGTCTGTCGGAGCGCGCGTTCGACCGCGACCATTACAAGCGTTACTTCAAGGCCGCCGAATTGAAGCTGCCGCGCGACGCGCTCAAGGCCCGGTTTCGCGAAAACATCGAGCAGATCGGCGAGAACGGCAAGTGGGTGGCGCTGCATTACATCGACGAGATGGATCCCGCGTACGGTGATCTTTTCGATCTGCTGCTGGCCGACGTCGAGGAAATCACCCGCCGCCCGGTACGCAGCCAGATGACATGGGGCAGTCTGTCGGTGTTCCTGAGCGCGCCGTGGCTGCCGGTGGCCTACCACTTCGACCACGAGACCAACTTCCTCATGCAGGTGCAGGGGGAAAAGGACCTGCGCCTTTATCCGCGCGAGTTCGGCACGCTGACGCCGCCCGAGATCGAGGACTTCTACCGCCACAACCCGGTGGCCGGCATCTACCGCGACGACCTCGCGGACGCCGGCAGCGCCTGGAGGCTCGTGCCCGGCATCGGCGTCCATCATCCGCCTCTTGCGCCGCACCGCCTCCAGAACGGCAAGGACGTGTCGGTGAGTCTGGCGCTCTACTACGTGATGCCGGAGATGGAGGAGCGCGGGCACGTCTACCAGGTGAACTACTGCATGCGCAAGCTGGGCCTGCGGCCGCGTGCGCCGGGTGAATCGGCGCTGTCGGACCGCATGAAGATCAAGTTCATGCGCGCGCTTTCGACCTCGAACCCGCGCACGCACGACGAGCTGCTTTACTCGGGCGTTTCGCGGCTTGCCGCGCCATTCCGGTGGGTCAAGCAACTGCGGCAGGGACGGGCATAGCCAGCCTCGGCGGTAATGCCGCCGGAACGCGCTTTGCGCTTCAGTTTCAGCTCCGCCAGACCTTCCAGCGCATCGACCGTGCGGCCGGCCTGCACATCCGCCAATCCCTGGTCGACCTCGTCCCGCAATAGCAGGTGGGTCTGAAGCCTTCTCAGCTCTTGCCTCCCATGCAAGTTCGACACGCCGTCTTCTCAGGCACACCAGGTAGCCCAATCTGTTGAATATCGGCCATGCACGGCCGCTGGCACGAGTCGCGCAAAAGTCGCGCATTCGCCGGTTCGCTCCTAAGGCTCATCTCGCCTCAACCCAAGCTGCTTCGCCAACCGAGACAGATAGGGCTGCGTGACCCCGAGTTGCTCGGCGGCACGCGTCTGGTGGCCTCCCGAGCGTTCAAGCGCACGCTGCAAGATCAACCGTCGTGCCGCTGCGACCGCCTCGTTGTAAGGCAGATCGAACAGCTCTTCGGTGCTGGTCACCGGCGTGGCGTCACTGAATGCTCCGCCTACCAGTTCTTCGGACAGATCGAATAGCGAGACCGTGTCGCCGGCCAACAGCGCGCATCGCTGCATCACGTTCGACAATTCGCGCACGTTGCCGGGCCAGCCGTAGCGGAGCACCGCTTGGCGCACTTCTTCAGTCAACTTCGGGATCGTCCGCCCCGCCTCCGCAGCATGCTGCTCCAGAAGCCATTCGGCCAGCGGCAAGATGTCGCCCGCCCGCTCGCGCAGCGGCGGAATCCGGATGCTGATGACTTTCAGCCGATAGTAGAGATCCTCGCGAAAGCTGCCTTCGCGAATCGCCGCGCCCAGATCCCGGTGCGTGGCCGCGATGACCCGGACATCGGCCTTGAGAGTTCGGTCGCTGCCCAGGCGCTCGTACTCCTTTTCCTGCAACAGCCGCAATAACTTCGCCTGCAGCGGCGGCGGCATTTCACCGATTTCGTCGAGAAACAAGGTGCCGCCACGCGCGGTCTCCACGCGGCCCGTGCGCGCACGATCGGCTCCGGTGAAGGCTCCTTTCTCGTGTCCGAACAGCTCACTCTCGAGCAGCTCCCCCTTGAGCAATGCGCAATTGACAGCCAGAAAAGGCTGATCGCCGCGGTTGCTTTGCAAGTGCAAGGCCCGCGCGATCACCTCCTTGCCGGTGCCCGTCTCGCCCAGCAGCAATACAGTCGCATTGCTCGGCGCCACGCGCTCGACCGTGTCGGCAATCCGCGCCATCGCAGGGTCGCTGCCGCGCACCCACAAGTGCTTGCGCCCGAGTTCGCTGCGCAAACTGTGCACGTGTGCCTTCAACCGCCGCGTCTCCAGCGCCCGCCGCACCACAAGCTGGATGGTCGTCGAATCGAAAGGCTTGGCGATGAAGTCGTACGCGCCGGCCCGCATGGCGCGCACGGCCTTGGCCATGTCGCCGTGCGCCGTGATCACGATGACCAGGGGCGCAGCCGGCAGGCTCCGAAGGCTGTCGAGCACGGTGAGCCCATCCATGCGCGGCATCTCCAGGTCCAGCAGCAGCAAGTCGGCGCCTTCGGCCATGCGCAAGGCTTCGACGCCGTCGCGCGCAACATCGACCTCATGGCCTGCGTCCCGGAGCCGGTCGCTGAGGATGCGTGCGATGCCCGCATCGTCGTCTGCAACGACGATGCGATTCATGCCTCGGCCTCCATCGGCAGGCTCAGGACAAAGACGCTTCCTCGCGCCGCGCCGGATTGCAGCGCGATGTCACCGCCATGCAGGCGCGCCAGGTTCTTGGCGATCGCGAGCCCGAGGCCGCTTCCGGCCGCGGCTTCGGCGCCATGGCCACGGTAGAAGCGCTCGAAGAGATGGGGACGGTCTTCGAGCGGCACGCCCACTCCCTGGTCTTCCACCAGAATCTTGACGACTTGCCGATTTGCTTCAATGCGGACATCGACTCGTGACTGCGGCGGGCTGAATTTCACGGCGTTGTCCACCAGGTTGATGAGGATCTGCTTGAGCTTGTCCGCGTCAGCCTGAACATGCACTGTCGATTCGCCATCGGGCATCGACAGCTGCACGCCCTTGCGGTCCGCGACGGGGCGCAGCAGCACTGCGACTTCGGCCAGCATCGGCTGTAGCGGCACGGCTGCCCGATCCAGTTCGATGTGCCCGGCCTGCAGCCTCCCCCACTCCAGCAGTTCATTGACGACGCGAATCAGCCGCCCGCTGTCTTTCTCGATCATGCCCACGTATTCCTGCTGCGCTGTCGTGAGGCCGCCGGCCAGGCCGTCGCGCAGGTTCTGTGCTGAGCCGAAGATGCCGGTGAGCGGTGTGCGCAGCTCGTGCGACACGTTCGACAGCACCGCCGATCGCAGCTTGTCCAGTTCGAGCAGTTCCAGGTTGGCGGCGGCCAGGCGCATGTTCGACTCGCGCAATTCCGAAGTGCGCGCGTCAACCTGCGCGGCGAGTGTTTCGTTCTGGCTCTCGATCACGAACTGCTGTCCGCGCAGTTCCTGAGTTAACGCCATCAGCTTGTGCTGGCCAAAGATCAGATCGTCGGTGCGTTTGTGGTTGGTGAGCCCCTGCCACACAATCACGCCGAGCAGCACGAGCGCAATCAGCTGCTGCGGCAAGCCGGGAGGCATCAGCAGCAGGGACAGCGTGAGCGCTACGAGCGCGAAGCTCCAGCCGTTGGATTGCCACGCATGGCACTGCTTGAGCTCGAGCGTACAGACGCTGCAGCGCCCGTAGGGCTGCGTTTCAACGTTGCGCCGTAGGACGCAATTCAGGTTGATCGCGGGCCTCTTCGCCGTCGATTTTGATGTCGTGGTGATCATCGAAACCTCCTTTCAGCCAGCCGCGGCGGCCGACCAAGTCGCGCCCGAGAACGTAGAACCAGCAGCCTGCGCAGAAGCCCAATGTCGGCGCGATCAGAAACGAGGCCGTCGGCACCGTCAGGAGCACAAATCCGGTGACCGGGAAACCCGCCGCGATCAACGCAAGACAGGCGGATTGCACCACCACGGAAATGGCGCACGCGCCGCGGCTCCCACCCAGGTCGAAGTACATGTCGCCGATCCGGTGCTGGCCGCGAAAGCGCGCGAACCGCGCGACGACCTGAGCAATCGGCGCCCACCGCGGGGACACGGCCTGCAGCAGCGTGAGGATGAACGTGACGTACGCGAAGCGCACGTCCTGCGTGAAGATCGCGGCGATCAGAAATGCCGCCTCGGTCAGGCGCTCGACGCGCATGCCCGGACCGAACTGCAACTCTCGGACTGTATCCATGGTCACCTCGATCAAAGTCTAATGACTACGACTGCGCGGCGCCAGCAGATTCGTCATATCCAAAGAGACATGGGCCATGCAGTTCTACACATGAACGAACCGCCACTTTTGCGGACCAAACTGCCTGGTTTCAGAGGAGAAACGCCAGCTCGAACAGGTTGGCACGCCTTTCGCTGTACGAGTTGCTCCATTCCTCAAGGAGCAATGCAATGGCAGACGAAAGCAGAGAACTGGTGGTGCTCATCACGCACGGCATCGACCACGAAATGTCCTCGGTGGGCTTCACCATCGCCAACGGCGGGATCACCAACGGATTGAAAGTTGCGGTCTTCCTGACCAGCGCCGGCGTGGACCTCGTGCGCAAGAAGGCGGCCGACACCACCCACGTCAAGCCGCTTGATCCGCTGGCCCAACTGGTGCGCGACTTCGTGGCGCGCGGCGGCGCCCTGTACGCCTGTACGCCGTGCGTGAAGGCCCGCGGCTACGAGCAGCCCGACTTCGTCGAAGGCGTGACCATCGCGGGCGCGAGCGTGATCCACGAACGCCTGCTGCGCGGCGCCGCAAGCCTGAGCTTCTGACAGCCTCACCCCAGGAGCCAAACATGGCCGCGCAAGTCGATCGCGCCGAGCTCGAGGGCAAGGTCCAGGCAATGTACAAGGAAGTCGCCGAGCATCCGCACGGTGAGTTCCACTTCGAGATGGGACGGGCGATGGCTGAACGGCTGGGCTACCGGCCAGCCGACCTCGACAAGGTTCCGGCCGAGTCCATCGATTCCTTCGCCGGCGTCGGCTATTACTTCCACCTGCTCGATGATCTCGAAGGCGCGCGCGTGCTCGACCTCGGCAGCGGCTCGGGCATGGATTCATTCGTGGCCAGCTTGCTGACGGGGCCCTCCGGGACCGTGATCGGCCTGGACATGACGGACTCGCAGCGTGCCAAGGCGGAGGGCCTGCGCCAGCGCGACGGCGTGCGCAACGTCACCTACGTGAAGGGCTACATCGATGCCACGCCGTTCGAGGACGGTAGCTTCGACGTCGTCATCAGCAACGGTGTGATCAACCTCGCCGTCGACAAGCCACAGGTATTCCGCGAGATCGCTCGCCTGCTGCGACCTGGCGGCAAGCTGGCCCTGTCGGACATCGTGACCGACGTGCAGTTGCCGGAGAACATCACCTGCAACACCACGCTGTGGGCCGCCTGCATCGGGGGTGCCTGGCAGGCCGCCCGCTACAAGGACGCCATCGAGACTGCCGGCCTGCGCGTCGTAGCCGAGCAGGTCAACGATGAGTACCGCTTCCTCTCCGACAACGCGCAGGGCGCAACGAAGAAGTTCGGCGTGAAGAGCATTTCGCTGCGTGCCGACAAGGTCTGAGGACGAAATGCCAAACCGACCCGAGATTTGGAGTGAACCCCTGTGGCTGGACCGCCGGGCAGCGTCATCCTTGGCGATCAGATGCCGGCTGAACTGCCAGGCACATCGAAGCCGATCTGCTTGTGGTGCTTGATCGCCAACAACTGGACAATGCCCGCATCACCTGGATCGCCATCGGACACAAGGTACAGGACCAGGTATTCGTCCATCACGTATTCGCGCACCTCGGCATTGGGGCGCAAAGCGGGCAGCCGCAGGCCGATGCGTTCGAGAAGCCGCTCCGCCTCCACGGATTCGACGGCGCGTTTCAGGAAATGCCGACCCATGCGAGGATGCCGCTGCAGGTTCGGAACAACGACATCGCTCAGCGCATCGAGCAGGCGCTCATAGCCTTGCGCAAAATCGTTGTCGAGCCAGAACGCTTCGATGCTTTCGAGGTTCGATGCAAAGTTGCGCGCGTACTGCACGCGCGCCAGGGCCGCCCCCTCTTCTTCTTCGCGGCCAGCCATTTCAGCCGGCAGTGCCGCCGGAACGCGCCCTGCACTTCAGTTTCAGCTCCGCCAAGCCTTCCAGCGCATCGATCGTGCGGCCGGCCTGCACATCCGCCAATCCACGTTCGACCTCGTCCAGCAACAGCAGGTGGATGCGTGCACGCTCCAGCCGGTGATAGTGGTCCAGCCGTTTGGCATCGATCATGGCCACGGCCGGTTCGCCGTTCTTCGTGATGATTTTTTCCGCGCCGTTCTGCACCTCCAGTACGAGGTCCGAAAGGTGGGTGCGCGCTGTTGAAAACGGAACAATGTCGCGAACCGAAATGGACATGCGATTCTCCAGGAGCCGAGAAGTGCTCAATATTTTGCTCATTTTAGAGACTCCTTTGCTCTCACGCCTCATGCAAGATCGAGACGCCGTCTTCTCGGGCGCATTAGGCAGCCTGATCTGTTGAATATCGGTCATTCGCGACCGCTAGCACGACCGCCCTGCTTCGCCTCACACCACCGGCGGCAACCGAGGCTCGGGCCTCGGGCCTCGGGCCTCGGGCCTCGGGCCTCGATAAGGAGCATGCCAGGGCTTGCGACGGATGCCAGTCCGGCGCCGGCGAATCGGGCGCTCCGTTTATTGCATCCCCTGCATCAATAGGACCAAATATTGCAATTCCCCTAACCCAGCCTGCATCGCACACTCGCTCCCCACAACTGCTGCCGTTGGATGCAGTCAGCAAAGGAGACACCAGTGGATGCACAGAAAGACCAGCTGCAATCGTGGATCGGGCGCAGCGAGACGATCGAAGACACCGTCAACCCCACGCCCGTCGTCGCGCTGACGGCCACACTGGACCATCCGGCGACGCCGGTCACTGCCGGCACCGCGCTTCCGCCCCTTTGGCATTGGCTCTACTTCCTGCCCATGCACCGGCAGAGCGAGATCGGCGCCGACGGCCATGCCAAGCGCGGCGGCTTCCTTCCACCCGTTCCCCTGCCCCGGCGCATGTGGGCCGGCAGCCAGTTCGAGTTCCGCTCCCCGATCCGCGTGGGCGACCGTGTCGCGCGGACCTCGACCATTGACGAAGTCACGACGAAGGAAGGCCGCACCGGCAAGCTCGTGTTCGTGAAGGTGCGCCACGAGGTGCGCTGCAACGAGGCCGCAGAGCCGGCGCTGGTCGAGTTCCACGACATCGTTTACCGCGAAGCACAGCGCCCGGACGACATCGTGCCCCCACCCCAGGCCGCACCGCCCGAGGTCGCCTGGCGCCGCCGCATCGTGCCGGACGATGTGCTGCTCTTCCGGTACTCCGCGCTCACCTTCAATGGCCATCGCATTCACTACGACCGCCAGTACGTGACGCAGGTTGAAGGCTATCCCGGCCTGATCGTGCACGGTCCCCTGATCGCGACATTCCTGATGGACCTCCTGCGCCGCCAGATGCCAGAGGCCGACGTGGCGAGCTTTCGCTTCAAGGCCGTCCGTCCGACTTTCGACCTGAACGCGTTTCACGTCAGCGGCCAGCCTCTGGCAGATGGCAAGTCGATCCACCTCTGGGCCTCGGACCACGAGGGTTGGCTGACGATGGATGCCACCGCGGTCCTGCGCTGACTCACCCGCCACATCAAGAGAGACCCACCCATGCAGCCACTCAAGGGCATCACCGTCGTCACGCTGGAGCACGCGATCGCCGCCCCCTTCGCCACCCGCCAGCTGGCCGACCTCGGCGCCCGCGTCATCAAGATCGAGCGCCCCGGTTCGGGCGACTTCGCCCGCGGCTACGACGAACGCGTTCGCGGTCTGGCGTCGCACTTCGTCTGGACCAACCGCTCCAAGGAAAGCCTCACGCTCGACGTGAAGCACCCCGAGGCGGCCCAAGTGCTCGAGCGGCTGGTCATGGAAAAGGCCGATGTCGTCGTGCAGAACCTGGCACCGGGTGCCGCAAGGCGCCTCGGACTGGGCTACGAGAAGCTCTCCGGCGCCAAGCCGAGCCTGATCGTTTGCGATATTTCCGGCTATGGCGACGATCCGCACCATCCCGGCCCGTACCGCGACAAGAAGGCCTACGACCTGCTGATCCAGAGCGAGGCCGGCTTCGTTTCCGTGACAGGCACGCCTGAAGAGCCCTGCAAGGCGGGCCCTTCGATCGCGGACATCGCCGCGGGAATGTACGCCTACAGCAACATCCTCGCGGCGCTGTTGCAGCGCGGCCAGACCGGCAGGGGCCAACGCATCGACATCTCGATGCTGGAGTCGTTGGCCGAGTGGACCAGCTACCCGCTCTACTACGCCTTCGAAGGCGCGGAGCCACCGCCGCGTACCGGCGCCAGCCACGCGACCATCTATCCCTACGGCCCGTTTCCTGCCGGCGACGGCACCTCCGTGATGCTGGGCCTGCAGAACGAGCGCGAATGGGTGAGCTTCTGCGACAAGGTGCTGCAACAGCCCGAGCTCGCGACGGCCCCCCGTTTCACCGCCAACTTCAAGCGCGTGGCGGAGCGCGTGGCGTTGCGGCAGATCATCGTCGACGCCTTCAGGCCACTGACCGGTGCGCAGGTGGTCGAGCGGCTCGAACTCGCACAGATCGCCAACGCCCAGGTCAGCACGATGAAGGACGTGTGGGCGCATCCCCAGCTCGAGGCGCGCGGACGCTGGACCGAGGTGGGAACGGCCGTTGGGCCGGTGCCCGCCATGCTGCCGCCCGGTACCTGGGACACCGGCCCGCGCATGGATCCGGTGCCCGCACTCGGCGAGCACACGGACGCGATCCTGGCCGAGCTCGGCTTCAGCGCGGCCGAGATCGACAGGCTGCATGCATCCAACGCCGTCTGAGGTCGCCGTGATGCTCGCCGAATTGCCGCCTCCTGCTCGCACCTACCTCTTCGTGCCCGGCACGCGCCCGGAACGTTTCGACAAGGCGCTGGCCAGCGGTGCCGACAGGGTCGTGCTCGACCTCGAGGACGCCGTGGCCGCCGATGACAAGGCCTCCGCGCGCAGCGCCATCGCGACATGGCTGCAGGCTGCAGCGCCCGCAGACCGGTCGCGCATCGTGGTGCGTATCAATGATGCGGGTTCGCCCTGGTTTGCCGCCGACCTTGCGGCGCTGGGCGGCGCGCCCGCGGCCAGCGTGCTCCTGCCCAAGGCCGAGTCGGCCGCGCAGATTGCCGAGACCCAGGCTGCGTTGCCGCGTGTCGGCATCCTCGCGCTCATCGAAAGTGCACGCGGTGTGTCCGAAGTGGACGACATTGCGGCCGCCGGCGCGCAGCGCCTGGTGTTCGGCACGCTCGATTTCGCGCTCGACCTCGACATCGACACCTCGGCGGACGCCTCCGGCCTTGGCTATGCCGCCAGCCGCATCGCCATCGCTTCGCGCCTGGCCGGCCTGCCGGCGCCGGTGGCAGGCGTGACGCCGCAGCTGGACGACGAGGCACGCTTGCTCTCGGATCTCGCCGATGCGCGGCGGTTTGGCTTCGGCGCCAAGCTGTGCATCCACCCCCGTCAGGTACAGCCGATCCACGCCGCGCTGCGTCCGAGCGCGGAGGCACTGGCGTGGGCTCGGCGCGTCCTGGTTGCCGATGCCGCATCGCCAGGCGCTGCCCGGCTCGACGGCCGCATGGTCGACCGGCCCGTGGTACTCCAGGCGCAACGCACTCTGGCCCTCGCCCGCAACTGACCTCGTTCACTCACTCACCGCAGAAGGAAACAAGCAACATGGCCTCTACCATCATCGACTCGCGCATCTTCGGCGACATGTTCAGCGACGCGCGCATGCGCGACGTCTGGTCCGACGAGAACCGCACCGCCAAGTATCTGGACATCGAGCGCGCCCTCGCCAAAGTGCAGGGCGAGCTCGGCATCATCCCGAAGGAAGCGGCGGACGAGATCGTCCGCAACTGCGAGCTCTCCCAGATCGACTGGGCAAAGCTCAAGGCCAAGACCGAGCAGATCGGCTATCCGATCATTGCGGTCGTCAACCAGATCAACGCCAACTGCCGCGACAAGCTCGGCGAGTATTGCCACTGGGGCGCCACCACGCAGGACATCACCGACACGGCCGCGGTGCTCCAGATGCGCGAAGGTCTCGCGCTGGTCGAGCAGGACCTCAACGAGATCGGCGATGCGCTGGCTGCCCTGGCGAAGAAGTACCGCGACACGCCGGTCATCGGTCGCTCCAACCTGCAGCAGGCCACGCCGATCACCTTCGGCTACAAGATGGCGAGCATCCTGGCGGGGATCGATCGCCACCGTGAGCGCCTGCAGCAGCTCAAGCCGCGCGTCCTCATGGGCGAGTTCGGCGGCGCGTCCGGCACCTTGTCCTCGCTGGAGAAGGGCGCGATGGAAACCCAGGCCGGCCTGATGAAGGAGCTGGGCCTGTCACAGCCCCTGATCTCGTGGCACACTGTGCGCGACACCATCGCGGAAGTCGGCGCCTTCCTCGGCCTGGTGGGCGGCTCGCTCGGCAAGATCGCGATGGATGTCAAGCTCATGATGCAGACCGAAGTGGCGGAGGTCTTCGAGCCGTTCGCGCCGGGCCGCGGTTCGTCGTCGACCATGCCGCAAAAGCGCAATCCCATCTCCTGCCTCTACATCCACGCCAACATCTCGGTGGCGCGCCAGCATGCGGCGGCCCTGATGGATGCGATGGTGGCCGACCACGAGCGCTCGACCGGACCCTGGGAGATCGAGTGGGTCTCGCTGCCAGAGATCTTCTGCCTGATGTCAGGTGCGCTCAAGCAGACCAAGTTCATCCTGAAGGGCCTGGAGGTCGACGCGACCCGCATGCGCGCCAACATCGACATCACGAACGGCCTTGTGATGTCGGAGGCAGTGATGATGGGCCTCGGGCCGTACATCGGCCGCGAATATGCGCACGACCTGGTCTATGACCTGTGCCGCCAGGCACTGGCCGACAGCCGGCCGCTGATCGAGATCCTGGCCACCCATCCGGAGATCAACAAGCACGTCACGCGAGCCCAACTCGACGCAATGTGCGACCCGGCCAACAACCTCGGCCAAGCCGGCGTCATGATCGATCGCGTGCTCGGCGCGCGCCGCTGAGTTCGTCTTCGCTACCGACCAAACCGGCACAGACCGGTGCGCATTTTTGCGCCCCTCATACCGGAGACAACGTCGTGAACATCCGCAAACTCCTGAAGCTGCTCTATGTACAGGTCCTGATCGGCCTGATCCTCGGCATCACCGTGGGCCACTACTGGCCCGACTTCGGCGCCGCCCTCAAGCCCTTGGGCGACGGCTCCGTCAAGCTGGTCAAGATGATGATCGCGCCGGTGGTGTTCTGCACCATCGTGAGTGGCATCACTTCGCTTGGCGATTCCAAGGAGATCGGCAAGACCCTGCTCAAGGCGATGGGCCTCTTCTACGCGTTGACGATTCTCGCGCTCATCACGGGCCTGGTCACCGTCCTGCTGATCCAGCCAGGCGCCGGCATGCACATCGATCCGAAGAACCTCGACGCCTCGGTGGCCACACGGTTCGCGAACCAGGTGCATATCCACGGCTTCACCGACTTCGTCATGCACATCATCCCGAATGCGTTCGTCGGCGCCTTCGCCGAAGGCGAGGTGCTGCCCGTGCTGCTGCTCGCGGTGCTGTGCGGATTCGGGCTGACGAAGATCGGGGCGGCGGCCAAGCCGGTGCTCGAGGGTATCGAAGGCTTCTCGCACATGCTCTTCGCGGCCTTCGGCATCATCATGCGGCTGGCGCCGATCGGCGCCTTCGGCGCGATGGCTTTCACCGTGGGGCGCTACGGCATCAAGTCGATCGGGTCGCTCGGGCTGCTGATCGGCACCTTCTATGTGGCCTGCATCTTCTTTGTCGTCGTGGTGCTCGGCGTGCTGTCGCGCCTGCACGGGTTCAAGCTGTGGCAGCTGATGCGCTACATCAAGGAAGAACTGCTGGTGGTGCTCGGTACCTCGTCCAGCGAACCGGTCCTCCCCCGTCTCCTGCTCAAGCTCGAACGACTGGGTTGCAAGAAGGGCGTGGTCGGACTGGTGCTGCCGACCGGCTATTCGTTCAATCTCGACGGCACGGCCATCTACCTCACGCTGGCGTCCATGTTCATTGCCCAGGCCTGCGACATCCATCTGTCGTGGCTCCAGATCGGATCGATGCTGGGCATCATGCTGCTGACCTCCAAGGGCGCAGCGGGCGTGACGGGCAGTGGCTTCGTCGCATTGGTTGCCACGCTCACGGTCATGCATGATCTGCCGGTGGCCGGCGTCGCGCTGATCGTCGGGATCGATCGCTTCATGTCCGAGGCGCGCGCGCTCACCAGCACCATCAGCAACGCGGTGGCTTGCATCGTGGTCTCGATCTGGGAAAACGCTTGCGACCGCAACGTGCTGCGGCGCGAACTGGCAGCGAACTACGCCAACACCGAGCACGAACTCGAAGACGGGTCCGCGGACCCGCGGCCGCCGCTCGGCCACGCTGGCCCGGCACACTGACGCCAAGCGCCGAGCACTCACCGCGCGGCCGCCTTCCGGCTTCCGCGCTTCGCCTTCATCTCGGCGAAGAACTCGAAGAACTGCATGGCGGCCGGAGAGAGGGTGCGGCCCTTGCGCCGGATCAGGCCCACCTTGCGGCTGACGACCGGGTCGACCAATGGCACGCTGACCAGAAGCGGGTGATCGGCCCCCGGCATGGCGATCGAGGGAACTGCCGCGACGCCGAGCCCGGCTTCGACCAGCCCCAGCAACGTCGTGACGTGCTGCGCCTCGTAGATCGCTTGCGGGCGCCCTGGCAAACCTGACAGCGCCTGGTCCAGCAGCAGGCGATTTCCGGACGCCTTGCTCACCGAGATGTAGTCGTACTTCGCCAGTTCAGTCCAGCTCACCCTGCGTTTGCCAGCGAGCGCATGGTCGCGCCGGCAAGCGGCGACAAAGCGCTCCTCCATCAGCGGCCTGAACTCGATGTCGGGCTCCTGGCCGCCGATGAAGTTGAGCCCGAAATCCGCCTCCCCGCGCGACACCGCGGCCAGCACCTCGTTGGCACTGGCGTCGAAGACCTTGACCCGAACCTTCGGGTATCGCTCGTGATAGCGCGAGATCACCTGCGACACGAAGTAGTAGACCGTCGACGGCACGCAAGCGATGGTGACCTCGCCCATGCGCGTCGTCGCCACGCCGCGGATGCCCAACAGCGTGAGGTCCAGATCGTCGAGCAGCTGCTGCACCTTCCGGTCGAAATCGCGCCCGACCGCCGTCAGGCTCACCCGCCGCGTGGTCCGCTCCAGCAGCCGCACGCCAAGCGCTTCCTCCAGCTTCTCGATGCGCCGGCTGAACGCGGGCTGCGATACGTGCAGCGCCTCGGCCGCCTTGCGGAAACTGCTCAGTTCGGCCACGGCGCGGAACGCCTGCAGGTCGTTGAGGTTGAAGTTGATTGCCATCGCCGCCGTCCCGCGAACTTGTTGACTGATCGACAGTGTGCATCAATCGATCTTAAACATGCAATTTACGGCAGGCATCGAAGCGAACACCATACGTCCACGGTCGAGGAAGCGACCTGGATGCCAATATTTCAACTATCGGAGACATCGATGCAATCTCGTAACGCACCCGTCCTGTGTGCCCTGGCTTCGGCGGCCGTGCTCTTCTGCAGCAGCGCGTTCGCCGCCTATCCCGAGAAAACGATCACCATCGTCGTGCCGACCGCCGCGGGGGGCGCCAACGACGCGATGGCGCGGGTCATCGGCCAGGCGATGTCGGCCGCGCTCAAGCAACCGGTCGTCATCGACAACAAGGCGGGCGCCAACGGCGCGATTGCCAGCGAGTTCGTCATGCGCGCCGCGCCGGATGGCTACACGCTGATGCTGGGCTATGTCGCCACGCATGCGATGAATCCCGCGCTGCAGAAGCTGCGCTACGACCCGGTGAAGGACTTCGAGCCCGTGGCCATGGTCGGCACGTCCGCGACGCTGATGGTCGTGACCCCTTCCGTCACGGCGAACAATGCGAAGGAACTCGTCGCCGCGCTCAAGGCCGCGCCCGACAAGACAAGCTACGCATCTGCCGGCAATGGGACCGCACCGCATTTCGCCGCCGAGATGTTCAAGCTCTCGACCGGCACCAGCATGCTTCATGTGCCGTACAAGGGGTCGGCGCCTGCAATCACCGACACCCTCGGCGGCCAGACACAGGTGATGTTCCCGAGCCTCTTCACTGCCATGCCCTACGTCAAGGCCGGCAAGCTGAAGGCGATCGGCGTGGCCGGTACCAAGCGTTCGCTGCAGATGCCGGACGTGCCGACGCTCAAGGAACAGGGCATCGACAACGTGGATGTCTCGCAGTGGTACGGCATCTTCGCGCCAGCCAAGACCCCGAAGCCCGTGATCGAGCAACTCAACAAGGTGCTCAATGCGGCGCTGGCCGACCCCGGCATCATCAGGAAGCTGGAGGACCACGGGGCCGAGGTGGAGATCATGACGCCCGAGCAAATGCGCACCTATGTGCAGCAGGAGCAGGTCAAATGGAAGAAGGTGGTCCAGTCTGCAAAGCTTTCGGCCGACTAGGATGAAACGCTTCCTATCCAGCCGGTGTGAGTTGCACCGCGTAGCCGATTTGCTGAAGTCGTCGGATCAGGCGGTTGGCGGTTTTGTGAGCGTCGGCGCGGTCGAAGTGAGCGGCACCGAGGTCATGCCATTCGGTGCCGTCGCGCAGCATGTGCCAAGCGGCGGTGAGCATCGAGGCGGCCACGGCGATGATGGCCTTCTTGGCGCCGCGTCGGGCGCGCAGCCGATGGAACTGCGCCTGCAGATAGCCGCCCTTGACCCTCACGGCGGACCAGGCGGCCTGCACCAGCGTGGTCTTGAGCCATTGGCCGCCGCGGCGCAGCCGGGTGGAGCGGCGCTTTCCGGCGCTCTCGTCGTTGCGCGGGCACAGGCAGGCCCAGGACAGCAAGTGGCCGGGCGTGGCAAATCGCGACATGTCGATGCCGATCTCGGCCACGATCACGTGGGCGCTGACAGCGCTCAGGCCCGGCATGGTGCTCAGGAGCTTGGCGGCTTGTCGAAACGGCTCGAGCCCCAGGCCCACCTCCTTCTCGATGGCGGCGATGGCCTGGTCCAGCGCGTCGATATGGCTCAGGTGCAGCTTGAGCATGAAGCGGTGGTGCGTACTGACGCGCCCGCGCAGCGCCTCCAGCAACTCGGCGCGACTGGCCTTGACGCGGCCGATGCAGGAGATCAGGTGCTGCGGGTCGTCCTGGCCGTCGATGATGGCCTGCAGCACTGCGCGCGCGCTCTTGCCCAGGATGTCGCTGAGCACGACGCTGAGCTTGAGGTTGGCGTCCTCGAGCACCTTCTCGATGCGTTGCGCGTGCGCGCTCCTCTCGCGCACGAGCTGCTTGCGCGTGCGCGTGAGCGTGCGCAGCTCCTGCACGGCCACCGGGGGCACGAAGCTGGCGCGGATCAGGCCGTGGGCCAACAGGTCGGCCAGCCACATCGAGTCGTTGACGTCGGTCTTGCGCCCGGGCACGTTCTTCACGTGCGCGGCGTTGGCCAGCACCAGCTCGAAGTGGCCTTCGAGCACATGCCACACCGGCTTCCAGTACACCCCGGTGGCCTCCATGGCGACCACCTCGACCTGGAAGGAGTCGAGCCAGTCGCACAAGCTCAGCAGAGCCGAGGTGGTGGTGGCAAAGGTGCGCACTTCCTGCAACGGGGGGCCGTCGCCAGCGATGCGCACGCACGCCACCACGGTTTGTTTGTGAACGTCCAGGCCCGCGCAGCGGGAATGAATGACTTCCATGATCGCCTCCAATGCGCGGCGACATCGGCGTGCGGCCCACGTCATCGAACTCTAGGATGCGTGCTCAAGGGCGCGAAGCCCCAGGCGACAGTACGGGGTGCTCGTGGAGCCGCGGGTCCCACTGAGATACGGGCTAAACGCACCAAGTTTGAACCGACCTCTGTGCCGGACGCCGCAGCAGCAATTAAAGCCGCGTTTCATGCGGCGCGGAAGGCGCATGGCGCCATGGACCACTGAGATGAGCAGGACCATTCCATGTGTACTGATGCGTGCGGGTACCTCGCGCGGCCCCTTCTTCCTGCGGGAGTGGCTGCCTGAAAGCGACGAGGAGCGCGACCAGGCGCTGATCGGTGCGATCGGTGCCTCCGATCCGCTGCAGCTCGACGGTGTGGGCGGCGGCAGCACCCTCAATAGCAAGGTCGCCATCGTTTCCCGTTCAAAGGAACCGGGCTGTGATCTGGACTACCTGTTCGCGCAGGTAGGCGTCGGCCACCGTTCCGTCGACACCCGGCCGAACTGCGGCAACATGCTGTCGGGCGTCGCACCCTTCGCGATCGAGCAGGGGCTGGTCGAGGCGCAGGATGGGGTCACGCAGGTACGTGTCTTCAACGTCAACACGCGATCGCGCGTTGACGTCACGGTCAGGACGCCCGGCAAGCGCGTCACCTACGAGGGAGACGCGCGCATCGACGGCGTGGCGGGTACGGCTGCACCGGTCCTGCTGAACTTCCTGGACGCCTGGGGCGCTGTGACAGGCAAGGTCTTTCCGACCGGCCGGCGGATCGACACGATCGACGGCATCGAGGTGACCTGCATCGATGCGGCCATGCCGCTCATGATCGTGCGCGCGCGCGACCTCGGCGTCGCCGGCGGCGAAAAGCCTGCGGCGCTGGATTCGAATGGGGCGCTGCTGGAGCGGCTCGAGAAGTTGCGCCTGCAGGCCGGCCTGCTGATGGGGCTCGGGGATGTCTCAGGCAGCGTCATTCCCAAGCCGGTGCTGGTCAGCGTGGGGGACTCGCCAGACAGCATCACCTCGCGCTACTTCACCCCGCGCCGCTGCCACGCCTCGCATGCGGTCACGGGTGCCATCGGCGTGCTCAGTGCCTTCGCACTCCCGGGCACGGTCGCAAGCGCCGCAGCTCGCGAGCCGGGTCGTCACAACCTGGTCCTGCTGCACCCGGCAGGGCAGATCGACGTGGAAGTCGAGCTCGAGGGCCGGGCGGACGACGCAACGGTGAAGGCAGCGGCGCTGGTGCGTACCGCCAGAAAGATCATGCAGGGCGAGATGCAGTTGCCCGACTATGTCTTCACGCGGCCCGAGGCCGCTCCACGCCAGTCGGCCACGTTCCCGCGCAAACCCGTCACGATCATCGTGCCGACCCGTGCAGGCGGCGGCAACGACACGATGGCCAGGATCATCGCGTCCGAATTGAAGCCATTGCTCGGCCAGGAAGTCGTCGTGGACAACCGAGCCGGCGCCAATGGCGCCATCGCAAGCGAGTATGTGGCCCGGGCAGAACCGGACGGCCACACCCTCATGTTCGGCTACGTGGGCACCCACGCCATGAACCCTGCACTCCAGAAGCTGGGCTATCACCCTGTCAAAGACTTTGAGCCGATCGGCTTGATCGGATCGTCGCCGACCCTGATGGTGGCCAACCGGGACGCCGGCTTCGACGACGTGCGCAGTCTCCTGAAGCATCTGCGCAGCGCGCCAGGCGGCATCCGGTATGCGTCGGCCGGTGACGGTACGCCGCCGCACTTCGCTGCCGAACTGTTTCAGCTCAGTACCGGTACCAAGATGGAGGGCAGAACATTCGAGGGAGCCGCGCCTGCCATCCTGGACACATTGGATGGTCGCTCGCAGGTCATGTTCCCGAGCCTGTTTACCGCGCACCCCTTCATCCTCGACGGCCGGCTGCGGGCGCTTGCCGTCGCAGCCCCAGCGCGACTCGATGGTTTGGCAGCGGTTCCCACGCTTTCTGAATCAGGCATCGACGGGGTCGATGTCTCGCAGTGGTACGGCCTGTTCGCACCGGCTGGCACCTCGCCTGCAGTCATCGCACAGATCAACCGCGCCCTGAATGAGGTTCTTGCCAACCCGCAAGTGATTGCCCGATTCGAACGCCAGGGTGCCCGGGTTGAAGCCGGTACTCCCAATGCGTTGCGGGAGCGCGTTCGCCGCGACTTCGGCCGTTGGCAGGACGTGGTGGCGAAGGGCGGCCTCGCGCCGCAAGATGCCCGCCTGCTTGCGGTGGACTGACCGCGGGCCCTGGCGGGCGATGCCAGGCATGCACTTCAGGGAGCGTGCGCAAGATCCTGCTGTTCCTTGATGCCCTGTGACCCGGCAGATGGCGGCTTTTCAACAGTGGTACATCGAAACCCGTCCGATGCAGGCCAGGGCCGCGGCCGAGCGACCGCTATAGCCAGTCAGCACCATCTCACACCACCGGCGGCAACCGATCCAGCAGCTTGTCGAGCGTGATCGGATAGTTGCGCACCCGAACGCCCGTGGCGTTGTAGACGGCGTTGGCCACCGCGGCTGCGACGCCGCACATGCCGAGCTCCCCGACCCCCTTGGCCTTCATCGGCGAAGAGATCGGATCCGTCTCGTCCAGGAAGATCACGTCCTGATGGGGGATGTCGGCGTGCACCGGCACCTCGTAGCCCGCGAGGTCGTGGTTGACGAAGAAGCCATGCCGCTTGTCGAGCGCCAACTCCTCCATCAGCGCCCCTCCGACGCCCATCGTCATGGCGCCGATCACCTGGCTGCGGGCGGAGGTGGGATTCAGGATGCGCCCGGCGGCACAAACCGCGAGCATGCGCCGAACGCGGATCTCGCCGGTGGCGGCATCGACGCCGACCTCCACGAAATGCGCACCGAAGGTGGACTGCTGGTACTTCTTGTCGAGGTCGCCGTACTCGATGCCGTCCTCGGCCACGAGGCCGTTCGCGCCCGCTGCTTCGGCGAGCGGCACCGCACGCTCGCCGGCGCGCACCATGCCATCCGCGAATTCCACGTCGACCGCGCCGAAGCCCAGCTTGCTTGCCACGGCTTCGCGCAGCTTCATGCACGCCGCATAGACGCCCGAGGTCGAGTTGTTGGCGCCCCACTGCCCGCCCGAGCCGGCCGACTCGGGATAGGCCGAGTCGCCCAGGCGCACGAGCACTCTGTCGAGCGGCACGCCCATCGTCTCGGCGGCGGTCTGCGCGATGATGGTGTACGAGCCCGTGCCGATGTCGGTCATGTCGGTTTCGACCGTGACCATGCCCCGATTGTCCAGGCGCACGCGCGCGGCCGACTTGGTCAAGAGGTTGTTGCGGAATGCCGCGGCAACGCCCATTCCCACGAGCCAGCGTCCCTCGCGCTGCTGTCCGGGTGCCGCGTTGCGCTTGCTCCAGCCGAAGCGCTCGGCGCCCGTGCGCAGGCATTCGATCAGCTTGCGCTGGGAATACGGGCGCTGCGGCTGCTCCGGATCGACCTGCGTGTCGTTCCGCACGCGAAACTCGACCGGGTCGAGTGCGAGTTTCTCCGCCATCTCGTCCATCGCGATCTCCAGCGCCATCATGCCCGGCGCCTCGCCGGGCGCGCGCATGGCGTTGCCCTCGGGCAGGTCCAGCACGGCCAGTCGCGTGGTCGTCAGGCGGTTGGCACCGGCGTACAGCAGCCGGGTCTGGTTGACCGCGGTTTCCGGCTGTCCGTCCGGCAGGTCGCCGGACCAGCCTTCGTGGGCAATGGCGGTGATCTTGCCGTCCCTCGCGGCGCCGATGCGGATGCGCTGGATGGTCGCCGGCCGATGCGTGGTGTTGTTCACCATCAAGGGCCGCTGCAAGGCCACCTTCACGGGCCGTTTTGCCGCCCGCGCGCCCAGCGCGGCAAGCACCGCATCCGCGCGCACGAACAGCTTGCCGCCAAAGCCGCCGCCGATGAAAGGCGAGACCAGGCGCACGTTCTCCTTCGGGATGCCGAGCATCTTGGCGACATCGCCGACGCCCCAGGCAATCATCTGGTTCGATGTCCAGACAGTGAGCTTGTCGCCCTTCCACTGCGCAATGGAGGCGTGCGGCTCCATCATGGCGTGCGACTCGTCGGGCGTGGTGTAGGTTGCATCGAGCTGCACGGCGGCCGCGGCGAACGCGCCGGGGAAATCGCCCGTCTTCGTTTGCGGCTCGCCAGAAAACGGACTGGGCTTGGGCATCTGTGCCGCCTCCTTTTCCGCGGCCAGGTCGAAGCGCCCCGGCCCCCGCGTGTACCCGATACGCACCAGCTGTGCCGCCGCGCGCGCCTGCTCGAAGGTGGTGGCGACGACGAGCGCCACGGCCTGGTGGTAGTGATCGATCTCGGGCCCGCCCAGGAGCTTGGCCGTATTGAAGTCACCCTTGCCCAGCTTGCCGGCATTGCGCGCCGTGACGATGGCCAGCACGCCCGGCGCCGCGCGCGCGGCGCCCAGGTCCATCGAGGCGATGCGGCCTTTCGCGATGGCGGCGCCCACCACCCAGCCGTAGGCGGCGTTGGGCACCTCGGTGTGGCGTTCATAGGCGTAGCGTGCGGTGCCGGTGGTCTTCATCGGGCCGTCGATCCGGGCCGTCGGCTTGCCGATGATCTTGAGCTGGTCGATGGGATTGGTCGTGGCAGGCGTGTCGAATTTCATGGTCAGCTCCTCGCTTGCAGCAGCGCCGCAGCCAGCGCGCGCTCGGCCAACGGCAACTTGAATGCGTTCTCGTGCGTCGGCTGTGCGCCGGCGAGCAGCTGCGCGGTCACGGCCTTGGCGCCCTGCGACATCGCGGCCTCCGCGGTTTCCAGGCGCCACGGCTTGTGGGCCACGCCGCCCAGTGCCACGCGGCCCGAGCCATCGCGCTGCACGATCGCCGCGACGGAAACGAGCGCAAAGGCATAGGAGGCGCGGTCGCGGACCTTGCGGTAGATCTGCGTGCCGCCGATGGGCCTGGGGAGCGTGACGCCGGTGATCAGTTCGTCCCGCTCCAGCGCCGTCTCGATGTGCGGCGTGTCGCCGGGCAGGCGATGGAAGTCGGCAATCGGGATCACGCGGGAGCGGCCATCGGGGCGCACCGTCTCGACCGTTGCGTCGAGCACGCGCATCGCCACGGCCATGTCGCTCGGGTTCGTCGCGATGCAGGCCTGGCTCGTGCCGACCACCGCATGCTGGCGTGTGATGCCACCGATGGCGCTGCAGCCGCTGCCGGGCTGGCGCTTGTTGCACGGCTGGTCCGTGTCGTAGAAGTAGGGGCAGCGCGTGCGCTGCAGCAGGTTGCCCGCCGTGGTGGCCTTGTTGCGCAACTGGCCAGAGGCGCCGGCCAGCAGCGCGCGGGACAGCACGCCGTAGTCGCGGCGCACGCGCTCGTCGGCAGCCAGGTCGGTGTTGCGCACCAGTGCGCCGATGCGCAAGCCGCCTTCGGACGTGGGCTCGATCTTGTCCAGCGCAAGACCGTTCACGTCGACCAGGTGCGTCGGCGCTTCGATCTGCAGCTTCATCAGGTCCAGCAGGTTGGTGCCGCCGGCAATGAACTTGGCACCGGGGCTGCGGGCGACAGCCGCCGCAGCCTCTGCCGGGGACTGCGCCCTCTCGTAGGTAAACGGCTTCATGTCCGGCTCCCGGCCACTTCGGTGATGGCATCGACGATGTTGGAGTAGGCACCGCAGCGACAGATGTTGCCGCTCATGCGCTCGCGCAGCTCTTCAGCCGACAGGAGAGGATGCGCGGTGAGATCGGCGCTCACGTGGCTCGGTACGCCGCGCTTGATTTCGTCGAGCACGGCAACCGCCGAGCAGATCTGGCCAGGCGTGCAGTAGCCGCACTGGTAGCCGTCGTGCTTGACGAAGGCGGCCTGCAGCGGGTGCATGTTCTGCGGCGTGCCGAGTCCCTCGATGGTGGTGACCTGCCCGCCGTCGTGCATGACGGCGAGCGTCAGGCAGGAATTGATCCGCCTTCCGTCGGCGATGACCGTGCAGGCGCCGCACTGGCCGTGGTCGCAGCCCTTCTTGGTGCCGGTCAGGTGCAGGTGCTCGCGCAGCGCATCGAGCAAGGTGGTCCGCGCATCGAGCTCGAGCGAATGAACTTGCCCGTTGACGTTCAGCGACAGCTTCACGCGGGGTCCTGCCGCTGCTGCTGCTTTCGGGGCCGCGGCTTCGGCAGGTGCCGAAGACGAAACCGCCGCAGCGGTGGCGGCGCCGGCGATGAGTGCATCACGCCGCGAGATCAAGGGGATCGTGGGACTGTCCATGTCGGCTCCTGTCGTTCGAAGTTCGGGTGCAGCGGCCATCTTTTTTTTGATACCACGCGCCATCGGCGGTCGCAATAGGAGAACGGATGCCATGCACCTGCGAACAGTTTCATCGTGTCTTTGGCTCCTCATTTTTCTGGCGCCACGTGGGGATTGATAGAGCATTCCGCTTGTTTTCTTGCCCAATCCGCTGATGTCGCAACCTCCTGCGAACGGAAGTTCCTATGCCGGGCTCGCCAGCCCTTGCCTGGGCGCCTCGGTGCCCCTGGCGCCTCCCCGCAGCTCCTCGATGTCGCGCTTGGGCGGCGCACCGAACAGGCGGCTGTACTCGCGGCTGAACTGGGAGGGACTTTCGTAGCCGACCTTGAATGCCGCAGCCGCTGCATCGAAGTGTTCGCTCAGCATCAATCGTTTCGCTTCGTTCAACCGCAGCCATTTCTGGTACTGCAACGGGCTCATCGCGGTGAGCTGGCGAAAGTGGTGATGAAACGTGGGTGCACTCATCTGCACGCGGGCCGCGAGTTCGTCGATGCGAAGCGGCGATGCATAGTTCAGCTTCAGCCAGTCGATGGCTCTTGCAATCCGGTGGCCCTGTCCGTCCACGGAGGCGATCTGCCGCAGCCTGGAGGCTTGATCGCTCATCAACAGCCGGTAGTGGATTTCCCGATGGATCAGCGGTGCGAGAACGGGAATGGCTTCGGGCTCGTCCAGCAGCTCCAGCAGGCGCCCGAACGGCGCCAGGATGGCAGGCGTGGCCACACCGATTCCCACCCCCACCCCGACCGGGCGATCGCGATGCGGCGGCAGGCTGCGCTGCGCGATCAGCTCGGCCAGCACGCGCACGTCCAGCTTCAGGACCAGCCCCAGGCAGGGCCGATCAGGGCTTGCCACCCTCACCTCCGAATTGGCGGGCACGTCCAATGAGGTGATGAGGAATCGCGAGGTGTCATAGGGATACGCCTCGCCGCCCACCCACATCTGCTTGGCACCCTGGGCGACGAGGACGATGCTCGGCTCGACCATGCAGACGGCAGGCGGCGCGGGGGATTCGCGCCGAAAGAAGCCGAGGCCGGGTACGGGTGTGTCGAAGTCGCCTGTTTGCGGGGTCCGTGCGCCGATGATCTGCGCCATCGCCTCCTGCGGCGGCCTGCACTGAGCTGCCGTGTCGTGGTGTCTGGATGCCATGCTGCCTGGAGCCTCCGCGGAAGACTCTAACTCGCCAGGCAAATCTCCCTCTACAAAAGAGGATCGAAGCCATAGGATCAGGCAAGAAATCCAGCGAAATGCGCAACCGATTGCGTGGGCATCCTTCGAAATCCGCCTTGAACAACTTGTCGTTCGTCAAGAGGCGGCATTCACCAGCAGACGAGCTGCCGCCGAGACCAGGGCCAAGTAGGTGAGGATCATCCCGAAGCCACGCAGCGCCGCAACATCGCGCAACATGCCGATCGCATGCAGCAGCCGCCCGAAGCCGAGCACGCCTCCCATCGCCGGGAGCATCCAGGCCGGCGCTGCTTGCGCTTCCACCAGGCCCAGGGCGATGAGTGCCAAGGGCACATATTCCACGAAGTTGCCCTGCGCCCTGATGCGCCGGCGCAGTGGCTCGTCCGTGCCCTCGCCTATCAGAACGCCGACCTTGACGCGACGCAGCGTGACAGGAACCGAGAGAGCGACCAGCGCGACGGCAAAGGCTGCCGCGAACAGCGAAGTGACGGGAAGGAATGCCATGGATTTTCACTGGTCCTGTGTCGCGGGGATGCCGATATTGCCGTGCGCGGCCACCACATTGCCGGCCGGGGCGTAAGGCGACGGAATGTCGCGGGTGGCGTTCTGCGTCGCGAACGAGACGACCAGCAGCACGAGGCCCACCGCTGCCGGCAGCGCGCCGCCGGGCTTGCGGACACCCACGTGTGCCGACGCGGACAGCAGCAGGTGAAAAAGCACGCCGGCATAGGCCAGATCGCTCAGAGCCACGCTGACGCGCGACAGGATGGCGGCCACCGCGAGGATCTTCACGGCGGTGAGCATCGGCACAAGATAGCCGGGGTAGCCCAGGTCGGCGAGGGCCCGGCGAACCCAGTCCCTCCTGGCGATGTACATGGTTGCAGAAGCCAGATAAAGCAGGGACAGCAGCGTCGTGCTGGTCCAGTACGAGTAATTTCCAGTCATGAGGTTTTTTTCCAAAGCGAGCGTGATTGCATCGACTTGCGGCAAGGATGTCGCCTAACATGAAAGCCCGCAAGTAGGATGAAAAAATAATGCTTAGTATGGAAAAGCAGACCAAGGGCGGCAGCAAGATCGACATGCACGAGGAAATGCGCCGCGCATTCGCGCTGCTCTCGGGCAAATGGAAGCTGGAAATCATGTGGCTGCTCAACCAGCGCATCTACCGCTTCGGGGAGCTGCGAAAAGCCATTCCCGGCATCACCCAGCACATGCTGACGGCGCAGCTGCGCGAGCTCGAGAAGGATGGCCTGGTGTCGCGCACCGTGTTCGCGGAAGTGCCGCCCCGCGTCGAATACGAGATGACGGCCAAGGCGCGTGCGCTCGGGCCGACGATGCAGGCGCTGGCCGCGTGGTGGCAAGCCTATGGAGACAGCGTGCCGAAGCGGGCGGCCTTGCGCGGGCGCAAGGCCGCAACCAGGTAGTTCAAGCGCCTGCGGCAGGCGATGCCGCCAACGCTCAATCGAGCCGCAGCTTCGCGACCTTGGCCAGAGACTGCCAGGCCGCGAGGTCGCGGCGCACCGTGGCCGCAAACTGGTCTGCGTCCTTGATCGGCGGGCGCGGCATGTTCTGCACGGCGAATTTCTGGATGATCTCGTCGGTCGAGAGGATGCGGTTGATCTCCTGGTTCAGGCGCACGACCACCTCGCGCGGTGTGCCGGCCGGCGCAAAGACGCCGTACCAGCCGTCCGCATCGAAGCGGTAGCCCTGCTCGGTCAGCGTGGGCACATCGGGCAGCGCCGGCCCGCGAGCGGAGCCCGTGCAGCCCAGCGCCAGCAGCTTGCCGCTGCGGATGTGGGGCACCGGCGAAGCGATGTCGACGAAGCCCACGCCGATGCTGTTGCCCAGCAAGTCGCTCAGCAGCGGCGAAACGCCCTTGTAGGGCACGTGCACCATGTCCATGCCGTACTGGGCCTTGATGCCCTCCATCACCAGGTGGCCGGTCGATCCGCTGCCCCAGGAGCCATAGGCCAGCTTGCCGGGGTTGGCCTTGGCATGGCGCACCAGATCCGCCAGCGTCTTGATGCCCGTGGCCGGGTTCGCTACCAGCAGGATGCCTGCGGAGCCGACCTGGGCAATGGGCAGCAAGTCTGCTTGGGCGTCGTAGGGCATCTTCGGCTGGATGACCGGGTTGATGGCAATGGCCGAGGACGGCGACAGCAGGATGGTGTAGCCATCGTGCGGCGCCTTGGCGACGGTGTCGTTGCCGATCAGGCCGTTGGCGCCCGGCTTGTTGTCCACGACCACGGGCTGCTTGAGGGCCTGCTGCAGCGGCACGGCCAGCAGGCGCGCGAAGATGTCCGAACCTGCGCCCGCAGGGCCTGACACGACCATGCGGATGGGGCGTGCCGGCCAGGCGCCGGCTTCGTTGGCGCGCAGCGGTGCTTGCAGGACGAGCAGGCCTGCGCCGGCCAGCAGGCTGCGGCGGGAAATGACGGTTTCGATCATGCTTGGGTCTCCTTGTCTTTGGTCCAGGGCTCGGCCGTGCCGGCGCCGGGCCGCAGCACCTGCCCGGTCAGGAACTGCGCGCGTGGACCGGCGAGGTAGCCGAGCAGCGGCAGGCAGGCATCCGGCGCGAGGCCGGGCGGCAGTTCCAGCGCGTTGATGCGCAGCGCGCGCGCACCCCATTCGGCGGCCAGCGTGGCCACCAGCATGCGGGCTGCTTCGGCGTCGCCGGCCAGCGCCCAGGGGAGTTCCGGTGCGGGCCGGGGCAGCAGCAGCGTGAGGCTGGCCAGCGCCGCATGGCGCGACCGGAAGCAGCGGGCTGCGTGGAGCACGGCATCGAGCTGCGCGCCGGGCTGCGCATCCAGTGCGCGGCCGTCGATGACGCCCGGGTAGCCCTGTCTGCCGGCGCGGTCTGCATGCGAAAGCGCCCACGCGTCCAGTGCGGTCCGCCAGGCCGGCTCGCGCACCGACTCGCAATGCGGCTGAAGCGGCGCCTCGAACGGCAGAGGCGGATGCTCGGATGGCGGCAATGGCTGGCTGCCGCCGCAGACGGAGGAGCCGCCATCCAGCACCAGCAGTTGCCCGGTGAGCACGCGCGCCCCCGGGCTGGCCAGAAAGCACAGCGCCTCGGCCATGTCCTCGGGCTCGGCCATCCGGCCCATGGGGATCTTCGACACCGCCTGCGCCGGGTTCAGCCGGCCGCCATCGATCAGGCGCTGCACGAGTTCGGTTCGCACGAAGCCCGGTGCCAGTGTGGTCACCGTCCAGTCGGGCCGGGCTAGCGCCAGCGCCCGGCCCTGGGCAATCAGGCCGGCCTTGCTGGGGCTGTAGAGCCCGCGCCACGGAATGGCCCGCAGGCCCGCGCCGGACGCCAGGTTGACGATGCGCGCACCCGGCCGCAGCTGCGGCGCACAGGCCTGCACCATGCGCGCCGGAGCCGCCAGGTTGAGCGCCAGCAGGCGTGCGGCCGTGCCGTCGTCGTGGCCGGACGTGGCTTCGGCGCCGCCGGCCGACAGGCCCGCGTTGTTGATCAGTGCGTCGAGCGGCGGGACCTCCTGCCCCAGGTGCTCGATCCGGGTGGCATCCGTCAGGTCGGCCACCAGGCTCAGGGGCCGCTCGGCCTCGGTGGGCCAGAGGGCTTCGAGGCGCTGCAGCCCACCCGCATCCGCGTCGACCAGGACGCAGCGCCATCCCGCGCGCGCAAGGCCCAGCGCCGTGGCGCGGCCGATGCCGGCGCCAGCGCCGGTGACCAGGGCGGTCGCCATCACGAGCCCCGCACTTCGCGCAGCAGCGCATACACGGCGTCGTGCGGCGCCGCGCCGCCGACCGGCTGGCGCGCGCCGAACAGGGCGGCATCGTCCTGCGTCAGCTCGGACCGCGTGCGCTCCTCGATCCAGTCATAGATCACCGTGCGCGCGGCCACGCGCCATTCGCCGCCACGGCGCTCGAAGCGGTCCGCGTAGCGGCCGCACAGGAAAGTCTCGCGATCGGGCTGTGCGGCCGTGGCCTGCAGTGCGAAGAAGCTGCTTTCCACCGCCGCGGCATCGCCGTGCAGCTCGATCAGCACGTTGGTGATCTGGTGGACGCGGCGTCCGCCCTGCCGCAGCCTGGGCAGCGCCTGCGCGATGAAGCCGGTGGCGCTGCCGTTCCAGGCGCCGTGGCAGTCCGTGGCGTCCTCCCAGTAGGCCGAGCGCAGGGCCGCCTCGTCGCAGCGGTCGATGCCGCGGCAATAGCGCAGCAGGCAGTCGCGGATCGCCTCGCGGTCCAGCAGGGCCTGCAGGGCTGCCGGGCCCGGCACGGGGGCACTCATTGGTGCATCCTTGGTGCTGCGTGCCTTCCCGCCAGGCGGGAGCGAGCTTGCTTGGGGCGGCCCGGCGCGGCGCTCATGCGGCCGCGGGCGCGGCGCGCCGGAACAGCTGCACCAGATTGCCCTCGGGATCGCGCAGCGACAGCACGGCGCCGTGGCCGCCCATGTCGCGCAGGCCCAGTACCTGCCCGCCTGCGGCGCCGATGCGCTCCTGTGCGCCCTCGAAGTCGTCCACCTCCAGCACCATCACCAGTCCGCTGGTGGCGGGCGCCGCCTCCTCGGGGCAGGCCAGCGCCACGTTGGTGTTGCCCACGCCGTACTGGATCCAGCGGTCGCCGTCGCGGAACTTCATCGGCAGGCCCAGCGCGCCTGCGTAGAAGGCATGCAGGCTGGCCGGCTCCCTCGCCACGACGAACACGTTCTGCACCCGCCGCGGCGGCCGGATGGCGGCGCTCACAGCGAGGTCTCCGAGGCGCCGCCGTCCAGGCGCAGCACGTCCGCATTGAAGAAGCGCGAGCCGTCGCCGGCCAGGAAGCAGATGGCGTCGGCGATGTCCTCCACCGTGCCGAGCCGCCCCAGCGGCGTGCGGCCGATGCGCCGGGCATCGAGCTCCGCATTGCGATGCTTGGCCGTGCCTTCGGTGGGCACCGCGCCGGGCGCCACCGCGTTCACGCGGATGTTGCGCGCGCCCAGGTCGGCGGCCGATGCGCGGGTGATGCCCAGCACGCCGGCCTTGATGCCGCTGTAGACCACCGAGCGCATCGGTGACTTGAAGGCCGCGATGGAGGCCACGTTGATGATCGAGCCGCCGCGCTCTGGATCCATCGCCTCGGCCGCGGCCTGGATGCCCCAGATCACCGACTTGAAGCCGATCTCCACCATGCGGTCCATGACCTCCGGCGTGATCTCGGCCAGCGGCTGGTAGCGCACCCAGGCGGCGTTGTTGACCATGACGTCCAGCCGGCCCGCATCGCGCGCGAACTGCGCCACGGCCTCGCGCATGCCGTCGCGCGTCGACACGTCGCAGGGCAGCCCGATGGCCTGGCCGCCGAGGGCACGGATCTCGGCCACGGCCTCCTCCACGAACTCCGGCTTCAGGTCGTTGATGCCGACGGTGGCGCCCAGGCGCGCCATGGCGCGGGCGGTGGCGCGGCCGATGCCGTGGCCCGCGCCGCTGATGAAGGCCGTGCGGCCTGACAGGGACATGTTCATTGCTTGTCTTTCATGGCTTGTTCCTCGGGCACGAGCAGCGCGTCCAGCGCATGGGCGCCGCGCCCCTGGTCCAGCACCACCAGGGGGTTGATGTCGATCTCGGACACGCTGTCCGCATGCCGCACCGCAAAGCGCGACAGCGCCGCGACGGCCTTCGCCGCCGCCTGCACGTCGGCCTTGGGGCGGCCGCGCGCGCCGTCGAGCAAGGGGAAGGCCTTGAGCGACCGCAGCATGGCGGTCGCCTGCGCCTCGTCGACGGGCGCCGGCTGCAGCGCCACGTCCTTGAGGATCTCGGCAAAGATGCCGCCCAGGCCGACCATCACCATCGGGCCGAACACCGGGTCCTTCTTGCTGCCGAGGATCAGCTCGACGCCGCCCTGCACCATCTGCGCGACCAGCACGCCGGCAATGCGCGCCCGGGGCGCATTCAGCGCGACACGCGCCAGCAGCTTGTTGTATTCCTCGCGCAGCTGCGCTTCGGAACGCACGCCGACGAACACGCCGCCGACCTCGGTCTTGTGCGCGATGTCCGGCGAGACGATCTTGAGCACCAGCGGAAAGCCCATCGCGCGCGCGGCAGCGAGCGCCTCGTCGAAGCTGGCCGCCATCGCCTCCCGCGGCACGGGCAGTCCCGCCTCGGCCAGCACCGCCTTGGCGCTGGCCTCGGTGGCGAAGGCCTCGGCGGCCAGCGGCGCGCGGTCGATGGCCGGCGGGGCGGCCGGTGCCCGGTTGCGCGCGCCGAAGCGCATCAGCGCAGCCACCGTCGCGCAGGCCGCATCGATGCCCTCGACCACGGGAAAGCCCATCGCGTTGAGCCGTGCACGCACGTCGTCGGGGGCACGCGCGCACAGCAGGATCAGGCGCGCGGGATGGTCCTTGCGCACCTGCTCCAGCGCGCCCAGGAACACGTCGCGCAGACGGGGCACGTGGAAGGCGTTGGCCGACTGCAGGATCAGCGCGTCGCAACTGTCGTCCCGCGCCACCGCATCGAGCATCCGGGCCAGCACCTCGGGCCGGCTCGACACCTGCGCCGTCATGTCCACCGGATTGGACGGCGCGGCGAAGGGCACGGCCGACAGGATGCGCTCCTGCGTCTGCGCCGCGAGCTTGGGCAGCACCAGGCCCTGCGCGCTGGCCGCATCGGCCAGCAGCACGCCGAAGCCGCCGGAGGCCGTGAGCACCGCCACGCGGTGGCCGCCGGGCACGCGCGCCGGACCGACCACCGACAGCGCATGGCCGACCTCGAGCAGCAGTTCGATGCTGGGCACGCGCAGCGCGCCGCCCTGGCGCAGCACGGCATCGAACACGGCGTCCGAACCGGCCAGCGCGCCGGTGTGCGAAGCCGCGGCCGCGCTGCCCGCCTCGGAGACGCCGACCTTGAGCACCACCAGCGGCTTGCCGGCCTCGCGGGCCATCGCCATGGCCTGCATGAGCTTGGCGCCGTCGCGGCAGGTTTCCATGCAGCACAGGATTACCGACGTGCCGGGGTCGGCCGCCAACGAGGCGATGGCATCGGCAATGTCCACGTCGCATTCGTTGCCCGTGGTCAGCATGCGGCTGACGCCCAGGCCGCGCTCGCCGGCCAGCCGCAAGGTGAAGCTGCCCAGGTTGCCGCTCTGCGAGACGATGCCCACGGAGCCTGCCGCGGGAAAGGACGATTCCAGCGCCACCGAGAAGGTGGCGATGCTCTTGTCCGGCACGCCGATCGCGCCCAGGCAGTTGGGGCCGACGATGCGCATGGCGCTGGCCCGCGCCACCTCGCCGATGCGCGCCTGCAGGCGGCTGCCCTCCTCGCCCATTTCAGAGAAGCCGGCGGACAGGATGACCGCGGCCTTCACGCCGCGCCGCGCGCACTCCTGCACCGCGTCGAGCACGCCCGCGGGCGGCACCGCGATCACGGCCAGTTCGGGCACCTCGGGCAGCTCCGCCAGGCTCGCATAAGCCTGCAGCGACTGCACCAGGCCGGCCTTGCGGTTGACCGGATAGATGCCGCCCGCATAGCCGTACTTCTGCAGAAACTGCAGCGGCCGCGCGCCGATCTTGGTGACATCGTCCGAGGCGCCGAAGATGGCGATCGAGCGCGGCTTGAACAGCGCCTCGAGGCCGCGCCCCACTTGCGTTGCCTGCATCTCAGCGCCCCTTGTAGACGGGCTTGCGCTTTTCGAGGAAGGCCTTGCGGGCCTCCTGCGCATCCTCGGTTTTGGCCAGCGCCATGGTGATGTTCTGCTCGAAGCGGTAGCCGTCGCGCTGCGGCATCAGGTCCATCATGTTGGCCGCCTGCTTCGCATAGGCAATGGCCAGCGGCGCCTTGGAGGCGATCTCCTGCGCGATCTCCATGGCCAGCGGCATCAGCTGCCCGGCAGGCACCACCTCGTCGAGCACGCCGCGGCGATACAGCTCGGCGGCAGGCACCTTCATGCCGGTGAAGAACATGCGGCGCGTGAACGAGCGGCCGAACAGGGTGCGCAGCATCGAGACGCCGCCGGCCAGGCCGACGTTGATCTCGGGCATGGCGAAGGTGGCGTCCTCGCTGGCCAGGAAGATGTCGCACGCGGCCATGAGGCCGAAGCCGGCGCCCAGCGCGGGACCGTTGACGGCCGCGATCACTGGCTTGGCGCATTCGCGGATCGCATTGCCGGTCTCGCGCGTCCAGCGGTTGTGGTCGAGGAAGTCGCCCGCCTTCTCGGCATCGGGCCGGTCCTTGAGGTCCGCGCCGGAGCAGAAGAACTTGCCGGTGCCCGTGAGGATCGCGACGCGCACGTCCGAGCGCTCGGAGACTTCGTCGAAGATCTCGATCAGGCGGCGGCGCGTGGCGCGGTCCAGTGCATTGACCGGCGGCTTGTCGAGCCGGACGACGGCGATGTATTCGGAAACTTCCAGTTCGATGCTCATCGCACACTCCCGGTTTGGTTGGAAAGGGAAACTCGTTCGTCGGACTGCGGCTGCGCCAGCAGCCGTGCGACATGCATGAGCCGGTCGCCGTAGCGGAACTCGGAGGCGATGAGACGCTGGGCCGTGCGGGTGGCCAGGACCTCCTCGCTCACGCCCATGCCGCCGTGCATCTGGATGGCCGATTCGGCGCAGGCGCGCGCCGACTCGGCCAGCGACACCTTGGCCAGGCGCAGCGTGCGGCGCAGGTCGGCCGCGTTCTGCTCGTATTCGTGGAAGCAGTGGATCACCAGGCCCTTGGCGCCCAGGTACTTCACATACATGTCGGCCACACGATGGCGCAGCACCTGGAAGCTCGAGAGCGCCACACCGAACTGGCGCCGCTCCTTCAGGTGGATGACGGTCTGGCGGATCAGCGTGGCCAGCGCCGCCACCGTGTCGGCGGCTGTCAGCAGCAAGGCGGCGTCGGTCGCCTTGGCGCGTGCCTCGCGCACGGCAGCGCCGCGTGCGATGCAGGCGCTCTCGGGCACCGCGAGCCGCTCCAGCGTGAAGTCGGCACCCAGGCGGCCCTCCATCGTCCTGTAGCGGGCCTTCGGCGCGCCGACGCGTTCGGCATCGACCAGGAAGATGGCGTCATCGCCATCCATCTGTACGGGCACGAGATAGTGCGTGGCGGGCAGGGTCAGGTCGACGCCTTGCACCACGCCGCTCAGCTCGTAGCCGATGTCCAGGTGCCTGGCCGCCACGGCAAGGTGCTCGGGCGTGGCGGACAGCGCGGTCATGGGCGCGATCCGCGCGCTGCCCTCGGCCACCGCCTCCAGCCAGCGATGGGCCGTCTCGGCGCCGGCCGCCTGCAGCAGCAACGGCACCACGGCGCAGGTCTCGACCACCGGCAGCTGCAGGCCATGCGTGGCCAGCCCCTCGACGATGGAGGCGAGGTCGCTCAGGGTTCCGCCGGCGCCGCCGGCCTCCTCGGGCACGAGGGTGGCGGTCCAGCCCAGTTCGCGCACGGGATCGCCCTGGATCTCCTGCGCGACGTGGTCCTCCGCATAGCGGCCCGCTGCGTCCAGCAGCATGCCGGGAAACAGCGATGGAAAAGAAGCGGACATGGCTCAGGCTCCCAGCAATTCGTTGGCGACGACGTTGCGCTGCACCTCGGAGGTGCCGCCGGCGATGGTGCGGGCGCGCGTGAACATGTAGTTCTGGATCCAGGTGGCGTCGGGCACGTCCTCCCCGGCATCGGCGAGGAAGCGGTGGGCCGCATCGGGGCCGACCGCATCGAGGGCGATGGTCGTCAGGCGCTGCGCCACGTCGGCGCAGGTCATCTTGATGGCGGAGGGCTGCACGCCCAGCGGGCGCTGGTGGATCAGGTCGTCGGTGGCCTGCGCCATCATCACGCGGGCACCCTTCACGTCGGCCTCGCACAGCAGCAGCTTGTGGTGCAGGCCGCCGAAGTCGCGCTGTCCCGCAGCGGCCTGCGCCGCCTCCTCGACCAGCTGCGTGACCTGCCGGCGCATGAGCTCCAGCCGCGCCACGTTGGCCGGAGGAAGGCGTTCGCGTTCGAGCAGGAACTTGGCGCAGGTCCAGCCCTTGCCGACCTCGCCGATCAGGTTGTCGGCGCGCACGCGCACGTCGTCGAAAAAGACCTCGTTCAGATGATGCCAGCCGTCGATGGTCTTGATGGGACGCACGGTGATGCCCGGGGTGTCCATGGGCACCAGCAGCAGCGAGATGCCCTCCTGCTTCTTCGCTTCCTTCGACGTGCGCACCAGCATGTAGATCATGCTGGCCTCGTGGGCATGCGAGGTCCAGATCTTCTGGCCGTTCACGACCCACGCGCCGCCTTCCAGCCGCGCACTGGTGGACAGCGAGGCCAGGTCGGAGCCCGAGCCTGGCTCCGAATAGCCCTGGCACCACCAGTCGGAACCGTCGAGGATGCGCGGCAGGAAGCGGGCCTTCTGATCCGGCGTGCCGAAGCGGATGATCACCGGACCGATGTGGCCCAGGCCATGGTGATAGAGCGGCGGGCAGTCGTTCTCGGCCATCACCTCCTCGAAGATGAGGCGCTGGCGGATGTCCCATCCGGTGCCGCCCGCTTCGCGCGGCCAGCTCGGCGCGCCCCAGCCCTGGGCGTTCAGGATCTGCTGCCAGGCCTGGTATTCGCGCTTGGTGATTTTCTGGCCGGCCGCGACGACGGCGCGGATCTCGGGCGGGCAGGCGCTGCGCGCGAACGATTCGAGTTCGCGCCGGAAGCCGGCGTAGTCGATGGACATCTTGTCTCCTGTTGGAAATGGAAAGGGCTCAGCCCTTGCGCAGCTGCGTGATCAGTTCGTCCAGCGCGGCGGCGGCGCCCTCCGGGTCGCGCTGGCGCAGGTTGTGCGCCACCTTGCGGCGCAGCGGAAAGAGGTCGGGGCGCGGACGCACCGAGAGCACGTGCGTCATGCGTTCGCGCAGCACGCTGGTCATGGTCTGCGCCATCAGCGTCAGCGCTTCGTTGTGGCCGGCGGCCGCGATCGAGGCGAAGAAGGCGCTGGCGGAGGCGATGCGCTCCTTGAGCGGGGTGTCGTCGGGATGCGCCTCGATGGCGTCGGCGGCCTGGTGCACGGCGTCCAGCTCGGCCTCGGTGGCGCGTTCGCTCGCCAGGCGCAGCAGGGTGCCGTAGAGCGTGCGATAGGCCTCATCGATGTCGGCGTCTCCCAGCCGACCCTCCACGACCAGCTTGCGCAGCGACTCGGCCAGCATCATGTAGGCGCCCTTGTAGAACACCAGCGCCTGGTCGGGCACGCCGGCGCTCAGGTGCCGGACCTCGCCGATGAAGATGGTGTGGTCGCCGGCCTCATGGGCGGCATGCACGCGGCATTCGAAGCTGGCCAGGCAGTCGTCGATCAGCGGCATGCCCAGCTGGCCGGCGCGCCAGGCCACGCCGTCGAACTTGTCCTCGATCCGGCTCGAGGCGAAGCGGCCCGACAGCGCGTCCTGCTGCTCGGAGAGGATGTTGATGACGAAGCCGTTCGCGGCCTGGAAGGCCGGCAGCAGGCGGCTGGCATTGCGCAGGCTGAACAGCACCAGCGGCGGATCGAGCGAGACCGAACTGAACGAGTTGCAGGTCAGGCCGGCGGGCGTGCCGTCCGGCGCGCAGGTGGTGATCACGGCCACGCCGGTCGGAAAGCAACCGAGCAGCTGGCGCAACTGCGCGGGCTCGATGGCGCGGCGGATGTCTTCGGCGACTTCGGGCATGGCGTCTCCTGGCGCTTGGCCTCAGGCTGCGGCGAGTTCAGGCTGGGCCGCGGGCCGGTGCGGTGGATCGTTGGCGATCTCCTGCTGCACCGCCGGGATGATGACCTTGCCCCAGGTTTCGAGCTGGCGCAGCATGGTCGGGTGGTCGAAGTCGCCCATCTGCGTCTGGAAGCAGTAGTGCACCGGCTTGAGTGTGCGGATCTCGTTGACCACGCGCTCGATCACGGTGTCGACGCTGCCCACGGGCAGCAGCGCGCGCATCTCGTCCAGGCTCGGCTCGCCCTCGACGATGCCTTCCTCGACCTGGTAGTCGTCGGCGATCTGCGCGGTGCGGCGCTTCAGGCTGACGGCAATGCGGCGCTGGTAGCGCGCGCACTCGAGGTAGCGTTCCACCTCGTCCTTGTCGTTGCTGGCATAGGCCGCGCGCAGCAGGCCGACCTGCACGCCGGCGGGGTCCTTGCCCTCGGCCGTGGCCACCTTGTCGATCAGCGCGCGGGTGCCGGCCAGCTTCTCCAGCCCGCCGTCGCCGCCCGAGACGAACACATGGTGGCCGGACTTCACGGCGCGCGACAGGAAGGCCGGATCGACGCTGGTGATCCACATCGGCGGCATGGGGCGCTGCACCGCGCGCTGGCTGATGGCGCTCATGGGCTGGCGGTAATACTCGCCCTCGTAGCTGAACTTGGGCTGCGTGAGGCCGGCTTCCAGCATGTCGAGCATCTCGAAGGTGCGGCCCTTGGCGGATTCCAGCGACACGCCGAAGCGCTCGAACTCGAAGTGCTGATAGCCCGAGCCGATGCCCAGGTTCAGGCGGCCGTCGGACAGCTGGTCGACCATCGCCACGTCCGCGATCAGGCGGGCCGGCGTGTACAGCGGCGCGACCACGATGCCAGTCCCCAGGCGGATGTTGCGGGTGACCGCGGCGCAGTGCGCGATCATGGTCAACGGCGAGGAACACATGCCGTAGTTGCTGAAGTGGTGCTCGGCGTACCATGCGGCACCAAAACCCAGTTCGTCCGCCAGGCGTGTCTGCTCGACGGCGTCGCGCAGGATCTGGTGGGAGGTTTTGTGCTTGTTCCGCTGCTGCATCAGAATGAAGATTCCGAAATCCATTGCTGTGACTCCTGGTTGGCTGGTTTTGATCGAGGTCCATCGTAGGAACTCGGAGCCCCTGCGGATCACCAGCGAACGCACACCTTCTTTGCGTCTTTCGAAATGAAGGCCCTCGATTCGCTGCGCATCTTCGTGGCCACCCAGAAGAAGGGCAGCCTCTCGGCCGCGGCCCGCAGCCTCAGCCTGTCCCCGGCCACCATCTCGCGGCGCATCAGCGCGCTGGAGGAAGAGCTGGGCGTGCAGCTGGTGGACCGCACCAGCCGCAACCTCAAGGTGACCGAGGCGGGCCAGGCCTTCCTGGAGCGGGCCGAGGCGGTGCTGGAACTCATGAGCGAGGCCGAGCAGGTCGTGCACAACGCGCGCCAGCGGCCGGAGGGCCGGCTGCGCGTGCATTCGCGCACGCACATCGGCCTGCGGGTGCTGGCACCGCTGCTGCCGCGCTTCGCGGAGCTGTATCCGGACATCCGCGTCGAGCTCGAGCTCTCCGAGCATCCGGTCAACCTGGTGGAACACGACTTCGACGTCGACATCCGCACCGGCGAATCCACCGATTCGGGCTTCGTCATCAAGCGGCTGCTGTCGAGCGACGAAATCCTGGTGGCCAGCCCGGCCTTCGTGAAGACCTATTCGCGCATCCGGCATCCCAGCGACCTGCCCCAGGTGCGCTGCCTCACCTACCGGCGCGAGCGCGAGGTCATCACCTGGAAGTACATCGACGAGGCGGGCGAACAGCAGGAGCTGGTCATCCAGGGCGTGCTGAGCGCCAACAACGGCGAGCTGCTTCGGCTGGCCGCCATCGGCGGCATGGGCGTGGCGCTGCTGTCCGAGGCCACCGTGCGCAACGACCTGCACGACGGCACGCTGGTGCGGCTGCTGCCCGAGTACCGCTTCGCGGTGCGGGCCTTCTCCAACGGCGTCTTCGCCGTCTTCCGGCAGAGCCGCGTGCTGCCGTTGAAGGTGCGTGCCTTCGTCGACTACGTGGCCGATGCGCTTCGAAGCGAGAAGCGCTAAGTCTCAGGTTGCTGGCCGCGGCGCACCGGGCGATCGCATTGCCGCGCGCCCCGCTAACTTCTGCATCTACCCTGCAGGTCTTCCCATGGCACCCTCATGATTGAAGGTGTTGCGACGACCGGTTGAATCCGCCTTGCGAGCCGCGATCGGAATGGCAGATCAAGCTGCCATCGCGCTCGGGTTAGGGCGCTCGGGTTAGGGATGAACGGGCGCCAACGTTCTGACCCAGCGCTCGAACGCCGCGCTTTCGAACCAATGTACACCGCCTGGCACCTTCGAGATGATGGTCTTGGACTTCAAGTTGTTGAGCGAATACTGCACGTCGGACGGTGCGAGCGAAGGAACGCCGAGCTTTGGCAAGCTTCGCAAGCGCCGCCTTTCCGAATGGTTTGGCATGCGGGTCGTTGACGAAGAGCAAAAGGAGTTGGCGCTGCATCGCATCGAGCGACGCCCAGGTTCCCTCGTGGTTTTCCTCCTTATCCTGCTCTGCCTTTTCGGTTGCCACTGCGCGCTCGAAGGTGAGCGATGGGTCCATGAGCATGGCCACGACCACCGAGAGGAATGGCCCGGGCTGCTGGTGGAATTCTTGGAAGGCCGTCCACCCTGCGGCGACATCCAGGGTACGTCCGCTGGCGATCTGGAACTTCTTTGCGACGAATTCGACTAATTCTCTGCCAAGCAGCGGGAACTCTTGAACAGCGCGCCCACCGAGAAGAGCGGCGCAGCGCTGTTGGAGAAGACGTTGGCGAGCTGCGTGCGCGATGAGCCGGTGAATACGACTCGCAGCTTGTCGCAATTCTTGGTGATGGCGGTGCGCAGTGCCATTGCCATTGCCATTGCCATTGCCATTGCCATTGCCATTGCCATTGCCACCAGCTCATTGTCCTTGATTCGTGCAAGTTCCTGAGCTTCATCGACCAAGAGCAGAAGCTTCTTCTTGGAAACAAGCTTGACAACGAGTTCTTCGATACGCAAGGCGAGTTCAGTTTTCGCGTCGCCCAACTCAACTTCGATAGCGCCCTTCAACTCACCCGCGCTGCCGGATGCCTTGACCTTCTTAACCGGCTCATGCAGCTTGTGGAGCGCCCTTTGCGCCAACGTCCTCGGCGTGAGCGCTTCCTCCAGTCCCCGAACAATCGCAATGCCGGGGTTCAACCTCGTCTGTCAAAGGTCCACGTACGCGACGGTGAAGCCGCGGCGCGCGTCAAGGTAGTTGTCGCCTCTTTCATGCAGCCAGCGGCTGTATGTTGGGGTTCCTCGCATGTGCCTGAACGATGCAGTCACGTTCGGGGTTGAGAGTCACTGCGCCGATGGGCGACCAGTTGCGTGTAGGCCCTGACCATCGTGCTGGGTTGAGCGCGCGTGCACGGGTGTACAGCGCGTGGCGAGCAGCGAGGATGGCTTGATCGTCGCCGTTGTGGCGTTGCGCAGGGCTGACGTAGCGAATGCCGCTGTGTCGATGGTCATGGTTGTACCAACGCACGAAGCCGGCCGCCCAGGAGCGCGCGTGGTCCAGGTCGGCGAAGCCCCTGGCGGGGAACTCCGGGCGGTACTTGGCCGTTCTGAACAATGCTTCCGCATAGGCGTTGTCGTCGCTCACGCGAGGCCTGGAGTACGACGGCTTCACGCCCAGCCAGTTGAGCATCGCCAGCACTGTCGTGGCCTTCAATGTGGAGCCGTTGTCGCCATGCAGCACCGGCTTGGTGTCCAGGGTGGCGATGCCCTCGGCCAGCGCCGTGCGGCGCACCAGGTGCACGGCATGGTCGGAGTCGTCCGTGTCGTGAACCTCCCAGCCCACGATCTTGCGGCTGTACAGGTCCAGGATCAGGTAGAGATGGAACCAGCGCCCGAGCACCTGCGCGGGCAGGTACGTCATGTCCCAGCACCAGACTTGTCGCGGTGTCTCGGCGATGTGCGTCGTGGGAGGGCGCACGACCCTGGGCGCCTTGGCACGACCGCGATGGGCGCTCTGCCCGTGCGCGCGCAGGACGCGACTGAAGCTGGACTCGCTGGCCAAGTACACACCCTCATCGGCCAGCATGGGCACGATGCGCGCCGGCGGCACGGCAGCGAACCGCGGCTCATTGGCCACCGCCAGCAGCTGTGCGCGCTCTTCCTGGCTCAGGGCATGGCCGGGTATGGGGCGCACGGCCTGCGGCCTGCCATCGCCCGCGGTGAGGCCTTCATGAGCCTGCCAACGCTGCAGGGTGCGCACGTCGATGCCGGCGCTCTCGCAGGCCAGGCGCAGCCGCGCGCCGGCGGTGTGAGCCTTGGAGATGTTCTGGGCCACGATCCGGCGATCTTCGAGGCCGATCATTCGTCCCCTCCCTTGTGGAAGATCGCCTCGAGATTTTTTGAGAGTACCAACAGGGCTGCGGTCTCGGCCAGCGCCCGGTCCTTGCGCAGCAGGTCGCGCTCGAGCTCCTTGATGCGTTTGCGGTCGGCCCGCGTGGCCTGCGGGCTGGCACGGGCCTCTTCAGGCTGTGCCAGCGCGGCAGTGGCGCTCGATCGCCACTTGTCCAGATCGGCTGGGTATACCCCGTGCTCGCGGCACCAGGCGCTCTTGGCCGCCTCGGGCATCGCCGCCGTCGTGATCACCGCCTCAAGCCGCGCGCGCGCAGTCCATGCCCGCCCTCGGGCGGGCATGGACTGCGCATCCTCGCGCCAACGCTCCAGTGTCTCCACTCCAATGCCAACCTCGCGCGCCACTACCTCCAGCGCCGAACTCTCCGGCGGCAGCAACCTTGCTACCGCCCGGTCCTTGAATGCTTGTCCGTATCGAGCCACTCTCATCCTTCATCGCCGCCCCCGGGTTCTTGGGTCTAAGGAGGCGACAACTATTGTGACGCGGGGGGGCCGGCAGCGTCGGCTGCTGGCGTCAGGTCTTTGCGCAGAAACACCGTCTTCCCAGTGCGCCGGGGCGCGAAAATGGTCGTACTCACAGCCGGCCCGGCTTGCAACAGGGCGAGGTAGCGCTTTGCGAGCTCCGGTCGGGGGCAGTGCCAAATCTGGTTCAGTTCCATACGAAAACTTATAGTCAATTTTCATAATTATTGAAATCCAGTTTAATTTTTCATAATGCTCGCGCTGCCTTCGTCATAGGAGGGGACATGTCCGATGCCCCCACGCCGCCAACGTTCGCCCCGGCTGATGGGGCTTGTCTCGGACATTAAGAAGTTATCCGTAAATAGTAGAATCTCGTCCTGAGCCGTCATTCACACGGCATGGAGGCGAATGCATGGCGACGCGCAAGCGGGTCGAATCTTGGGTGGTGACCGATGAATTCTGGCGGCGCGTCGAGCCGCTGATCCCGGTGCGCGAGCGTCCCGCGGATAAGGAGTACCTGCGCAAGGCGGGAGCGGGGCGGCCACCCAAGCCCGCACGACAAGTGTTCGAGGCGATCGTGTTCGTGTTGCGCACGGGCTGCCAGTGGAAGGCACTGCCCAAGGAACGCTTTGGCAGCGCCAGCGCCGTGCACAAGCGCTTCCTGGAGTGGGAGGCCGCGGGCGTGTTCGAGGCCATTTGGAAAGCTGGGCTTGCCGAGTATGACCAGATGGAAGGCATCGCCTGGCGATGGCAGAGCATCGACGGGGCCATGTTCAAGGCTCCCTTGGCGCAAGAGGCGGTCGGACGCAACCCGACCGGTCGGGGAAAAGGGAGCAAGCGCCACCTGCTGGTGGACGGTCGTGGCGTCCCGTTGTCGCGCGTCGCGACCGGAGCCAATGAGCATGACGTGACGCAACTCGATGCCGCGCTGCAAGCCATCGTGGTCAAACGCAAGAGGCCAAGCCAGCGGCGCAGCAAGCACCTGTGTGCCGATGGCGGTTACCGAGGCCGGCGCGCGTTGCAGATCATCGAATCGCATGGCTACATTCCTCACGTCGTTGATCGCAGCAAGGCGGTCGATGCCAAGCGGCGCGACCCCACGAAGAGGGCACGGCGCTGGGGGGTCGAGGTCTGCCACAGCTGGTTCAATCGCTTTCGCAAGCTGCTCGTGCGATACGAGAAGCTCGAACGCAGCTTCGTCGCCCTCAATCACATAGCCGCCGCCATCATCGCGTTCCGCAAAGTGTCATTGAAGATCAACATAATTTACGGATAGATTCTAAGCGCTGTCTCAGACATTCATGGCAAAGAACATATTCTTTGCCATGAATGTCTGAGACACAATCATCAGTGAAATGGTCGGAGCGACCCTTCCGGGCGACGTTCCGAAGTCTGAGACGACCGGGCGAGTCGACTTCGTGAGGCGCAAACCGCGAGCAACAAAGTCCGAGACAACCACCCCGGCTACAAATGTGCTTCGCTTTTCCGCTCTACGCTTGAGCGGAATAACCGCCTAATAGCAGCCGTTCGGCGTTGAAGCTGAGCAGAGAGCAGCGGCCCGCCGACGCGCGTCGGCCTGAGTGCTGAAGTACTGGCATTGCTGTGCGCGCTGGGTCGTCGAAATTGTTGATGTAAGAGGAAGCACCGCGGCGCTTGAGGGAGGACCGTTGCCGTCCACCTCACGGCCAATTTCGCCAACTGGCTCTCGAAGGAATGCTATCGCGAGAACACAGGCTGACCTGGTCAACGCAGAGGATCACTCCGGCGGGCGCGCCTCCTGGAGACCGGCACGCTGTTAGACACGAGCTCACGAAGAAGCTCGACGCCGTCACCGGCGTCCGTCATTGCCGCGCCAAAGAAGGTGGAGTAGCGACCCATCGGGCTGGCAAGGACTTTCGCTTGGCCAATTACCGCAAGGCCACTATCCACGCACACGCCGCACCATTCGCTTGACTGTGGGCGCGGACTGACCTTCACCTTTCCTAGAAGCGCTCGTAGTTCGGGGTCACCGGCCACAGCAGTTCTTCCTCGGTGCGGGTGCGCAGCTTGTGCTCCTTCGCAAGTTCAGAAGCCGCTTGGCGGGCCGCCAGGCGCTCCCGGTCGATGTCGCCCAGCAACCGGTGCTCACGCACCGTGTGCCGCGCTTGGGCTTCCTTCAGGGCTTCCTCGCGTGCTGTCATGGCGGCACGGTGCTCGAGCCGCTGCGCGTCCAGTTGCGCCTGGGCCTGCGCAAGCGCATCCCGCAGACGCCGAATTTCGCCCTGGGCGCTGTCCTGAAGCCGGGCCGCCTCCGACAGCTGTCCTTTCAACGATTCGAGCGCCTGTCGTGTTGCCAAGCACAAGAGTGTGAAGCCGATGGCAGCACACGTCGCACTCGCCCTGGGGCTACAGGCCTGCAGCTTCCCGGCCTGCCGGGAAATAGCCGAGTTGGAGACGTGGAGTCGTCGCCCGTTGTCAGACCCCTGCCTGCGTCGGCATGTCCATGCGTTGCGCGTGATCGAGCACAGGGGCCGGGAGTCGTCCGGCAGCCGTGTCGAATGAGCCACGCGGTCATTGCCGATATTTCATGCGTTGTAAGCCGACGGCCACGAGACCGCGCAGGCAACTGCAGCCAGCCAAGTTGCCAGGGTTGCCGATTTCAAGCGCGCTTGCGCTGGATCAACGCGCCTCCCGCGACATCTTTGAAACTCGGCTTTCGTTCAGTTACCCACCTACCGTCTCACATATCCTCATTGGAGTCCCATATGGCCCGCACGCTAGAGTTCTTGGTCAAACGAATGTCACGGATCGTCGGCCTGTCGGCGACGTTCGCCGCCGCCTTGGTAATGGCAGGCTGCGGCGGTGGAGGCGGCTCAGCGGGCTATTTCCCCATCCTGCCCACCAGCAGCACACCTACCGACAGCCCTCCCACCGCTACACCCGACCCCGTCTCGCCCATCACGATCATCGAAGCCAATATCGACACGCTGGTGGCACAGGTCGGTGGCGCCACGCAGGACGTCGCGCTATACAACGACGGCACCGTCGACTGGGCCTTGTACACCATGGCCAATCGGTTCGCCGCCACCCGCATCGGAATGACGAAGGGCCCGGTAATCGAGATCAGCGCGCCGGGCTATATCCAGCACATCACGGTGGTCAAAGGCTTCGGCGGCCAGGACTATGCCTTGCTTTCCATGGGCGGCAAGGGCATTGGGGTGGTGGACATCACCAACCCTGCGGCCATGACCTATGTGCGAACCATGACGGTGAGCTACCTTCCGCCACCATACACCTACACGGACGGTGGCGGCTCGATTTTCACCGAGCCGGCGGCGATCGCGCCGCTGACCAACGGGGTGGTGTCCGACCTATTGGTGGATGACCAGGGCACCAACGCGACGAGCGACGACGAGTTGTTCGTGGCCAACGCTTCCTTCGGCATCCAGAAGACCAAGCTATCGAAATTGTTGAACGCTGGCGGTGACGGTGTGCTCGCCATCGATGGCGCGCAGACCTGGACGCTGAAGTACGCGGGTGAATCCCCGTGGGGCGAGCCATTGAGCCTCAAGCGGCACGACGGACGCCTCTATGCGGCGCTGGGCTTCTTGGGGGTAGGCATTTTCGACCCGGCCGACCTCTCGCGCCAGGGCCACTACAACCTCTACGCCGATTGCGCCAACAGCGCGCAGGAGGACTGGTTCGGCTTTCCCGATCGCAAACCGGCCTGCAACACCAGCTTGCTGGTCAATGCGGCCTTCGTCGACGCAGACGGTATGCCCACGTACCAGCAGGCCGCAGCCGAACTTGGCGAGAAGAGCAGCCTGGCAGCCTATCCTTGGGCCGAATTCGATCGTTACGGCAAGTACTACTACAACGCGCGCGACATGGACCTCGTGAACCTGCCAAACGGCCGGACCATGGCCTATGTGGCCTATTCCCTCGGCGGCCTGGTGGCCGTGGATGTGACCAACGCCGCGGCGCCCGTCTATGCAGGCTACGTGCCGGCCGCGCCCGCCCACGGGCCCGACGAACCTCCTGCGAACTCCGACAAGAAAGGAATCCTGTCGCACTCCGGCTCCGGGATGCTCAAGGAAGCCGGCGTAATAGGCGTGCGCGTCGTACCCGATCCGGACGATGGCACGAAATTCCACGCCTACTACACCGATCATTTCGCCGGCCTGGTTGTGCTCAAGGGTGCCGAGGCCCCCGCTACCGAATGGCGCAGCGGCCCATACAACAACAACACCGACGCACGGATCCACTGGCCCGACTACGAATTCGTCACGTCCTATGACATGACGCCGGTTCCCGTGGGCGACGAGTCGATGCCGAAGTTCCTGACGGCCGTGAACGGCAACTACACCGCGCCGGTGATGCTGGTCACCGGTGAGATCAACGGCCATGGCGGCTCGTTGTTCATGGTGGGAGGCAACACCAGGGCCTCCGGGCAGGTGGACGTGGTAGAGGCGTCGGGTGCAGGCGGGGTGAGCTTCGTCGACATCATTGACCTCAAGACCGCCGGGGTGGCCGAAGCCAGCCGATTTGCCGTACCGGTCAGCCTGGTGAGTACCAACGAAGTCGGCGCGTACGAGGACGGCTCAGCCGGCCAGCCCATCGCCATCGGACATACCGAAGGCGTCACAGTCTCAGGCAACCACCTCTACCTGGGTGATGGCCCGCACGGGGTAAGCGTCTGGCGCATCGCCGATGGTATCAATCCCATCGACGACCCGCATCTGGTGGCCAACACGCTGCAAAGCGAATATCCCATCAGCGACAGCGTGCTGCCCACCCCGCATGCGTTCAAGGTGGCATTCGCCGGCGACCCCGCCCAAGCCTACGTGATGAGTCAGAGCCTGGGCATGCGCCGCATCAACGTCTCGGCCGTCACCGGCGGCAGCGCGCAGGTGGGTTCGCCAGCGTTGGTCAACGCGAAGGGCGGTGTATTCGAGCACAACACCGAGGCCGGCGCCGTGGGCAAGGTGAAGATCACAGGCCAGGACCATGCCTACGGAGTGGCCTACTCCGGCAACTACGCCATCGTGGCTGACGGCGACAACGGCCTGACCGTCTACGACACCACTGCCGACCCGGCCTCGGGCGCCCACGTGGTGGCCAACATCGGGGACTCCGAGGGTGCCAGCGGCAAGCCGCCGCTGGGGCGTGCGGCCTCAGTCAAGCTGTGGGCGAATCCTGCGACCCGGCGCACCTACGCGGTGGTGGCAGCCGGTTCTTATGGTGTCTCGGTGGTAGACATGACGGACTTCCTGGCCACTGGCCGAGCAGAAGATCTGACCGTGGTCAATCACCTCATCAAGACCTTCGAGCCGTTGAAGGCCGATGACGACAACGCGTTCGGCTCGGCCGATGGCAAGAGCGTCGACGTGCATATCGTGGGTGACCTGGCCTACTTCAGCTACGACAGCTTCGGCTTGGTGGCCTATCGCATGCTCGACCTGATCCGCCCCGCCTCCGAGGAGCGCCCGGCGGTGGTGCCGGCGGGCCAGGCGCCCGATGCCTGCCTGGCCGTCACCGACGTCACCAAGCTCAGCGCCAAGCAGGGTGGCGTGGCCGAATGCCGCCCCGCCGCAGCCGGCTATTTCAAACTGCAGAAGCTTGCCGGCTTTGAGAACCTCGAGGGAGGAGCGCTGTACATGACCCCGCAGTACTTCCCAGCCAATCAACCACTGAGCGGTGGCGCTGGCTCGGTCTATACGCTGGGGACGCCGCGCCTGTTGTTCTATGTCGCCTACGGTGACGCCGGCGTCGTCAAACTCGATTGGAGCAACGTTGCTGCGCCGAGGATGATGGCCCTCAAGGGTGTGGTGGGAGGAGCGGTAGCCACCGCGGTCAACAATGGCCGTGTCTACGTTGCGGCGGGAGCGGGTGGGCTCAGCGTACTCAAATGAACTGGCACACCAACACGTAAGTTCCGAAACGCAATGACGCCCGAGGTTGTGATCTGCGTCCTGTCGAGTGAACTTCCACTCGATGGTTCGGCGCAACGCGTTTCGATCTGTTTGCCAGGCATCGACTTCGCGTCGCAGAAGTTGCTGGCTGGGGAAGTGGCGGTTCAGGCAATGGCGGGTGAGGATGCCGATCTCGTTCTCTGCCATGTTGAGCCAACTTGCGTGCTTGGCCGTGTAGTGAAAGCGCACCCAGCGCAGCAGCGTGTTGGCTGCGCGCGCTCCCAACACATCGTCGAAGCATTTCCCGAAATGAATGTTCGGGTTGTCCAGCACGAGGTGAACGCGCGCGCCGTCGCATAAAATGAGAAGAGAGCCAAGGTCCCATCATCAACAGAGATCGGCAGACGGCACGGCTGAAGACGTATGCCTGTGCGCCTCTGCCCTCCCCACGCGCGTCAGAATAGTTGTCGCCTCCTTCGAACCAAGAACCCCGGGGGCGGCGATGAAGGACGAGAGTGGCTCGATACGGAAAATCATTCAAGGCCCGAGCGGTAGCGAGGTTGCCGCCGCCGGAGAGTTGCGCGCTGGAGGTTGTGGCGCGCGAGGTTGATCAAAGGGCAAACGCAATCGCACCGGCAGCCAAATAACTATTCAAGCTGCGCGACCACTACCTCAACCCACCCGAATGGACCGATTGGGCCCTCACTCCCGAGGAGCAGGCCGCAGGGTTCCCGGCGCGACCTGTAGCCAAACCGGGGCACGAAAATGATCTAAAACAGCGCACTCTCACGAAACTCTACAACGCCATCATCTCCGCCGGCCCGCCGCGCCAACTGCTGGACGCGAACGTCGTCAAGAGATCCTGCTTGTAACTTCCAGCTCAGCGCTCTGGCAACCTCCGAAGCGGTCGGGCATGAGTCCCGGCGCGGCCAGCCCCTCGATCCGGAACAGCCCGCCGTCCTGCGCCTTGTTCCCCTGCAGGCGCGCGCTGCGGGAAATGCTGGTCAGGTACAGGTGCTCCAGACGTGGTCCGCCGAAGCAGATGCTCGTCGGATAGCTCGCGGGCAAATCGATCAGGCGTTCCAGCCTGCCGTCGGGCGCGTAACGCGCAAGCCTGGCGGCGCGGGTCAGCACGGTCCAGACGAAGCCCTCTGCATCGACCGTCGCGCCATCGGGGCCCGAATCGAATTCATGCGTCCTCGCGAACACGCGCTTGTTGCGCAGCGGGCCGTCAGGGTCGTAGTCGTAGGCCCAGATGGTGCGCTCCAGGCTGTCGGCCAGGTACAGCACGCGGCCGTCGGGGCTGAAGCAGGGTCCGTTGGCAAAGCCGATGTCGTCGGCCAGCTGCTCGACGCGGTGGTCGGTGCGCAGCCGGTAGAGGCCTCCCACGATGGCCTCGCCGGGCTGGCGGTCGACGTGCATGGTGCCGGCCAGGAAGTGGCCCGCCGGATCGCACTTGCCGTCGTTGAAGCGCACCTTCGGGTGGTCCACCGGGATGCCGGCCCGGTGCTGCAGTGTGCGCGTGGCGAAGTCGTAGCGCGCGAAGGTGTTGCGCAGCGCCACCACCACGGCCGCGCCGCGGCAGGGCGCGATCGAGCCCACGGGCGCCGGCAGCTCATGCCGCTCGGGCTGCTCGGCCCCGGCGCGCAGCCGCCACAGCGCGCCGCCCAGCGCGTCGATCCAGTTCAGCGCCTGCGCGTCGGCATCCCAGCAAGGGCTCTCGCCCAGCTGGTCCTTGGTCATCCCGATTCTGGTGATCTCCACGGTCATCGGCGAAGTGTGCAAGGCCGGGCTCACGCCTGCCGGCGCTTCCCGCAAAGCTGCTTTTCATTTCGTGCAGCGCAGCGTCAAAGGCAGCCACCTAGACTGGCTCCAGAGCCCGATCCCGGGCCGGAACAGGAGACAAAATGAGCTATAGAAAACTCGTCCTCGGGTTGGCGCTGGGTGCCTGCGCACTCGCCCCCGCGCTCGCCCAGCAGGTGATCCGCATCGTCGTGCCCTTTGCGGCAGGCGGCGGCACCGACCAGTACTGCCGCATCCTGGCCCAGGAGCTCAACAAGCAGGGCCTGAACGTCATCATCGAGAACAAGCCAGGCGCCAGCGGCATCCTCGCTGCCGACTACGTCGCGCGCGCCAAGCCCGACGGGCAGACGGTGCTGGTGTCGTCGCTCGGCACGCTGGCGAACAACAGCGTGCTCTATGAGAAGCTGCCCTACGATCCGGCGAAGGACTTCGCCCCGGTCACGCAGATCGCCTACCAGCCCGCCATCGTCGTGGGGCGCACCGACCTGCCCTACAAGAACATCAAGGAAATGGTGGCCTATGCCAGGCAGAACCCCGGCAAGATCAACCGCGGCTCGCCGGGCGCAGCCATCCTGACGAACCTGGCGCCCATCGCTTTCGAAAAGGAACAAGGCTTCAGCACGCTGCACATTCCCTTCAACGGCGATGCGCCCGCGCTGCAGGCCCTGCTGGGCAACCAGATCGACATCCACGGCACCTCCATCACGGGATCGCTGCCCTATGTGAAGGCGGGCAAGCTGCGCGTGCTGGGCGTGATGGATTCGCAGCGCCTGCCGCAGGTGCCCGACGCGCCCACCTTCAAGGAGCAGGGCTACGACATGGAAGCCACGCTCTGGTATTCCCTCTCGGTGCCCGCCGGCACGCCCCGGCCGGTGATCGACCGCCTGAACAAGGCGGTGAACCAGGTGATCGCCGATCCCGACTTCGTGGCCCGCGCCCGCGCCATCGGCATGGAGCCGCGCGGCGGCACGCCCGAGGACCTCGACAAGTTCATCAAGGCCGAGGCGGACCGCTGGCTTCCTGTCCTGCGCGGCCTGAACCTGCCCAAGCAATCGCACTGAACGGCACAGGCCATCGGCAAGGCCCGGATTCATCGCCCTCGCAGGGCAATGGGTCCGGGCCTTGTCCGATTTCCGTCATTTGATGACGCTTCTCCGGGTCAGGGACTCGAGCTGGCCGTCGCCCAGGTCCAGCAATTCACGCAGCACCTCGGCCGTGTGCTCCCCCAGGTGCGGCGGAGGGTGGCGCACGCCCGAGCGCGCGCCGTCGATGATGTAGGGCGGTGCGTGGACGGCCTGCGCCCCCGCTTCCGCATCCTCGAACCGGTGCCAGACCTGGGTCTGCGCCGTCCGGTCGGACTGCAGCGCCTCGTACAGGCCCAGCACCTGGCCGCACGGAATGCCGGCCTTGTTCATGCGCTCGAGGAGATCGGCGCGCGAGAACTGCCCGATCCTGCCGAGCAGGATGGGCAGCAGCTCATGCCGGTTTTTCGAGCGCTCGGTGTTGGTGGCGAACTTCGGATCGACGGGCAGCTCCGGGCAGAGGATCACCTCGTCGCAGAACTTCCTGAACTGGCCGTTGTTGCCGACGGCAATCACCAGCGGGCCGTCCGCGGCCTCGAACACGCCGTAGGGCACGATGGACGGATGCGAGTTGCCGAACTTCGCGGGATCGCCCTTGTTCAGCCAGGCGGTCAGCCCGTAGTAGGACGTGATCATCATCCCGCTGTCGTAGAGCGACATCTGGATGTGGCGGCCCTCGCCGGTGCGCGTGCGCTCGTACAGCACGGCCAGGATGGCCTGGGCCGAGTACATGCCGGTGAACATGTCGACCGCGGCGATGCCGAACTTCAGCGGACCCTGGCCCTCCTCGCCGTTCATGGCCATGAGGCCGGTCTCGCCCTGGATCACCAGGTCGTAGCCCGGCCGCGCCTTCTCCTGGCTCAGCACCGAGTAGCCCGAGATCGAGCAGTAGATGATCTTCGGGTTGATCCTGCGCAGGTCCTCGTAGCCCAGGCCCATCTTCTGCGCACCGCCGTACTTGAAGTTCTGGATCACCACGTCGCACTGCGCCGCGAGCTTGCGCACGAGCGCCCGGCCATCCTCGTCCTGCAGGTCCACGCAGATGGAGCGCTTGTTGCGGTTGCAGCTGTTGAAGTAGGAGGTGTTGTGGCGGCCGATGCGCACGCCCCAGTCGCGCGTGTCGTCGCCGCGCTCGGGATGCTCGACCTTGATCACGTCGGCGCCCAGATCGGCCAGTGCCATGCCGCACAGCGGGCCCGCCATCACGCGCGACAGGTCGAGCACGCGCACGCCGGCCAGGGGTTGCATGGAAAGGTGGTTCTTCATTCGATGTCCTCGAGGCGCCCGCCCGGACGCCAGAACACCCAGTCTAGGAGCGCACCCCTCCCGTCATGCACCGGCGCATGAAAAGGTGCTTTGTAGTTTCAGTCGAGCCCGTCGAAGTCCGCATCGTCCGGCCCGATGTGCGCGGGCGAACGCCAGCCTGCATCGCGCATCGAGCGCGCCACCTGCTGGTCCACGCCCATCAGCACTGCAAAGAGCGCCATGCGCACCGGGATGCCGTTGTCGGTCTGCCTGAAGATCGCCAGCCGCGGATCGTGGTTGAGGTCCACGCTCAGGTCGTTCGCGCCCGGGCGCCCGTCGCGCGGCAAGGGGTGCATGAGGATCGTGTCGGGCTTGCAGGCCGCATCCACCAGGGCCTTGCACACCTGGAACTCGGGCGTGTAGCCCTCCAGCGTTTCTCCATTCGCGAACCGTTCCTTCTGCACGCGTGTCGCATAGACCACGTCGGCCCCGCGCAGCCCCTGCGCCAGCGATGAGGTCTGCTCGATGACATGGCCGTTGCGCGCGACCAGCTCGACCAGGTAGGCCGGCATCTCCAGCGACGGTGGCGCAACCAGCGTGAACTTCAGCCCGCGGTAGAGCGACAGCAGCCGGATCAGCGAATGCACGGTGCGGCCGTACTTGAGGTCGCCGACCATCGCCACGTGCGTGCCGTCGACCAGCTTGCCCATGCGCGAGAACTCGCGCTGGATGGTGTACAGGTCGAGGATGGCCTGGCTCGGGTGTTCGCCGGGACCGTCGCCGGCATTGATGACCGGAATGTTGGTGGCACGTGCGAACTCGGCCACCGAGCCCTGCTCGGGATGGCGCACCACCAGTGCGTCGACATAGCCGCTCATCACGCGGCTGGTGTCGTAGATCGACTCCCCCTTGGCCATCGACGAGAAGGTGAAGCCCGTGGTGTCGCACACCGTGCCGCCGAGCCGGCAGAAGGCGGCGCCGAAGCTCACGCGCGTGCGCGTGCTGGCTTCGAAGAACAGGCTGCCGAGCACGGCGCCTTCGAGGATGCGCGTGACCTTCTGCCGGCGCGCAATCGGCTGCATCACGTCGGCGACGTGGAACAGGTCCTCGAGGCTGCCGCGGTCGAACTGCGCAACCGACAGCAGCTGCGGCTTGCCTTCGGCCGCGATGCGCTGCGCGAGCGGGCGCTGCCCTGTGCCCACCGAGCCGGCGTCGAGCGCCTCGCGCTGAAGAATCTCGGCCACGAACTTGCCGACCATCTCCGGCATTGCCCGCGACTCGCTCGAGTCGGACGGCAGCAGCCAGGTGTCCAGCGCGCGGCGGCGCACGCCCAGCCGTTCGGAAAAAGCATCGCGCGTGAGATTGAGGCGGCGCATCGCGTCGCGCAGGAGGTCTTGTTGCTGGCTCATGCGTGAAATATACGCCATGCGCAGAGATCTCAAAAGAAAATATACTCAATGCGTATATTTTCGGCGTGCAAATGATCCACGCCGGCGCCCTGCGATGCAGCGCCCTCGCCTTCAGCCTTCAGCCTTCAATCACTTACCCGTTCTGCGCCTCTCATGTCGAGACAGGCTCGGCGATCTCCGGGGCGAAGATCGACAGCCAAGCAGCCATCGTCCGAAATGCCAGCGAGCACCTATTCGCCCGAATCCAAGCGGGCCTCGAGCCAAGCCCTGATCTCTTTCATGCCCCATTCGGCGGCCTCGACCTCGGTCGCAAATGTCGGCTCCAACCATTGCATGCGATGCTCATCCGGGCGCGGCTCCGAACGATAAGTCGCAGATGCCGCCGGCGCAAAATGGCCGTTGGGAAGCTTGACCCCACGGCTCTCGAGTTCCCATTTTCCTATCGCGAACATCACGGTCTCCGTAGTTTTGATGGACGAATCATTTCTTGATGCCGGGCTACAAACCCGATGCTCGGGGGCGGCGCCCAAACGTTGCAGCAGGCAGCGCAATCCATGAGAGATCCAGCGCACGATCTTGCGGCCTACCAGAATTTCCACCAGCGCCGTGAAGCTGCGCTTTCCTTTCGGACCCGCTTCACCTCGGAAGCGCCTTCCATTCGCCGTTCGCGACGCTGTATTTCCGCCTCGAAAGCATCGGCAACGCCGTGGGCGATCTGATCTCCCAGCTGCGCGCGATCGCGCCATTCACGAGCCAGGCGACCCAGGCGCACATCATCAAGCGCCCCGGAAGGGACGCCGTTGTCCGGCTTGTGTTCTCCGCCTTTGGCGTCATGCGCAAGCACGTCCGGCCCTTTCGAGGGTTCCCGCCCAAAGGGCGTTGCCTACGGCGAAGCGGGGCAGGCGGGCCTGTCGAGCGAGGGCGCGCTCACGGTTTTTCAACCAGCTCTTCTTCCTGCTCCATCCCACTGGGAACAAAGGTCACACCGTGATGAGCCAGATAGTCGCGGATCAGGCGTCGGACCACCTGCGAGGGCGTGACGTCCTGCCGCGCGCAAAGCGCTTCAAAAGCCTTCTTCTTCGAGGGATCAACCAGCACCGTCAGGCGCGCCGTCTTGAGTTCCATGAGGTATCCCTATGCTAGTTTCATGATAATGATAGTATCATCCAGTGCAATCGAATTGCAACCTGCGGGCATTCTGAGCGCCTGCTTGGCCGAGATCCTGGAGCTCTTCATTTGCATTGTTTCGTCGATTCATGCATGGCGCACGTGGCCCGTAAATTCGGGCCGCTGAAGCGCTCGGCTGGGCACCTTCGAGGCAGCAGGACGGCGTCGTACCTTTCGGCGCCCACAGTCCGGGGACACCCATGACGGCTCTCAATGCCGCCGTCTTCGTCTTGCTGCTGGGCGCTGCTGTTTGCCTGCTGCCCATGCGCAATGCCGTGCATGCCGGTGTTGGAATCCTTTCGCAGCTGATGGCCGTGGCGCTGGTCTGGGCGGCGGCGATCCCCATCCTGGCCGGAGGTGCGCCGGTTGTCGGCGAATTGGCATGGGCCTATCCGGTGGGCACGCTCAAGGTGCGGCTGGATGCGCTCGGTGCGTTCTTTCTCGTCTGGTCGCTTCCGATGACCATGCTGGGCGGCATCTACGCCGTGGGCTACCTCAGGCCCTACTTCAAGTCGACGCGGCACGTGGGATTGCACTATGCGCTGCTGAACCTGACCTCCCTGTCGTTCGTTCTGGTCTATACCGCGGACCATGCGCTGATTTTCCTGCTGGGCTGGGAGACCGCGGCGCTGGCGGCCTGGCTTCTCGTCATCTGGGACTACACGAACCAGAAGGTCCGCTTCGCCGGCTTCAACTACCTGGTGTCGACGCACATCGGCCTGATCTTCCTGGTCGCCGCCTTCATGATCCTCTACACCCATTCGGGTTCCTGGGATCTCGGCAGCTTCGGGCAATGGCTGCGAAACAATGCCGGCGCGGAGCGCAACCTGGTCTTCCTCCTGCTGATCGCGAGCTTCGGCCTGAAGTCGGCGTTCTTCCCTTTTCATTCCTGGTTGCCGCGTGCCCATGCCGCGGCGCCTGCGCATGTCTCCGCGCTGATGTCGGGTGTCATCCACAAGGCCGGACTCTACGCACTGGTGCGCTTCGTCTTCCTGATCGGCAAGCCCGACGAGTGGATGGGCTGGTTCCTGATCGGCTTCTCCGCGCTGTCCGCGCTGATCGGTGCCCTGTACACGGTCGGCCAGCGCGACCTGAAACGCCTGCTGGGCTACTCCTCGACCGAGAACGTCGGCATTGCCGGCATCGGCTTCGGCGTCGGCTGCCTGGGGTTGAGCTGGGGCAACGCCTCCTTGGTCGCCATCGGATTCGCGGGGGGATTGCTGCACGTGCTGAACCACGCGTTCTTCAAGTGCCAGCTGTTCTACGCGGCCGGCGCGGTCTACCAGGCCACGCACACCGTCGACATGGAGAAGCTGGGCGGGCTGTCCCGCTTGATGCCATGGACGTCGCTGAGCTTCATCCTCGGCGGCGTCGCGATTGCGGCGATGCCGCCGCTCAACGGCTTCACCAGCGAGTTCGTCATCTATTCGGGCTTGTTCACCAGTGCGCCGATCGGCGTCTGGGCGAAGGTGGCGTTCTGCGCCACGGGCGCATTGCTGGCCTTTGTGGGTGCCGTGTCCGCGTTGAGCATCACGCGCGCCTTCGGCGTGGTCTTTCTCGGCACACCGCGAGACCGCAGCGTGGCGCGGCCGACCGAGGTGAGCCGCTGGATGCTGGCCCCCATGGGCGTGCACGGAATCGGCGTTGTCGCGCTGGGCGTGATTCCGGTGCTGGGCTTCAAGCTGGTACAGGGCCCCGCCAGCATCGCACTGAGAACCCTGCCCGGCCCCGCAGGCGATGTGCTGCAACCCATCGCCACCACGCTGACCTGGATCGGCATGGTTTCCGGAGGGCTCGTGCTGCTGATCGAGGTGCTCATCTGGCTGCGCTCCAGAGTGGCATCCCCCACCGCTTCGAGCCATGTCACCTGGGGATGCGGCTACGGTGCGCCGAACTCGCGCATGCAGTACACCGGGTCCAGCTTCTCCTCGGATTTCAGTGCGCGATTTCGCGGCGTGATGGTGATGCTGCGGCGGCAGAAGCTGCCCACGGGCTATTTCCCGGCCGAAAGCTACCTGATCACCGATTGCGTGGACGCGGTGGAACGGCGCCTCTTCTCGGTGATCGGCCACGGCGATGCCTCGGCGAGCGATCTCTCCAAGCGGTTGCATGAAGATGATCCGCGCGTTGCCTTCGCCGCGGCCTTGATCGGCATCGTCGTGATCGCAGGCGTGCTGATGCTGGTGAGCGGGCCGCTGCGATGACGCTTCCAGCGGGATTCGCGCATGTGCTGCTGGCGCTCGGCATGCCGGTGCTGATGGTCGGCCTCGTGAACCGGACCAAGGCGATGTGGGCGGGGCGCAAGGGTCCGCCGCTGATGCAGTTGGGTTGGGACCTGCTGCGCCTCATGAGGAAGCGACCGGTGCTCAGCGGCGTGGCCACGCCGCTGTTTCGCACGGGCGCCTGGGTGGTCCTGGCCGCATCCATGCTCGCCGCGATGATCGCGCCGAATCTCGGCCGATTCGCACCACTGGAGTTCAACCACGACTTCGTCTTCTTTGCTTACACGCTCGCGCTCGCGCGCATCTTTCTCATGCTGTCGGCCATGGACGTCGGCAGTGCCTTCGAGGCAATGGGTGCGGCCCGCGAGGCATCGTTCACCGCCTTCGTCGAACCCGCGCTGTTCCTGCTCGTCGGCACTGCCGGTGTCGTCACCGGCCACGCCAGCTTCGCCGGCCTCATCGGCCATTTGCACCAGGCCGAATCGTTCCGCTGGCTGGCGCCAGCGCTGATCGTGGTCCTGTTCATCCTGCTGCAGGCCGAGGCTTCGCGGGTGCCCGTGGACGATCCGTCGACACACCTCGAACTGACCATGATTCACGAGGTGATGATCCTCGACCACAGTGGCCCGGAACTGGCGGCGATGCAATACGCCGCGGCCCTGAAGATGACCATCTATGCCGGCCTGGTGGCAGCCCTGCTCAATCCCTTCGACCCCCTGGCCGCACCGCTGGCCTGCGTTCTCTTCTCGGCATGCGCCATGGCCGGTGTTGCCGTGGTGGTCGGGTGCACCGAGTCGCTGGTCGCACGGCTGCGCATGCGGCTGGTGCCGCGATACCTGATGCTGGCATCGGCTCTCGCGGCCCTGTGCCTGGCCGGCGCCGGCTGGCTGACGAGGCCCTGATGACACTGCCACTGGTTATCTTTCTGGCCGCCACGGTCGTCCCGGTCTTCTTCAGCAAGATTCAGTCCATCCCGGTCTGGCTTGCCGTGCAGGCACTGGCTCTGGGCTGGAGCGGCACCTCGCAGCAGGCACAGCTCTCACCCCACGTCCTCGTGGCACTGCTGGAGGTTCTTGTGGTGCGCGGCGCCGTCGCCCCGCTGCTGCTGCGCCGCGCCATCCGTCTGCGCATCGAACCGAACATGGACCTGATGCCGTCGAACCTTTTCACCTGGGCCACTGCCGTCGCGCTCATCGTGCTGGCATTCGAGTTCGGTGCACCGGCCATGTCCGATCGGCAGGCTTTCACGCTCGGCGTCGTCGGCGCCACCGTGGCCGTGGCCTTGCTGGTGCTTGCCACCAACAACTCGCCGCCCGCGCAGCTGGTGGCCGTCCTCTTCATGGAGAACGCGCTGGCGCTGTTCGAGTCGCTGCTTCCCGAGCCTTGGCCATGGCCTGTTCATGCAACGCTGAGCGCCATCTACCTGCTCACGGCCGGTGTCGGCAGCTGGCTGGTCGGCGTGCGGGAGCCGGGCGAGGCGGATGATCCGCTGCATGCCGCGGAGGAGCGCACATGAATACCCGGCTCGTCGCCCTCGAATCCGGCGCGGCCGCCCCGGGTGCTCCCGGGTCCGTGGAGCCCGCCGGTTCCGGCAGCCGGCTCCCGCAGACACGCCATCCGTGGATCGGCCCGGCGCTGGTCGCTGCGGCGCTGGCCATCCTGGGGCTGTGGGTCACCGTCTTCATACGCACGCCGCTGGCGCAGCTTCCGCTCTACTTCGCGCAGCGCTATTTCGTTCTCGATGCCACCTCGCTGCTGTTCCTGCTGCTGATCAACATCGTGTTCCTGGGCATCAGCGTCTACATGGCCTCCCGGGTCCACACATCGGTTGCGCTGGCCAGGCACATGCCGTCCCGGGCCTCCCTCACGCTGGCCTTCATGGTGGCCATGAATTTCGGCGTGATGGCCAACAACCTGCTGTTGTTGTGGGCGTTCATCGAACTGACCGCGCTGTGCGCGGCCCCCCTGGTCGCGCAAGGCAGCGCGAAGGCGCCGCACCGGGTCGCCTGGCGCTACCTGCTGTACTCCAGCATGTCGCTGGCGCTGACTTTCCTGGGCATCATGTGCCTCACGCGCTCGGCCTACCTGCAAGGGGTGGAGATCCATTTCGCGCTCGACCAGATGGCGGCCGCCGTGCCGCCCGTGGGCGATTCCTGGCGGCACCTCGGGCTCGGGCTGATGCTGTTCGGCCTGGGCAGCAAACTCGGCCTCGCGCCGCTGTACAGCTGGATGCCGGAGACCTACGAGGCTGCGCCGACCAGCACGAGCGCGCTGCTCGCGGCCGTGCAATTCAACATCAGCGTGGTCGCCGTCTTTCGAATTCTCCAGGTGTTCCAGGCCAGGGACACGGGCTTCGTGGCCTACCAGCTGCTGATCATGGGCTGCCTGTCGCTGGCCGTCGCTGCGATCCAGGTGATGGCCGCGCGCAGCTACAAGCGGCTGATTGCCTATGCCTGCGTGAGTTCTTCCGGCGTGATCGCCATCGGCCTGTCGGTGGGGCGGGCTGCCGCGTACGGGGTTCTGCTCTACATCGTCAGCAACGCCTTCGTGAAAGCCCTGCTGTTCCTCACCGCGGGACGGCTGCGCGCGGTCTATGGCACCAATGAAATCAAGGCACTGAGCGGTGTGATCCGGGTGCTGCCATTCTCTGGAATGCTGTTCGCCGTGGGCACATTCGCACTGCTGGGGTTTCCCCCGTTCGGCGGCTTCATGGCGGAAATGCTGATCCTGTCAGGCATCGTGCAGTCGGGCAACCTGATCGCGTTCACCGTGATGTGCACGATGCTGACCATCATCTTTGTCGCGACGGGACGCTCGATCTTCCCGATGCTGTGGGGCCCCTCCGACCGGCAGGTTCCGCCGGCCGACGGGAGCTGGGTGACCGCGGCACCCAAGCTCGGGTTCGTCGTGGCCCTGGTCATGCTGGGCGTCTACACCCCGGCGCCCATCAGCCAGCTCCTGCGCCAGGTGGCGCAATCGATCGGCGGGCAGTGATGGAACCATTGGCCATGATGCAGACCCGCGAGATCGTGACCGACGATCTGGCGACGTGGGTGGACCGGTGCGCGCAGGCGCTCGATGCCGGCGATCGGCTGATCACGCTTTTCGGGCGTCCCGATGCGGGCGGCGACACCGTGGTCACGGCCGTTGTGATGGGCGGTGAGGGGGGCCTGCGCATCCTGCGCGGACGCGGGCGGCGCCATGAATCGTTCCCGTCGCTCACGCCCCGGCATCCCGCCGCGCAGATGTTCGAACGGGAGCTGTGGGAGCAGACCGGGCTGATCCCTGCCGGGCATCCCTGGCTCAAGCCGGTGCGCTACGAGGGCGAGCACCAGCAGCACATGACCGACTACCCGTTCTTCAAGGTACGCGGCCAGGAGATTCACGAAGTGGGGGTCGGGCCGATTCATGCCAGCGTGATCGAGCCGGGTCATTTCCGGTTCATGTGCCATGGCGAGCAGGTGCACCACCTGGAGATCCAGCTCGGCTACCAGCACCGCGGCGTCGAGGCGTTGCTCTTGCGCCGCCCGCCGCTTGCACTCGCCTCGCTGGTCGAGTCCATCGCCGGCGACAGCAGCATCGCGTACGCCTGGGGCTACTGTGCCGCCGTGGAGGCGTTGTCCGGCACCCGGATCCGCATCGAGACCGATCTGGTGCGTGGCGTTGCACTGGAACTGGAGCGCGTGGCCATGCACCTGGCCAGCCTCACGGGGCTGGCGACCGACATTGCATTCCTGCAGGGCGGGGCCACCTATGGGCGCCTGCGCACGGCGATCATCAATGCATGCATGCGGATCTGCGGCAGCCGCTTCGGCCGCGGGTGGCTGCGCCCCGGCGGCGTGCGATACGGAATTTCCGAAGAACAGCGGCAGGACCTGCTCGCCACCATCGCGGCCTTCGCGAAAGACTTCGCCGAAGTCAACGATCTGATGCTCGACGCACGCAGCGTCCGGTCACGTTTCCGGGGGGTGGGTGTTGTCGGCAGCGAGGCGGCACGGGACCTCGGACTCGTGGGACTGGCGGGGCGCGCCAGCGGCATGGCGGTCGACATGCGCGTCAGCCTGCCTGGGCGGCTGTACACCCGCGATCCGATCACGCTCCTGACGGAAGAAACGGGCGACTGCTGGGCGCGCCTGAAGTTGCGCATGCGCGAGATCGACGAATCGGTCCGCTGGCTGACCCGCGTACTCGAAACGCCGGAACTCGACCTGGCAAGCGTCGCGCCCGCGTTGCCCGGGCCGCTTTCGCCCGACACGCTCTGTGTCTCGGTGCGCGAAGGATTCCGAGGCCCCGTGGTCCAGTCGTTGGAGACGGGTCCCGACGGGCGCTTGATCCACTACAAGGTTCAGGATCCATCGCTGCTGAACTGGTTCGGCCTTGCATTCGCCCTGCGCGGCAACGAGATCTCGGACTTTCCCATCTGCAACAAGAGTTTTGATCTTTCCTACTGCGGGAACGATCTCTAGGAACATCGGTGCTCAAGTCGATCAGCGTGAGAATCTCGCAAGGGACTCAGTACATCAAGGATCCCCGGCAGGCGAATCCAGTCGGATTCCGCGGCAAGCCCGACATCGGCAATGCCGCTTGCGACACGGGCTGCGACGCCTGCGCGGCCGCATGCCCGACCGGGGCGATCGCGCTCGACCCGGTGCAGATCGACCTGGGGCGCTGCGTGATGTGCGGCGACTGCGTTCCCGCATGCCCCAGCGGAAAGCTCTCGTTCACGAACGACTTCAAGCTGGCCGCGACCGATCGAGAGGGGTTGACCTTGAGCGCGTCGCGACCGATGCCCGATCCCGTGAAGGTGTCCGACGCGCTGCGCAAGCGCTTTGGCCGCTCCCTCAAGCTGAGATCCGTCTCGGCCGGTGGCTGCAACGGCTGCGAGCTCGAGGTCAATGCACTCACCAACGTCAACTTCGACATCGCGCGTTATGGCATCGACATCGTGGCATCTCCGCGGCATGCGGACGGCCTGGTGCTGACGGGACCGATCACCCGCAACATGGCCGCGGCATTGGAACTGTGCTGGGACGGCATGCCTGACCCCAAGCTCGTGATTGCGGTCGGCGCCTGCGCGATCTCGGGGAGCCCGTTCGAAGGCGCGTCCACGCTGGACCGGAGTTTCCTGCAGCGATTCAAGCCGGCGCTCTATGTGCCCGGGTGTCCGCCGCATCCGCTCACCTTCGTCTGCGGCGTGCTCGATCTGCTTGGCATCAGCAGTTGAGTCAACTCCCTGCAGTTGGACGCCTTCAGGTGCCGGCCGCCAGTGGTGCCGGCCTCATTGCTTCGTCCGGATGCATCCACCCAGGCAGCGCGCGCAGCAGACCCAGCCAGCGCTCGATATGAGGGTAGTCGGCTTCCGCAAAACCGGTCTGAGACAACCAGAAGAGGTAGGCGGAACATGAGATGTCCGCAATCGTCGGACCCGAAGGCAGGAGGAACTCGGTTCTTGAGAGCGCTTCGTCGAGCGTCTGCAAGTCTGCGAGCACCCGTTTGCGCAGGTACGCAAGAACATCGGGCGGCTGAGGCTCCCACAACGACGAAAAGCGCAGATTGGGCGCGCTGAAGCCGATGCGGTTCGCCTCCCAGGAAAGCCACTCGAGGATCGAACGCCATTCGGCTCCATGACCGCGGAAAGCGTTCGTGCGCTGGGCGAGATGCATCAGGATGGCGTTCGACTGGCAATGCGCGATGCCGTCATCGATCAGAACGGGAACTTCGCCGAACTTGCTGGCCGCAACGAATGCCGCGAGGCGTTCCGATCTTGGCGTGCCGAGATCAATCCACTGATAACTGTGGGCTGTCCCTGACAGCAGGAGAAAAGATCTGACTTTGTACGAGTGACCAGAGTCGGTACTTCCATAGAGCAGCATGCGTGCCTTCGTGCGGTGTCGGTAAAGAAAATTGGCCCCGCTTCTCCGGGCACGCCAGCCAGGTCGAGGTCAGGCGCTCCGTGGCAAGCATCGGCAGATGCGAAGATATGATAATGAAATTATCATTGCAATGAAACATCAGACGCATTACATTCGATTTCTATCGCACAGAACTTGGAGCATGTGGCGTTTCCCTGCTCAGGAACATCGTGTCCACGGACGTCGTACGCGAGGGCGTTCTCGCGCACCACCGGATGACGGCACTGAACGATGCGCAGCCAATGCCTGCTTGTGATGCCGGACCTTGAACTCGACGCGCCGATGTTTCTCACCCCGCGCGTGGTGATCACGAACATGGATGTTGCCCACATCCGCGCTTCGCTGGCGCGCATGGCCCGGCGCTGAACCCGATTCCCCCATCAGAAACCAAGAACCGTTCTTGCTCATGCCCGACAGCCCAGCCTCCGTGCGACACGTCAAACCCTTCATCTACGAGACCGCCACTTCCAAGCTCCTTCATTTCTGCATCAGCGACATCCAGAGCCGCATGCGCATCAATGATCCCAACGCCTTGGCGCTCGAATACACGCGCACGATGATGGGCTTCCTGCTCTTCAAGCCCGACCCCCGGAGCATCGGGATGATCGGCTTGGGGGGCGGATCGCTGGCCAAGTTCTGCTATCGCTATCTGAGCCGGACCCGGATCCAGGTCGCCGAGATCAATCCGCATGTCATCGCATTGCGCGATGAGTTTCACATCCCCCCTGATGATGCGCGGTTCATGGTCTTTCAGGCCGATGGCGCGGACTTCGTGCATCGCGATCCCAGCCGCTTCGATGTCCTGATCGTGGACGGGTATGTCCTGGAAGGCCTGCCTGCCCAGCTGAGCTCCCAGGGTTTCTATGACGGCTGCTACGAGTCGCTCAGGCCCGACGGGATCATGGTGGTCAACCTGCAGCACGGGGACCCCGAAAGCGTCGACCACCTGATCCGGATCCGCCAGAGCTTCAATGAGTCCGTTCTTGTCGTCGAAGATGGCGAGGAGAGCCACAACATCGTGTTCGCCTGCAAGGGCAATGCCCTCGAGACGTATCGGCTCGGAGCCATCCGCAAGCCGCCCGACCTCGATCCCATCGCCGCCAGCCAGCTGCTGGCAGGGTTTGCACTGATCACATCCGCGCTGAAAGACCAGCGAAGCTAGTCCTTCCTGGATCGCATGGTATTCATATACCATGTGCTGAAGATACCCTTTGGATTTCAACGCAATGCTGAGGATCCATGGAACTCGAAGTTGTACGCAGGCCCTGTTCGCCGAACCTCACGGTCGGTGAAAGGCATCCTCTCGTGGCGCGCTGACCTCCAGAGTGCCCAGCCATGACCAGCCTGCCCTCTCCCGCGCATTGGCTCTGGCTGGATTGGGTACTCGTCGTTGCGCTGGGCTGGCTTCTGATCGGCATCGCCGGCGTCATGGCGTTGCATCGATTGGCACTGGTGTCCCGGCTGTTCTTTCCTGCCGGCGCGCTGCTCGGGCTGGCACTCTTCGGCCTGGCCCTGGGCGCATTGCTCGACACGCCCGAGGTCGCCGTGCTGCCCATCGGGTTGCCCGCATTGCCGTTCCATCTTCGCCTGGACAGCCTGTCGGCCTACTTCCTGATGGTGGTCGGAGGCTCGGCCGCAGGCATCTCCACATTTGCAGCCGGCTACTTCCGCAAAGGCGAAGGCACGCCGCCCGGCCTGCTGTGCCTGGAGTACCACGTCTTCCTGGTCAGCATGGTGGGCGTGATCCTCGCCGACGACGCGTATTCGTTCATGGTGATGTGGGAGACGATGGCGCTGTCGTCGTTCTTCCTGGTGACCGCGAACCACCGCCTGGCCGAGGTGCGCAGCGCCGGCTATCTCTACATCACGATGGCGAGAATCGGCGCCATTGCGGTCCTGCTGTGCTTCGGCGTGCTGCAGGCCGATACGGGCGACTACACATTCGCCAACATGCGCGCCCAGGCGTTGCCCCCGTTGTGGGCCTCGGCCGGCTTCCTGCTTGCGGTGTTCGGGTTCGGCGCCAAGGCCGGCATCCTGCCGCTGCATGTCTGGCTGCCCGAAGCCCACCCCGCGGCGCCCTCCCCCGTCTCGGCCATGATGAGCGGGGTCATGCTCAACACGGCCATCTACGGCCTGCTGCGCGTGTCCCTGGACCTGCTGAACACCCCCATGTGGTGGTGGGGCGGCCTGCTGCTGGCGATCGGCCTGGCGACGGCGCTGTTCGGCGTGATCTTCGCGGCGGTACAGGTCGACATGAAGCGACTGCTGGCCTATTCGTCGATCGAGAACATGGGCTTGCTGTTCGCCGGCATGGGACTGGCATTGATATTCTCAGCCTATGGCATGAAGCCGATGGCCGCACTCGCGTTGACGGCGACCCTCTATCACGTCGCAAGCCACGCGTTCTTCAAGAGCCTGCTCTTTCTTGGCGCCGGCAGCGTGCTTCATGCCACTTCCGAGAGAAACCTGGGCAAGCTGGGTGGACTGATCCGGACCATGCCCTGGGTCGCCTGGCTCACGCTGCTGGGCGTGCTGAGCAGCGCAGGCCTGCCGCCGCTGGGCGGGTTCGTCTCGGAATGGCTGCTGCTGCAGAGCTTCCTCTTCACGCCGGGACTGCCGGTGCCGCTCCTGACCATGCTCATCCCGGTGGTTGCCGCGCTCATCGTGCTGGTGGCCGCCCTGGCCGGCTACACGATGGTCAAGTTCTTCGGCGTGATCTTCCTCGGCCAGCCGCGCGAGGAGAAACTCGCCCATGCCAACGATGCCGGCCACTGGGAGCGCGTGGGCATGGCCTGGCTGGCGCTGGGCTGCGTTGCGCTCGGGCTGCTGCCGACGCAGTTCATCCGGCTGATCGATCCGGTGACGCGGCAACTCGTCGCATCGGGTCTGGGCGGCGAGCCGGCAGCCAACCGCTGGCTGTTGGCGCCGAACAGCCTCGAGCAGGCCAGCTATGGGCCCGTGATCCTGCTGCTCGGCATCCTCGGGAGTTTTGCACTCGCCTATCTGCTGGTGCGCGGCCTGTACCACGGACGCATGCGGCGCAGCCCGCCCTGGGCTTGCGGCTTTGCGTGGGGCACGGCACGCATGCAGGACACCGCCGAGGGCTTCGGCCAGCCCATCCGCCAGATCTTCGAGCCGTTCTTCCTGATGCGGCGCGACCTGCCCACCCCCTTCGATGCGAAGCCGCGCTACCGTGTGACGGTGGAAGACCGCTTCTGGCGCTGGCTCTATGTGCCCATCGCCGACCTGGCCGCGTATCTCGCGCGGCTGGTCGGCCTGATGCAGCAGGGGCGCATCTCGGTGTACCTGCTGTACAGCTTCCTGACACTCGTGGCCACGCTGCTCGTGGTCATGCGGTGAGCCTGCCATGAGTCTCACCGGCGTCATGTCGCAAGTGCTGGAGATCGTCATCGCGATCGCGCTGGCGCCCCTGTTGACCGGCTGGATCAACCTGTGGCGCGCGTGGCTCCAGAACAAGTCTGCACCCAGCCTCTGGCAGCCCTACCGCATGCTGCACAAGCTGTTTCACAAGGAATCGGTGATTGCCGAGCACGCATCGCGCTTGTTCCGCATCGCACCCTACGTGATGTTCGGCTGCATGGTGCTGGCCTGCGCCATCATCCCGACGCTGTCGACCGACTTGCCGCTGGCGCCGGCGGCCGATGCGATCGCGCTGGTCGGCCTGTTCGCCCTGGCGCGGGTGTTCATCTCGCTGGCCGCCATGGACATCGGCACCGCGTTCGGCACCATGGGAGCGCGCCGCGAAATGCTGGTCGGGTTTCTTGCCGAACCCGCGCTGCTGATGGTGCTGTTCTCGGCCTCGCTGATCTCCCAGTCCACGTCCCTCACGACCATTGTCGAGACGCTGGCGCGTCGGGAACTGGCCATCTATCCCGGGCTGGCCTTCACCGGGGTTGCATTCACGATGGTCTCGCTCGCCGAGAACGCTCGCGTGCCGGTGGACAACCCGGCCACGCACCTCGAGCTGACCATGATCCACGAGGCGCTCATTCTCGAGTACTCGGGCCGGCATCTGGCGCTGGTCGAATGGGCGTCCAGCCTGAAGCTGTTCGCGTACTCGTGTATCGGCTTGGCCCTGTTTTTTCCATGGGGCGTGGCCGAAGCCCAGGCCCCCCTGGAGATGCTGCTGGCCCTGCCCGCGCTGATGGGCAAACTCGCCGTTGGCGGCTTTCTGCTGGCCGTTCTGGAAACGGCGAGCGCCAAGATGCGCATCTTCCGCGTCCCCGAATTCCTCGCCACCGCCTTCCTGCTGGCGGTGATCGGCATGCTCGTGCACCTGCTGCTCAACCGCTGACATGAACAATGGCATCCTGACCCAGTTCGTCAACCTGCTCGGCGCAGTGCTGCTGATGCTCGCTTTTGCGATGCTCTCACAGCGGCGCATCCTCACGCTGATTCACCTGTTCACGATGCAGGGCGCCACGCTGGCGCTCGCCACCGTCGTCGTCGGCTACGCGACCCACCAGCACCACCTGTACCTGTCGGGCGGACTGACCCTGGTGCTCAAGGTGCTGTTGATCCCGTACCTGCTGCACCGGGTCGTCCGACGGCTCGGCATCCGCTCGGACGTCGAGACACTGATCAAGATCCCGACGACGATGCTCATCGGCATCGCGGTGGTGATCTTCGCCTTCAATCTGGCCATTCCCATCTCCCGACTGTCATCGGCGCTCGCCAGCGGCACGCTGGGCATCGCGCTGGCCTGCGTGCTGCTGTCGTTCCTGATGATGATCACGCGCGCCAAGGCGATTCCGCAGGTGATCGGCTTTCTCGCGATGGAGAACGGCCTGTTCTTCGCCGCGACGTCGGCCACCTACGGCATGCCGATGGTGGTCGAGTTCGGCATCGCGCTGGATGTGCTGATCGGCGTGCTGATCCTGGGCGTCTTCATGTTCCAGATCCGCGAGCAATTCGACAGCCTGGACATCCGCCACCTGGAAAAGCTCAAGGAAGACTAGATGCTTGCATTGGCCTTCCTCCTCGCAACCCCGCTGGCCGGCGGGTTGGTGCTGGCGCTGGTCGGCCACCGCGACAACGCACGCGACGTCAATGTCGCCTTCAGCCTGGGTACCTTCATTTCCGCCTGCGCGCTCACGGCGCAGATCGTCGAGAGCGGGCCGACGCTGGTGTGGGATCGCGAGTTCTACATCGATGCGCTGAATGTCTTTCTCGTCGCCCTGACCGCGTTCGTCGGCCTGACCACCGCCATCTTCTCGCGCCCCTACATGCGGGTGGAGCGCGACCATGGAAAGATGACCCCGCCACGCATGCGGCTCTACCACAGCATGTACCAGCTGTTCAGCTTCACGATGCTGCTCGCGTTGACGACCAACAACATGGGCATCATCTGGGTGGCCATGGAGGCCGCGACATTGACCACCGTGCTGCTGGTCAGCGTCTATCGCACCGCGGCCAGCCTCGAGGCCGCGTGGAAATACTTCATCCTGTGCGGCGTGGGCATCGCCCAGGCATTGTTCGGAACGGTGCTGCTCTACATGGCGGCCGAAAAGGTGATCGGCCCCGAAGGCGGCGCCCTGCTCTGGACCAACCTCGATGCGGTGAAGGGGCAGCTCGATCCGAACATCATCACGCTGGCGTTCGCGTTCCTGTTCATCGGATACGGGACCAAGGTCGGCCTGGTGCCGGTCCACAACTGGCTGCCCGATGCGCATGCCGAGGGTCCGACACCGGTGTCGGCGGTGCTGTCGGGCCTGCTGCTGAACGTCGCGCTCTATGCGATCCTGCGCTGCAAGGTGTTGACCGACGGCGCACTGGGCAGTCCCCTGGCCGGCCGGCTGATGATGGGGTTCGGCCTGCTGTCGGTGGTGGCGGCGGTGTTCTTCCTGATCCGGCAGAAGGACGTCAAGCGCATGTTCGCCTACTCGTCGATCGAGCACATGGGCATGATGACCTTCGCCTTCGGCATGGGCGGCCCCATCGCCAACTACGCCGGGCTGCTGCACATGACGGTGCACTCGCTGATCAAGTCGGCGATCTTCTTTGCCGTCGGCCATGCGGCGCAGAAGGCCGGCACCCAGGTCATGGAAAACATCCGCGGACTCATCAAGGTCAGCCCGACGGTTGCCTGGGGGCTGATGCTCGGATCGCTCGCCATCCTCGGCATGCCACCGTTCGGCGTCTTCGCCAGCGAGTTCCTGATCGTCACGACCGCAATGCGCGAGCAGCCCTGGGCAACCCCGTTTCTGCTGGTCGCCCTGGGATTGGCGTTCGCGTCCGTCTTCAGCCGGATCCAGCCCATGGTCTTCGGGGAGACCAACGTCAAGCCCCTGGCGCATCCTCCGGCCCTGGTTCCGGTGTTCGTGCATCTGGCGCTGGGCCTGATGCTCGGCCTCTACATCCCGCCCTATCTGAACGCCTGGTACGTCCAGGCGGCGGCCATGCTGGGGAACTGACCGATGGCGCCGCCGGAACTCGGACTCGATCTGCGGCGACTGCCCTCGCCGATGCCCATCTGGCATGGACGGGTGCAGCGCAGCGCCTGGAGCACCGCCGCGCGCCGCGTCGCGGACACCGGCGGGCGCCTGGTCTCGGTCTGGGGCGTCGATCGCCGCGCGCACGGCGACGTGACGGCGGTGTGTGCCGCGTATGCCGTGCGCGAAGGGCTGGTCTGGCTCGAACTTCGCCTGGAAGACGCTGCGCAGGGGTTTCCCGACCTGGCCGGCCTGTTCCCCTGTGCGCAACGCATGCAACGCGCCGTCGCGGATCTGTCGGGCATTCGCGCGGAAGGCCAGGAGGACGATCGCCCCTGGCTCGACCACGGGGCATGGCCGCCCGGACCGCCGCCCCTTCAATCAACCGCCCGGTTCGAGCGAGCCGCGCGGGGCGCGCTTCCCGCCGACTACCCTTTCGTGCGCGTCGACGGCGACGGGGTGCACGAGATCGCCGTCGGACCCGTGCATGCCGGCATCATCGAGCCCGGCCACTTTCGTTTTTCCGTCGTGGGCGAAAAAGTGCTCAGGCTCGAGGAGCACCTGGGGTACACGCACAAGGGCGTGGAGCGCCGGTTCACGGAACTGGCGCCGCTCGAGGGCCACCGACTTGCAGGCCGCATCTCCGGCGACACGACGGTGGCCTACGCCTGGGCCTACAGCATGGCGCTCGAGTCGGCCTGGGGCTGCGACATTCCGGAACGCGCCAGCTGGCTGCGTGCGCTGATGCTCGAGCGCGAACGCGTGGCCAACCACCTGGGCGACCTTGGCGCGCTGGCCAACGACGCGGCGCTCGCCTTCGGCCTGGCGCAGTTCTCCCGGCTGCGCGAAGACTGGTTGCGCCTGTCCGGGCAGATCTTCGGCCACCGCCTGATGATGGACGCCGTCATCCCTGGCGGCGTGGCGGTCGATCCGACGCCGTCCATGCGGGATCGCCTGCGCGCGCAATGCGATGCGGTCGAGCAGGAGGTGCGCGTGTTGAGGCGCATATACGACGAGCATGCGGGTCTGCAGGACCGATTTGCCGGGGCCGGACAGGTCACGCCCGAGCTGGCCGCGCGACTCGGCCTTACGGGCCTGGCGGGACGCGCGAGCGGGCAGGCGGCCGATCTGCGCTGCGACTTCCCGCGGCCGCCCTACGATGGGCTGAAGGTCGAGATCGCGACGCAGCACGACGGCGACGTCGCGGCGCGCGTGGCGGTACGGTTCGACGAGGCGTTCGAGTCGTTGCGGCTCATCCGTGCCATCTGCGCCGGCTTGCCGGGCGGCGCGGCCCGGGCCGAGGTGGCGCACCGGACTTCGGCATCGCTGGGTGCGGGCCGGGTCGAAGGATGGCGCGGCGAGGTGTTCGTTGCGTTGGAAATCTCGGACGACGGCCGCATCGTGCGATGCCACTGCCACGATCCATCCTGGCAGAACTGGCCGGTGCTGGAGCACGCCATCATCGGCAACATCGTTCCGGACTTTCCGCTGATCAACAAGTCCTTCAACCTGAGCTATTCGGGACACGACCTCTGATGTGGCACATCCTCAAGCAGATCGTGCGCACCGGCATCGTCACCGAGCCGGCGCCGCAGGCCGACGATGCCGAACACGCCGCCGTCGATCGCATCCACCGCGACATCCTCGCCATCCTTGGCCAGGCACTGACGATCCGTGCCGTCGATGCCGGCTCGTGCAATGGCTGCGAGCTCGAGATCCATGCGCTCAACAACCCCTACTACAACATCGAAGGGCTCGGCATCAAGTTCGTTGCCAGCCCGCGCCATGCCGACATGCTGCTGGTGACCGGACCGGTCTCGCGCCATATGGAGGAGGCGTTGAAGCGCACTTACGATGCCACGCCGCAACCCAGGCTGGTGGTTGCCGTCGGCGATTGCGGCTGCACCGGCGGCATCTTCGGCGAGAGCTATGCCAGCTGCGGCAGGGTGGCGAATGTGATTCCTGTCGACGCGGTGGTGCCCGGCTGCCCCCCGCCTCCGATCGACATCCTGCGCGGGATCCTCGGTGCAGTGAGACGGTGCCAGCCAGACGTCTGAGACCGCCATGACGCTTCGTCGCTCCCATGCCGACGAAGCGTCTACAGCCGAAGAAGTTCGCCGGGCTTCAGGCCGGGCAAGGCTCCACGGCCTTCTCGCCACGCCGCAACTGCCTCGGCATATCGCTCGCTGCAATCCCGCAAGGGACGATATGTTTGATCATCCTGGGCCGCGTCACCCAATTCCGCGAACAACCAGATGGAGCCGCCAACCGTAGCGAAATCCTTGGCGAGGCAGCGAAGCCCATCGTCTCGCCCTGGGCCTGCAGGCAGGGTATAGATGGATCTGTCCAACTGCACGCAGTCGAGAGCGGCAAAGAGATGCACGATGTGCGGCGGGACAAATGCCGCTCCCTCGGGGCGATGGACGATCAGTAGCTCGAGGCGTGAAGGATTGGTGCTGGGTTCTTCGATGCGCTGCAGCGGTTTCATGTCTTCCGGGGTATCCGTTCAGAATAGGCATTGACGGCACAACATGTACTGCGCTGCGTGCGACCTTCGCTTGATTTGGATCAACAAGGCCAGCGGCCGCCACGTAACCAAGGCCCGGACCCTTTTGTGCCTGCACGTCGCCTGACGACCAAAGCTCCCTGACACCCGTCAGCGAGACCGGCGTGATGGCGCGGCGCTGGATGTGACGTCGCTCGCCAAGGGCAGCGCGATGCACGCCGGCAGCCTGGCCGGCGCCTTGATTCGCAGTTGCCTGTTGGCATTCTTGCGCCCGAAAACGACCTCGATCGCAGACTGCGACACGCCCAACCCGCCCGCCAGGAAGCGCCGCTTGCATTTGCTTTTTATGATAATGAAATGATAATTGCAAATATATATAATGAAAACTATATTTGTGTCAGCTCCATCGAACCAAGTGTTCTTCACCTCGGCCCACTGTTCATGCGCGTGCATTTCCCTCGAGAACTCGTTCACCGGCTCTTTTTCCGAAAGACGGATCGCCAGTTGGCAGGCATGCTCGCGTTCTTGAGCGGGGCAATCAACGTGGGCGCAGTGCGGCGGCGCGCATCCAACATGGCCGAGACTGTGTCTGCCATTTCTAACGACTTGGCCATCGGCTTTGCGACGACGCTTCCCTTGGCCGCAGGGCGTCTCGCATTGGCTGTGCCTTCAACGCTGCAAGACCTCTGGGCCATGGAGAACGATTCGCGGGCCGATGTGCCATGACAGCAGCTGCGGAGAGGCCGGGCCTCGCATCCAATCGACACATCAAGCTCTTGCGCTACCAACCTCGGTCCGGAGGGCGAAGCCGTCCCTTCGGGGCCATCTGGAAACAGGAAGGCCGTATCCGATGGATATCGCCGATCATCCGGGAGCACGACGACGCAGTGGATGCCAAGCTCTTTGTCGACTGGTTTCCGGAGGCAATCTACGATTTTGACCAGTTTGCGGCCGCCGTTGCCTGGCTGCAGTGGGTTTGCAGTCGTGTGCAAGAGTTGCCGGACGTCGCACAAGCTTGCAGAGCCGAAGAATCCCTGGGCTTGAACTGCATTCAATACGCGGGCCCGGAAGACGGGGCGGACCTCGCCGCCCTGCTGGACGGAGGCAGTCAGGCCCGGTTGCCGGATATCGGAATGCTTCGGACCATTGTCAACCTGACCCTGAAGCATCTGCTCCAGGTGCACCCCGTTCTGAGAGGCCTGGCACTGGAAATCGCGGCGGCAGACTCTGCCGAATGTGCGCGCTTGACTCTTTCTGACGGCAGGCTTGTACGCATCTACCTTGATCGCGATACGCATGCAAGCGAGGTGGTTCCGCAACTGCTCGCGGAGAGCGGCCGGCGATTTCACCGGCGCCTGGATTCAGAGATTTCTTTTTTTGTGTTCGCCCAATTGAGAAGTGCCTTGCCTCTCAGGCTCAACGCCAGCGTGCTCGCAACCGGCATGCGGCAACCGCACATTGCCAATGGATTGGTTCGCCTCGTCTGGTCCACGCCGCTCGCCTAGAACAGGGACATCTTCTGCGCCTCCATCCGGCTGCGGCGTATCTGCGGCCTCTGCCAACTCACAGAATCATCAATGTCAGATCTCCTCGAGTGCCACAAGCATCCGCGTGCCCTTGTTGACAAATCACTGAATTCGAAGACCTTGCGCTTCTCGGTCTGGGATGTTCAGAGTCGAATGCTCATCGACCGGCCGAACGACCTCGTGCTGGCATACACACGGCTCATGATGGGGTTCTTGCTGTTCTCGCCCGATCCTCGGCATCTCGCGATGATCGGCTTGGGCGGTGGATCACTGGCGAAATTCTGCTATCGGCATTTGCCCGATACGCGCATCCAGGTGCTTGAAATCAACCCCTATGTGATCGCACTGCGCAATGAGTTCGAAGTTCCCGCCGATGATCATCGGTTCAGTATCAGGAAGGAAGATGCCGCCGACTACATTCGTACAGCCCCGTACCGCTTTGACGTGATCATGGCCGATGGATTCGATGCCAATCAAATACCACTGAATCTTTGCTCGCAATCCTTCTATGACAACTGCCGCGAAAAGCTGGAGCCCAACGGGGTTCTGGTGGCCAACCTCCACGCCGGCCATGAGCACTTTCCGACGCACCTGGAACGAATAAGGAAGAGCTTTGCCGGCCAGGTCATTGCCGTGAGCGACCTCGAGGACAACAACGTCATTGCATTTGCCTTTAAGGAAATTGCGCCATTGGCGCTCCTTCCAAACAATCTGAACCACTGCGCATCGACGTTGGCGCCCGAAGCATGGCGCCAGCTGGAACCCAGTTTCTTCAGAATCAAGAAGTTCGGACGGCAACATGGCGAGTCAGGATCCAGGTCGACCAGATGAGAGTTGACTCGTTGATCCGGATGACTTGGAACGTTTCGCTGGACGCGTTGAAATTTTCCTGGCGGACGCCTTCAGGTGCCGGATCACTTTGCCCGAGGGCTTCCTCGATGCCGACGCCGCAACAGCCACACCCTTTGACGACCGCCTTGATCGATATCGCTGGCATCATTCATGTCGGCCATAGCGGCCATCTTCACCTGAGGTTGAAAACAAACATGTCTGGATTCGCGCTCCGAAATCCCTTGACGACGAAATCCTCCCTTCTGGGTCTCGTTGCCGCACTGTTTGCCCTCACCGTCGTCGCCCAGCCAACGACAACACTGCGCATCACCACAGAATATCCGGCCACTTCGATGCCCGGCCTCGGCGTTTCATCTTTCGCGGAGCGGGTGGCGCAGAAGACGGGCGGCAGACTGATGTTCGAGACCAGCTTCGACGCCACCGCCGGATTCAAGTCCGCCGACATGGTGGATGCGGTCCAGGCGCGCAAGATCGATGCGGCCGATGCCTTTGCCGGCGGCGTGGCGAACAAGTACCCATTGTTTGCCGTGTCGTCACTGCCCTTCCTGGCGGATTCGCTGCCACGTGCAGAAGCGCTTCTCAAGGCTGCACGCCCGGCTTACGAGCGGTTCCTTCAGGCGCACGGGCAAAAGCTGCTGTACACGACGCCGTGGCCCGCGTCCGGAATCTGGTCCAGGAAGCCGGTGACGTCCCTCGATGGACTGCGGGCGCTTCGCATCCGCACTTACGACGACATGTCGCAAGCGACGCTGACAGCGGCGGGCGCCTGGGCATCCAACATCTCGTTCGCCGACGCGATGGCGCGCATCGCCGCCGGCGATGTCGACGCGGTACTCTCCTCCGGCGACGGCGGCGCCGGCCGCAAGCTCTGGCAATACCTGCCGGCGTTCACGGAGATCAACTACGCCATGCCGATCTCGATCGCAACGATCAACCTGGCGGCCTACGAAAGCCTCGACGCAGCCGGCAGGACGGCCGTTGACCAGGCGGCTGCCGAAACCGAGACGGCACAGTGGCAGCGCATTCGCAGCCGCCTGGAAGACAACTACAGGGTCATGCACAGCAATGGCGTCGTGATCGAAATGAATGTACCGCCGAGCGTCACCGGTGCACTGAAGGCGGCGTCGGTCGGTGCGGTCAGGCAATGGAAAGAGAAAGTGGGGCCGGACGCCGATGACATCCTGAAGCGGTTTGGCAGCAACTAGTCGCGTGCCGCGAGGGCCGTGGATGAAGAACATCGATCTGATCCCAAAACGCGTCTCCATACGGTAGCGATTCCTACCGCGCTTCCAGCACCATCGCCGCCCCCTTCTCCGCAATCATGATCGAGGCGGCATTGGTGTTGGTCGACACCATGGCCGGCATCACGGCGGCGTCGATCACGCGCAGCCGCTCGATGCCGCGCACGCGCAGCTGCGGGTCCACCACCGACCGCGCGTCGCCGCCCATGCGGCAGGTGCCCGCAGGATGGAACACGGTGCCGCCCTTGTGGCGCGCGAAGGCCTCGAGCGCGGCATCGTCGGCCGCATCGCGCCCGGGCAGGTATTCCTCGTCCGTGACCAGGTCGCAGAAGGCCGGCTGGCGGTAGATCTCGCGCAGCATCCTGAGGCCCGCCACCAGCACCTTGGCGTCGTGCGGATCGCTCAGGTAATTGGAGACGATGCGCGGCGGGGTCAGCGGATCGGCCGAGCGGATCTGCACCGTGCCGCGCGACAGCGGCCGGCACTGGGTGGCCGAGGCCGAGAAGCCCGAGAAGCGGTGCAGCGGATCGCCCGGCTTGTCCACCGACAGCGGCATCACGTTGAACAGCACGTCGGGCCGGCCACCCTGCGCGAGCGGGCTGCAGACCATGCCGCCGACCTGCCCCGCGCCCACCGTGAGCGGGCCCCGCTGGCGGAACAGCCACTGCGCACCCATGGCGGCCAGGGCGAGCGGGTTGCGCACCTGGTCGTTCAGCGACATGCGCTTCTTCAGCTTGACGATCACCCGCGCCTGGTAGTGGTCCTGCAGGTTCTCGCCGACCTGCGGCGCATCGGCATGCACGGCGATGCCGTGGCCGCGCAGCAGGCCGGCCGGGCCCACGCCCGACAGCTGCAGCAGCTGCGGCGACTGCAGCGCGCCCGCGGCCAGCAGCACCTCGGCGTCCGCGCGGGCGCTGCGCGGCTCGCCATCCTGCAGCCATTCCACGCCGACCGCGCGGCCCTGCTCGATCAGCACGCGCGTCACGTGCACGCCGGTCAGTACCGTGAGGTTTGGCCGGACGCGCACCGGCGCCAGGAAGGCCGTGGCCGCATCGCAGCGCCAGTGGCCGCGCAGCGTCAGCTGATAGGCGCCCAGTCCTTCGGTGCGCGCGCCGTTGAAGTCCGGGTTGCGGCCATGGCCGGCCTGCACGCCCGCCTCGATCCACGCGTTGCAATAGGGGTGCTCGTTGCGCAGGTCGGACACGCACAGCTCGCCCGAGGCGCCGTGGTACTCGCTCTCGCCGCCCCGGTAGCGCTCGGACTTCTTGAAGTACGGCAGCACCTCGCGAAAGCTCCAGCCCCCGGCGCCGGCCACGGCGGCCCAGTCGTCGAAGTCGGCATGCTGGCCGCGGATGTACAGGAGCCCGTTGATCGCACTGGAGCCGCCCAGCACCTTGCCGCGCGGCCAGACGATGGCGCGGTTGCCCGTGGCCTCCTGCGGCTCCACGGCGAACTGCCACGAATAGCGCTTGTCGTAGATGGTGCGGAAGTAGCCGATGGGCATGCGCAGCCAGAAGGCGCCGCCCTCGCCGCCCGCCTCGAGCACCAGCACGCGGCAGCGCGCATCGGCGCTCAGGCGGTTGGCCAGCACGCAACCGGCCGAACCGGCGCCGACGATGATGTAGTCGTAGCCGCCGGCGCCCGCCGTCATGCCTTGACGGTCTCCAGGAAGGGCTTGGCGTCGAAGTACTGCTCGGCCTTCAGTGCGCCCTGGATGTTGGCGTTGGCGACGAAGAAGTCCGTCACCTGCTGCAGCCACCTGGTGACCGTGCCGTCCTGGTAGCGCGTGCGCCATTCGGCGTTGGTGTAGTACTTGGAGGCCTTGAACTGCTCCTTGAAGTCGGCCAGCGGCACCTCCTTGTACTGGGTCTTCTGCAGCATCTCGGCCGCCGCGTCGGGCTTGCCGGTGACCACGTCGTTGACCTCGGCCCACGCGGCGATCAGCTTGGTGATGACCGCGCGGTTCTTGTCGTAGTAGTCGTTGCGCGCGGCCCAGCCGCCCATGATGGCGGCCTCCGGGAAGAAGGCCGAGGCGTCGACCAGCTTGCGCGCGCCCGGCAACTTCTGGCGGATCACCGAATCGAAAGGCACCCACAGCGCCACCGCCGGCACCGCGCCGGAGATGAAGGACGTGACGGCCTCGGTCATGCGCTGGTTGACCAGCTTCACGTCCTTGGCCGGGTCCAGGTTGCCCGAACGCAGCGCGCGGTCCAGGAACACGTGCGCCGTGGTGCCCGTGGTGGTGGAGATCTGCTTGCCCTTGAGGTCGGCCACCGTCTTGATGCCGGCGTCCTCGCGCACCCACAGCTGGGCCGTCGCGTACTCGATGTTGTTCATCAGGAACACCTTGCCCTGGCCGCGCGCCGGAAAGTTGGAAACCACGGCGCCGGTGGACAGCATGTCCAGGCTGCCGCCGATCATGGCCTGGAACAGCTCCAGGCCGGTGGTGAACTGGATCATCTCCAGCTCGAGCCCCTGCTTCGCAAAGGCGCCGCTCTCCTGCCCAATCCAGATGTGGCCGTCCACGGCCGGGGTGTGCAGGTAGCCCACCTTGACCTTGGTCCTCGCCTGGGCGAAGGCGGGCATGCCGCCGGCCAGTGCGGCCGCGCCGGCGGCCTGGATCAGTTGTCTGCGTCGAAGGGCCATGGTGTGTCTCCTGTGGCTGGGTGGTGAAAGCGGCGAAGGGTAGCGAGGCGGCTAGTCCGCCATGCGCACGGCCTGCCGGGCCTGCGCGGCGTATTCCTGCATGACGAGCTCGCGGATGTGGGCGCGCAGTTCGGCGAAGCGCGGCGCCTCGTGCAGGTTCTCCGCGCGCGGGTAGCCGAAGGGAACGTCGATGACGGTGCGGATGCGCGCCGGCCGCGCAGTGACCACGACGATGCGCGACGACAGGTAGATCGCCTCCTCCACCGAGTGGGTGATCAGCATCACGGTCTTGCCGTCGCTCTGCAGCACCTGCAGCAGCAGGTCCTGCATGGCCGAGCGGGTCTGCGCGTCGAGCGCGCCGAAGGGCTCGTCCATCAGCAGGAATTCCGGCCGCACCGCGTAGGCCCGCGCGATCGCCAGCCGCTGGCGCATGCCGCCCGACAGGTGCTTCGGAAAATGCCCTGCGAAGTCCGAAAGCCCCATCAGCAACATGTAGCGCTGCGTGATCTCCTCGCGCTCGGCCGCCGGCACCCGGCTGGCGGAGAGCTTCAGGCCGAACTCGATGTTCTGCCGCACCGTGAGCCACGGGAACACGCCGTATTCCTGGAAGATCACGCCGCGGTCGGGCCCCGGCGCGGCCACCGGCTTGCCATCGAGCAGCACCTGCCCGCTGGTGGGTTGGACGAAGCCGCCGACGATGTTCATCATCGTCGTCTTGCCGCAGCCCGACGGGCCGATGATGGAGACGAACTCGCCGTTGCGGATGTCGAACGACACGTCGTCGAGCACGCGCATGGGGCCATGCTCGGTGGGGAAATCCACCGACACGTGCTCGAAGCTGATGCGGATGGGTTGCGGTGGCGTCATGGCAAGCGGCCCTCCTTCAGGCGATGCGGTCCTGCCAGGCCACCAGCCGGCGCGTGGCAAGGCGCAGCAGCAGGTCCATGACCAGCGCGATCACGCCGATGCAGATGATGCCGACGTAGATGATGTCGAGCTGGAAGAACGAGGAGGCGTTCTGGATCAGCGCCCCCAGGCCCTGCTGGGCCGCGATGAGCTCGGACGCGACCAGCGTGGCCCACGCCACGCCGAGCGCCACGCGCACCGCCGTGAGGATGTGCGGGATGGTGAGCGGCACGATCACCTTGCCGAAGATCTCGACGTCGCTGGCGCCCAGCGTGCGCGCCACCTTGATGTAGATCGGGCTGATCTGCGCGATGCCCTCGTACATGACGATCACGCCCGCGAAGAACGACGCATAGAAAAGGATCGCGGTCTTGGCCGCTTCGCCGATGCCGAAGTACACGATCACCAGCGGGATCAGCGCAATCGGCGGCAGCGCGCGAAAGAAGTTGATGACCGGGTCCATGAAGCTGCGCAGGCCCCGGTACCAGCCGAGGCAGAAGCCCACGGGCACCGCCAGCGACACGCCCAGGGCGACGCCGATGAAGACACGCTGGGTCGACATGTAGATGTCTTCCCAGAGCCTGCCGCGCGACAGCTCGACGAACTTGGCCAGCACCATGTGCGGCGCCGGCACCAGCGCGGGATTGACCAGGCCGCTGGCGCGGATGGCGTACCAGAGCGCCAGGATCAACAGCCACGGCGCCACTATCAGCAGCGCGCGCGTCAGTCTGGAAGGGGAGCTTCTCATCGGCGGTTTGTCTCTCGTTGCGGACTTCGGCCCGCAGGCTTGCGTCTCTATAGGTCTGTCATACTATAGACCATACGTTTGCCTGATAAAACATGTCTTCCAAGTTTCTCGACAGCCCGATGCCCCGCTACCACCAGCTGGCGGACCTGCTGCGCCAGCGCATCGCGCGCGGCATCTGGCCGCGCGAGCACCGGCTTCCCTCGCTCGAGGAACTGACGGCGGAATTCGGCGTGGCGCGCGTCACGGTGCGCCAGGCCATCGACCTGCTCGCGCGCGAGGGCCTGGTGTCGCCGCAGCAGGGCCGCGGGACCTTCGTCACCGGCATGCCCAACCGCGACCGGTTCATCAGTGTGGTCACCAGCCTGGACGAGCTGGCGCGCGTCTACGAGGACACGCAGCCGAAGATCATGAACATCGACGAGGCCGCGACCTCCCCGCCGCTGGCGCCGGGCGAAGGCCAGCCGGCAGCGCGCTATGCCTTCATGCGTCGCGTGCACTTCCGCGACGGCCGCGCCTACTGCGTGATCAACATCTACCTGGACGAACGCATCTTCCGCAAGGCGCCCGAGAAGTTCCGTACCAAGACGGTGATCCCGCTGCTGATCGCGATGAAGAGCGTGAAGATCGCCCAGGCGCACCAGGTGCTGACCATCGGCACGGCCGACATGGAGGTGGCCGGGCTGCTGGCGCTGCCGATGAATGCGCCGGTGGCCGAGGTGCGCCGCATCTTCAAGGACGCGGAGGACACCGTGATCTACCTGGCCGACGTCACCTACCGCGGCGATGCCATCCGTGTCGAAATGAACCTGAAACCATGAAACCGCTGCCCCTTTCCAGCCTCCATGCCGCGCGCATCGAGGCCTTCGTGTTCCGCTGCCCGATCGCCACGCCCGTGCGCACCTCGTTCGGCACCATGCACGACCGGCCGGCCGTCTTCGTGCGCGTGGAAGACCACGACGGCGCCGCGGGCTGGGGCGAGATCTGGTGCAACTTCCCTTCCTGCGGCGCGGAGCACCGGGCCCGGCTCGTGGACACCGTGATGGCGCCGCTGCTGACGAGCCGCGCCTTCGACGGCCCCGCCGAAGCCTTCGACTGGCTGACGCAGCGCACCGCCGTGCTGGCGATCCAGTCCGGCGAGCCGGGCCCGATGGCGCAGGTGATCGCCGGCATCGACCTGGCGCTGTGGGACTTGTGCGCGCGCCGCGCCGGCCAGCCGCTGTGGCACTACCTGGGCGGCGCGCACGACGGCGTGGACGTGTATGCCAGCGGCATCAATCCCGACCGTCCGCAGGAGCTGGCCGCGGCGCGGCTGGCCGAAGGCTACCGCGCGTTCAAGCTCAAGATCGGCTTCGGTCGCGAGCGCGATCTCGCGAACCTGGCGGCCATGCGCGAGGTGCTGGGCCCCGGCCTGCCGCTCATGACCGACGCCAACCAGGCCTGGAGCCTGGAAGAAGCCTGCCGCATGGCGCCGCAACTGGAAGCCTTCGGCCTCGGGTGGCTCGAGGAGCCGCTGCGGGCCGACCGGCCATGGCACGAATGGCAGCAGCTGTCGCAGGCCACGGGCATTCCGCTGGCGGCCGGAGAGAACATCGCAGGCCCGGCGGCATTCGATGCCGCGATCGGGCAAGGGGTGCTGTCCGTGCTGCAGCCCGACAGCGCCAAGTGGGGCGGCATCTCCGGCTGCTGGCCCGTGATCGCGCGCGCCCAGGCGGCGGGCCTTCGCTACTGTCCGCACTACCTGGGCGGCGGCATCGGCCTGCTGCATTCCGCCCATCTGCTGGCCGCGGCCGGCGGCGGCGGAATCCTCGAGATCGATGCCAACCCCAACCCGCTGCGCACCGCGCTCGCACCTGCGCTGTCGCGCGTGACCGAAGGCCGCAGTCGCCTGGGCCAGCAGCCGGGCGTCGGTGTCGAGCCCGATCTGCGCGCGGTGGCGCAGCTGGCTGCGGCGGGCTGCTGACTCAGTCGGTGCGGCTGGCCGGCAGCACGATGGTCATCAACAGCCTGGCGTCTTCCAGCGCGTGCAGGCCGTGCGGCACGCCGCCCGCAAGGTACATGACCTGATCGGCCTCCAGCAGCTTCACATTGCCGTCGAGCTGCACCTCGACCTTGCCGCGCATGCACTGCAAGGTCATCGACGTCGAGACGGCATGCGACGGAACCTGCTTGCCGGCCGGCAGCACCAGCCACATGATCTCGATGTCGCGGGCCTTCAGCAGTGCACAGGTTTCCGTCGCCTGCCCGTCGAGCGCGCCCAGGTTCACGACCTGGCCGGAGGATGCATGCGTGAGTGCCATGCGCGCAGTTTGGCAAGGCGCGCGGGCGCTGTCCAGAGGGCGGTCCTCCAGCGCAGCGCCTGTCGCCTACCGTTTCACCTGCAGGCGGATCGATCCGTTGACCGAGCTCTTGACCCTGGCACTCCCGCCCGAGGCCCAGCGCCTGCCGATTTCGCCATGGAGGCCGGTTGCCTGGCCCACCGCGAATGTGAAGCCCGCAGCGAGCTCGGTGCTCGTGCCGCCGGTGGGCGCGGCGATGTCGGTACGGGTCGCGCCGTTCACGAAGCGCGTGCGGTCCCGCCTCCGCCGGCGCGCGCTTGCACCACCGCGCCTGGGATGCTTGCGTCGCCGAGGTCCATGTGCTCATGGATCAACTGCAGTTGCGGCTCGACCGGACCGCCGCATCGAGCCCGAAAACCGGCGCCGGTTCGGCTTGAAAAGACATCACATTCTTTAATATTTCCCCGGTGAACATTGCGTGCGCGTCCATGGGTCTCGGTCAGCGGCGGCGCGGTGTCTGCGAGCCCCGTCGCGTGCGCTTCCGGATTCGCACCAGTTCGCACATCTCCGTCCCCAGTCCAGTGCACTTCCTGCACTGATCGGACGCATTCCCTCAAAAGCATTAACAGCACTGATGGTTTTTTCGGCTTTGCTGATTTGTGTGTCGAGAGGCCCACGCCATACGATGGGCACCTTGGTTTGCAGAGGCCCGGGCCGTTCATCCAAGGCGGGCGGCTCTCAATGCATCCGGTGGCGCGCAGCTCTAAAGGGAATATTCAATGGCTTCAATTGGTGAATGGCTCGCGGCGGACAGGTCGCCCGCACGAAGATCCGGCACGGTGCGGGTCGGCTCCATGGCGTCGGGTGTCGACGTCGGGCTGCCGTGGGTGGCCGTGCGTGGCGCACGGCCTGGTCGCACGCTGTGGCTGCACGGCCAGGTGCATGGAGACGAAATCAACGGCATCGTCGCCGCACTCCGGTTTGTCCGCGAGCTCGATCCCCAGGCCATGGCGGGAAACGTGGTCGTCACGCCCACCGGCAACCCCCAGGCACTTGACGCGCGGCGCAAGCGCAACCCGTACGACGAGCTGGATCTCGACCAGAGCTATCCAGGCAATGCGGGCGGCCTGATCACGGAGCGCGTGGCGCACGCGCTGTTCGCCGAAGTTCGCGGCGTGGCGGACGTGTTGATCAACCTGCACACGATGAACCCGCTGTTCGACGCGCCACCGTATGCCGTCTACAAGGTGCATCCGGGCAGCACCGTGACCGAAGCCGACGTGCTCGGCGCCATTGCGCCGTTCTTCCCGGCCCTGGCTTGTCGCCAGGACGTGAGCGGCAAGGGCGAGTTGCCCGGCAACATCGCCGGCGCCCTGGACTATCAATGCCTCGCCGCCGGCATCTGCGCCTTCATGCTCGAACTCGGCAGCGGGAGCCGCCTGCAGCCGGACAACGTTGCGCTGGCCGAGCGCGGCTTTGCGGGGCTGGCTCAGCGACTTGGAATCCTCGAAGGCAAAAAGGCGGGTGCATCGACCCTGCGCACCGTCAGTCGCCGCGGCTGGATCACCGCCGACGAAGGGGGGTTGTTCGTGCCCGCATTCAAGGCGGGCGATCGCGTCCCGGCGGGCGGTTCGCTGGGCGAGATGCTGCGGTTCGACGGAAGTTCGGTGCCTGTCGCCGCGTTGGAGCGCGAGGGCATCCTGATTGGCCTTCGCAGCGATCCCGTGGTCCACACCGGCGAACGCCTGGCATTCGTCGCCTGGGAATGGCAAGACGCCTCGGTGGCGGCCTGATCCCATTCTTCTCGTCCCCCGTTCCGCCCCGTTTTCAACTCATCGCCCCGCCCATCGCGAGGCCAGCCCTCCTCAAGGAAGTCAAATGCGATCCATCGTCTCTTGCATCGGCCGCCGCGCCGTCCTCGCCAGCGCCGCTCTGGCGCTCGTATCTTCCTTCAGCGTGCCTGCAGCAGCACAGTCGGACTGGCCCTCGAAGCCCGTGCGGATCATTGTGGGATTTCCCCCCGGCGGCGGCGCGGACGTTCTGGCGCGTGCCATCTCCATCGGACTGGCGCATGAAATCAATGGCACCGTCATTGTGGAGAACCGCCCAGGCGCCGGCGGCCTGACCGCAACGGAGTTCGTGGCCAAGTCGCCGGCCGACGGCTACACGCTCTACATCGCGACCCCTGGCTCGTTCACGATCTGGCCCGGTCTGCGAAAACTCAATTACGACGCCCGCAAGGATTTCGTCGCCATCAGCACCCTGGTGACCATGCCCAACCTGCTGCTGACGAGCGCCAGCGCGCCCTACCAGAACGTCGCCGGACTCATCGCGGCCGCCAAGGCGCCGGGCGCGCAGATCAACTATGGCTCGGGCGGCGTCGGCACCATAGGCCAGATCGCCGCCGAGCAGTTCAATCTCATGGCCGGCCTGCGCCTGACGCATGTTCCCTACAAGGGCACAGCCCCGCTGCTGTCCGACGTCATTGGTGGCGTGGTCCCCATCACATTCGCCGACCCGTCGGCCAAATCGCTGATCGATGGCGGCAAGCTGCGCGTCCTGGCGGTGACCACGTCTCAGCGCTCCCGTCTCTTTCCGAACGTGCCGACGATGGCGGAGGCCGGTGTCCCGGGATATGACCTCAAGAACTGGTATGGCCTGGTCGCGCCAGCGGGCACGCCCTCCGACATCGTCGCGAAGCTCAATGCCGCACTCGTCAAGATCATGGCGCAGCCAGATGTGAGGCAGCGCCTGGAGGGCGCCGGCATGGAAGCCACCTCCAGTTCGCCGACCCAGTTCACGGACCTGATGAACACCGAGCGCACCAAGTGGGGTGCACTGATTGCCAAAGTCGGCATGCGACCCGAGTGATGCGCTTGTGCACCTCCCGCAGACTGAGCAATGAGCAGTACCGACACGATCCCGATGCTTCCCCATACATCACACTGGGGAGCCTTCTCTGCCGGATGGAAGGACGGCCGTCTCCAGGTGCGGCCCCACCCCAACGATCCCGATCCGAATCCCCTGATCGAGAACTTTCCCGAGGCGATCCACCACAGGGCACGCGTGACGACGCCCATGTTGCGCCGCGGCTGGTTGGAGAACGGCCCCGGCCCGGACCTCCGGCGCGGGGTCGACGAATTCGTTGCCGTGGGATGGGACGAAGTGCTGGACCTGCTCGCCAAGGAGCTCGAGAGAGTGCGGGATGCGCACGGCCCGGGTTCCATCTTTGGCGGTTCATACGGGTGGTCGAGTGCGGGACGCTTTCATCACGCCCAAAGCCAGGTGCATCGCTTTCTGAACACGACCGTGGGCGGCTACGTGCGTTCCGTCAACAGCTACAGCGCCGGCGCATCGGGCCCGCTCATGCCGCACATCCTCGGCGCGCTCGACGATGTGTCCAGGCGCAACGTCACTTGGGAGCAGATCGTCGAGCACACCGACGTGGTGCTCGCCTTTGGCGGCATGGCACTGAAGAATTCGCGCGTGGCGTCCGGCGGCGTCAGCCGACACGTTGAACGCGAATCCATGCAGGCTGCGGCTCGACGCGGCTGCAGGTTCATATCCATCAGCCCCCTCAAGAGCGACATGCCCAGCGAGGCGGCGTTCGAATGGCTCGCGCCCACGCCGGGGACTGATACCGCACTGATGCTGGGGCTGGTGCACCGGCTGGTGAGCGAGGGCCTGCACGACCGAAGCTTCATTGACACCTGCTGCGACGGTTGGGAGATTTTCGAGAACTACCTCATGGGCCGTAGCGACGGCGTGCCAAAGAGCTGCGCATGGGCCGCATCAATTTGCGGCATCGCCGAGACAGCTCTCATCGAACTCGCGCGATCGCTCGCCGGCAAGCGCACGCTCGTCGTCATCGCGCATTCGCTGCAGCGCTCGGAACATGGCGAGCAGCCTGTCTGGATGGGTGCAGTGCTCGCAGCCGTGCTGGGCCAACTGGGGTTGCCGGGAGGTGGCTACAACTACGCCCTGGGAACGCTGGCCCACTATGGCAAGCGAAACAATGCGGTCTCGGTGGCCGCTCTCCCGCAAGGCACCAATGGAGTGGAGGATTTCATCCCGGTGGCGCGCATCAGCGACATGCTGCTGAATCCTGGCCAACCGTACGACTACAACGGCCAGCGGCGCATCTACCCGCACATCCGGCTCGCCTACTGGGCGGGGGGCAATCCCTTTCACCATCACCAGGATCTCAAGCAGCTGGCCGCGGCGTTTCGCACGCTCGACACATTCGTGGTGCACGAAATCGCCTGGACGGCCACCGCGCGCCATGCGGACATCGTGCTTCCGTGCACCATGACGCTCGAGCGCGAGGACATCGGTGCAACGCCGACCGATCCGCTGTTCGTGGCCATGCACCGCATCGCCGAACCGCACGGTCTGGCGAGAGACGACTACGACATCTTCTGCGACCTGGCCCGGCGCATCGGCACCTGGGACGCGTTCAGCGAGGGCCGCGATACGCGGCAGTGGCTGGCCCACCTTTACGAGCGGACGCGCAAGGGGTTGCTCGATCTTGGCCTGGAGGCGCCGGATTTCGAAACATTCTGGAAGCGCGAAGAAATGCGGGTGCCGCAGAAGGACGACGACGGCGGCATGCTGCGCGCCTTTCGCGTCAATCCGACCAGGTCGCCATTGCCCACGCCCAGCGGAAAGGTCCAGATCAGTTCAGCAGTCATTGCGGGATTCGGTTATGCCGACTGCCCGGGGCACCCCGCCTGGTTGCCACCGACTTTCAAGCCCGACGCGCAACACCCGCTGTGGCTGATCGCCAACCAGCCCCATTCGAAACTTCACAGCCAACTCGATTTCGGTGGCCACAGCCGGTCGACCAAGCGTCAGGACCGGGAGGTCTGCACCATGCACCCAGCAGCCGCACGGGCTCGCGGGATCCGGGAAGGCGACATCGTGCGGATATTCAACGAGGTGGGCGCCTGCCTTGCGAGCGCGACCCTTTCGCAAGACATGCTGGAGAGTGTGGTGCAATTGCCCACAGGCGCCTGGTACGACCCGGCATACGACGCACTGGGCCGTCCGATGTGCGCGCATGGGAACCCGAACGTGCTGACGCGCGACATCGGGACTTCGTCGCTTGCGCAGGGCTGCGCTGGCCAGCTGTCGACCGTTCAGGTCGAGCGCTACAACGGCGCCCTGCCGGCCATTCGCGCCTTTGAACCTCCACCCGCTCGCTGACGATCTTCTTGGCCAGTTGTCTGTCGTGCACGCTTCAGGCCTTAGTCCTCGTCGCGCACCCGATATTGGCTCATCAGCGTCTGCTGGACGGCCGGTGGCACGGCTTCGTAGTGCGACAGCGCGACGGTGTAGCGGCCCTGGCCGCTGGTCATCGCATTGAGCCGCGACTGGTAGTTGGCCAGCTCGGCCTCGGGCACCTGCCCGCCGATGGCCACCGTGCCGCCCCCCAGGCCCGACGTGCCGGTGACCAGGCCGCGCCGCGACGACAGGTCGCTCGTGACATCGCCGACAGCATGCTCGGGCACGGCGATCTCGATCTGGACGATCGGCTCGAGCACGACCGGCCGGGCCTCGCGGATCGCGGCCATGAAGGCCTTGCGGCCGGCGGTCGCGAAGGCGATGTCCTTGCTGTCGACGCTGTGGTGCTTGCCATCGTGCACCACGACACGCACATCGACCACGGGGTAGCCGGCGATCGCGCCGTACGCGAGCACCTCGCGCACGCCCTTCTCGACCGCGGGGATGAACTGGCCCGGAATTGCGCCGCCCCTGACTTCGTCGGCAAACTGAAAGCCGGCACCGCGCGCCAGCGGCTCGATGCGCAGGAAGACCTCGCCGAACTGGCCGGCGCCGCCGGTCTGCTTCTTGTGGCGGTGGTGGCCCGCGGCCGGTGCGGTCACGGTCTCGCGGTAGGCAATGCGCGGCGGCCGCGTCTGGACCTCGAAGCGGTACACCTCGCGCAAGCGCTCGAGCACGATGCGCAGGTGGAGCTCGCCGAGCCCGTAGAGGACCGTCTCGTTGGTCGCGGCCACATGCTCGATGCGCAGGCACGGATCCTCGGCCGCGAGCTTGCCGAGGATCTCCCAGGCGCGCTGCTCGTCGCCACGGCGCTTGGGCTCCACGGCCAGGCCGTACACCGGCACCGGGAACGCCAGCGGCGCGAGATGCACGTGGCTGTCTTCGGCCGCATCGTGCAGCACGGCATCGAAATGGATCTCCTCGACCTTGGCCACCGCCACGATGTCGCCCGGCACCGCGTGCGACACCTCCACATGGTCCTTGCCCTGGAGCATGAACAGGTGCCCCACCTTGAACGGCTTGCGGCCGTCGCCGATGTAGAGCTGGCTGTCGCGCGTGAGCGTGCCCTGGTGCACGCGCAAGATGCCCATCTTGCCGACATAGGGGTCGATCGTGACCTTGAACACGTGCGCCAGCACGTGCAGCGACGGGTCGGGCCTGGCCTCCATGGGCTTGGCCTGCGCGCCCTCGCCGACGATGAAGTCCGGCGGGTTGGCCTCGCTCGGGTCGGGCAGGAGCTTGACGATCACGTCCAGCAGCTCGGCCACGCCGGCGCCGCTGCGCGACGAGACGAAGCACACCGGGATCAGGTGGCCCTCGCGCAGCGCCTGCTCGAGCGGCGCGTGCAGCTCGGCCGGATCCACGTCGCCCTCCTCGAGGTAGCGGTCGACGAAGGCCGCGTCGACTTCGACCACCTGCTCCACCAGCGCGCGGTGCGCCGCTTCGACGGGACCGAAGTCGGACTGCCCGAAGCGGTTGAAGAAGCAGTCCACCACCTGCCTGCCGACCCCGTCAGGCAGGTTCAGCGGCAGGCATTCGCGGCCGAAGGTGGCCTGGATGTCGGCCAGCAGGCCTGCCAGCGAGACGCCCTGCGAGTCGATCTTGTTGACGATGATCATGCGCGCGAGGTGGCGCGAGGCCGCGTACTCCATCATGCGCACCGTCATCGGCTCGATGCCGGTGGCGGCGTTGATGACCACCGCCGCCGTCTCGACCGCCTCCAGCGCCGGCAGGCTCTGGCCGAGGAAGTCGGGGCCGCCGGGCGTGTCGATGAAGTGGATGCGCGTGCCGGCATGCGTGAGGTGCATCACCGATGCGTTGAGCGAGTGCTGCATGCGGCGCTCCAGCGGGTCGTGGTCGCTGACGGTGCTGCCGCGCTCGATGCTGCCGCACGCTGCGATGGCGCCCGCCTTGTGCAGCAGGCTCTCGGCGAGCGAACTCTTGCCGGCGGCCGCGGCACCCACGAGCGCCAGCGTTCGTACCGCCTTCATCTCGGCCGCGAACCCGTTCGATCGGCTTGGCATGGCAGGGACTCCTTTGCGCGTCCGCAGGGGCGGCCCGGCGGCCCGCAAGGCTCGGGTGCTGCGCGTGGACGCCGGGCCAGCGTACGGGATTGGCCGCGCCGATGCAAGCTGGTTGCTGCCTACTTCGAACGCCCGTCGAAATGCTGCACCGGCACCGCATCGAGGTCGATGCCCTCGAGGCAGCGGATGTTGACGGCCGCCATCCTGTTGCCCTTGGGATCGGTGCCCTCGCCGAAGGGATGGATGCCGCAGACCGCGCAGAAACGGTGCGAGATCACGTGCTTGTTGAACATGTAGGTGCTCATGTCCTCGGGCGGTGTCTTCAGCCTGAGCCGGTCGTGCGGCACGAACCACAGCAGCGATCCCTTGCGCTGGCACATCGAGCAGTTGCATGCCATCGCCCCCTGGATGTCGCCCTCGACTTCGAAGGCGATCCGACCACAGTGACAGCTGCCTTGGTAATTCGTCGTCATCGGTCCTCCGAAGAGAAGTTGTGCGGGCCGCAGTTTAGGCCGAATACGCGGGCTCGGAGCTTCGCATGCTCAGTGCCTCGTCCAGGCGATGGGCGCCGGCGCATCGCCTCGCCGATGGCTGTCCCACATGCGGCGGTACGCGTCCTCGATCCCGCGCCGATAGCGATCGACATCGAAAAGCGGTGCCTCGGTTCTTGCCTTCAGGAGTTGTTCTCTCTGGCGTTCCAGAACGCCGGGATTGGCTGCCAGACTGCACGCCATCGCTTCGTATTGCTGCAGCGAATTGGCCACCATGCCCGGCAAGCCGACAGCGCAGAGAAGGCTCGCGGCGACACGGCTGGAGAAGGTGTCGCCAAGGCATGTGAGCATGGGCAAGCCCGCCCACAGGGCATCGCTTCCCGTGGTGTGTGCATTGCACGGAAAGGTATCCAGGAACAGATCGGCCAAGGCGTGCCGGGCCAGATGAAGAGGCAATGGCTGCCTCGATGCGAAAACCAGGCGTTCCGCCGCAACGCCCTGCTTCGCTGCATGCGCTCGCAGCCTCGGTGCGATGTGGCCGTCCGGCTCGTAGAGCCACAGCACGCTGCCGCTGACCGAACGCAGGATTCGCATCCACAGTTCGAAGACGGATGGCGTGATCTTGTAGGTGTTGTTGAAGCAGCAGAACACGAAGGCCTCGGCCGGCAATCCGGCCGCACGCCGCTCGGAGGCCCTGTCGCCCATCGTCGTGGCGATGGGTCGCATGCCGGGGCTGTTGGGCTGGTAGCAGCCGGGCAGCGTGACGATCTTCTCCGTGTAGAACGGCGCATGGTCGATGGGCGTGACGATCGCGTCCCCGATGATGTAGTCGATGAACGTCGCCCCCATGCTGCCCGGATAGCCCAGGTAGTTGACCTGCACCGGCGCCGCACGTCCCGCAAAGATTCCCAGGCGGCAGTTCTGCGTATAGCCTTTCAGGTCGATCGCTATGTCGATGCCCAGTTCGCGGGCAAGAGCGCAGATCGCCGCATCCGAAATGTCGACAACATCGAGAAAGTGGTCGGCTGCCTTGGCGAGGCGAGCCGCCACGTCGTCGCGATGCCGCACGCCGAACGAGAACAAGAAAACCTCGAACTGCGTCCGGTCGTGCTGCTCGATGAGCTCGGCCATGAGCACGGCCGTCGCGTGCGCATGGAAATCCGCCGAGAAGTAGCCGATCCGGATTCGCTCGCGGCGCTCGGGCTGTGCCATGGGCAGGCACACCACGTTCGCGCACATGTCCTTGGCGAAGGTCTCGCCAGCCTGCCTGACCCTCTGGGGATCGTCACTGCAAACAGCCATGACGAACGGAGTCGCGGACGGCTTGCCGCTCGCAACGGCGGCGAGGACCTTGGCGCGTTCATGCTCGAAATCGTCCCATTGGACCGTCTGGAGCATCGCCAGCAAATGGTCGCCTGCCGCATAGGCCGGCATCGGAACGGATGTCGCGGCCTGCCGGAAGTGCAGGAACGCTTCTTCATATCGGCCCGTGCACACCAACGCTCGCCCCGCATGGAGATGATCGAGGCCACCGCCATCACCCGCTTCGGACGGCGCACGCATGCCGATGGCTTGCCGAAATGCCTCGGCCGCCCCTGCCGGCTCGCCCATCCCCATCAATACATAGCCGCGCGCCTGGTGGATGCCCGGGGAAACCATTCCGCGCGCCACCGCGTTCTCGCTCGCAGTCCATGCATCCTGGTGGCGATGCAAGCCGCACAGGGTATAGATGCGCCTGATCTGCGCATCCACGTCGTTCGCCGAATGAAGAAGGACTGCATCGAAGTCATCGAGCGCCTCTGCATGGTGCGATCGCCTGAGCAGTTCTACGCCTCGGTTGTAGAGCGTGTCAGGCGACGAAGGCTGCTTCTCCAGCGCCAGGTTGTAGCAAGCGAGCGCTTCATCATGCCGGCCCAGCCGCACGAGCGTGATGCCGTAGTTCGTCAGCACGTCGTAGGCGTTCGGGTTCAGGGCAAGTGCTGCCTGAAAAGCATCCGCGGCTTCTTCGTACTTTTCCAGGCGATGCAGCGCATCGCCACGCGTCGCGTGCGCATTGGGCACTCGCGCTTCCCTGGCAATGGAAAAATCGGCGTAGCGCAGCGCGATCTCGGGGCGATTCCGTTGAAGATTCAGGATGCCGAGCATTGCGAGGCTCGAGTAGTGCTCGGGCCTGCGCGCCAGGAGCGCTTCGTAGGCGGCTTCCGCCTTTTCCAATTGCCCGTCCTGGTGCAGGCGCAGGGCGGCATCGAACGCATGAACATCGTCGCTTTCTGGCTTTTCCATCTTCTCTTTCAGCTTTGGCGCAATTACACCGCATCCGCACATCGATCAATGAAAGCCGGTGCAGCTGTCGCCTTGTGGCACGGCCTTTGCATTTGGGTGACCGCACCGGCCGCTATATGCAGTCAAAAGTCCGCAAAAATCAAAGGCTCAGCTGGCCTATTGGATCGCGCTTCACCGCCAACTCTCGTGGAGAAGAATATTGAGTGCTATAAACGGACGGCACTATTAAAGTTCTACATGTAACATCAGACCTACTTACATGTTGAAATTCAAAACACTCCTCGAACCGAAGATGACCTCAAAAAGCAAACTGCTTCTCGGCGCCGCACTCCTGGCGGGTTGGATAGGCCTGGCCGCGGCCCAGGACGCCGACCCGACGAACATGGTTCGCGGCGGCCTGCAGGCCATCCAGCTGGTGGACCAGGGCAAGATCGGCGAACTCTGGGACGGCTCGGGTCCCGCCACCAAAAAGCGGGTCGCACGTCCCGAGTTCGTTCGCCAGGTCGAGGCGTCGCGGTCACCGCTCGGTGCGGCGCAGCAGCGCACGTGGATCTCGGTCAATCGCCAACTGGTTGCGAACGAAGATCCCGACGTTGCCGGCCAGTACATCAACGTCGAATACGAAACCCGTTTTGCCAACGCCGGCAACCGGGTGGTGCGCGAGATGACGAGTTTTCGCCTCGACCCCAGCGGCACGTGGCGCCTGAGCGGCTACGTGCTGCGTTAGGCCACTCCCGCCAAGCCGCTCCCTTCGATGCGCCGCGGTTCCCGCGGCGCATCTGCCTGGCGAATGCCCCATGGCGGCAGGCGTTCGCAGCAGCAATCTCCCCTTCCCGCCCGACGGATCGTCGCACCGCCTCCTGAGCGCGGGTCGTAGCCATCCGCAGCAGCTCGCACCGAGGCGCCTCGCGAGCCAGATGGTTCACCGTCTTCCGGCAACGCCCCTCCTCCCCGGCCTCGGCCACCCCTGCGCACAGCAACGGCATCGGCCGACACCCGTCGACGCGCCAATTCGGTGCAAATCAATTCGTCGTGCGTCAATTCGGTGCCATCCAATTTGGGGCGCTCCAATTCGGTGCGATAACGCCATCAAGCAACTGATATAAATTTTCAATCGATTACTACGGAAATCCGTGGCAACTAATTCAGCACTTAAAAACTTAGTATTACTATTGCAATAAATAATCAATAGAAATTTCCAACAAGATCCGCTGGAGATATATGCTAAGTAATTTCAATTGATAATGAATTTACATTACTATTAATAAGGCCAAATCAATAAAAATCTTTAATTTCCATAATGCCGCAATGACGCTAATCCGCCACACGCCAGTTGCATTCCGCCGCAATCTCTTAAGATCCGCCAAAAAAATGTTTCCGTTTAATTGCAATTGACCAAATAGTTTTGCAATTACTTCTAAAGGTTTAAGGGCATATGCCCCATGAATCCCGCTTGCCGTGGAGCAAGGCTTTTGGCGTCTTGAACAATCGAGGAGAAATGCATGAATAAGTCGTACCGCAGCATCTGGAATGAGGCATTGGGCGCCTGGGTGGCCGCGTCCGAAACCACCCGAACACGCGGCAAGCGTGGTTCAAGTCGCGTGGCCATCGCCGCGGCGGCCGGCGTGCTGGGATTGCTGTCGATCTCGGCGCAGGCGCAGGCGGTGAATTGCAATGTGGCGCCTTGGAATGCCTACAACGGCACGGCGTCCTGCATGGGCCTCAACTCCTCGGCCACGGGGACCGGAGCCACCGCGCTGGGGGCTCTGGCGACCGCCACCACCGGCGGCGGGCTTGCAGTCGGGTACAACTCCTTGAGTGCCCAACTGAATGCCATCTCTGTGGGTTTCCAGGCCTATACAGCAGGCATCAACTCCATCTACCTGGGCGCGCGCAGCATTGCCGGCACAGGCGCGCTGGCCAACAGCACCATCGCGATTGGCCAGGATGTGACCTCCAGTGCTGACAGCGCCATCGCCATCGGCACCCAGGCCAAATCCAGCGCGCTCTATGCCACAGCGATCGGCATCAGGGCAACCGCCACCGGACAGGCAGCAGTCGCCCTGGGTGAGGATGCGAACGCCCAGTCTGCGAACAGTGTTGCCATTGGTTTGGAAGCCACCACGTCAGGTTCGACCGGTGCGGTTGCGATCGGCGCCCGCTCGACCACGAGTGGTGTCAACGCGACAGCGATCGGGGTCGGCGCAAATGCCACGGACACCAATGCCTTCGCCGCTGGCACCAACGCGGCCGCGACCGCGCTGCGCAGCGTCGCCATTGGCGCCGGAGCAACGGCAAGCGACGACGCAGCCGTCGCCCTCGGCAACAGCGCCCGGGCGCTTGGGAACAGTTCGCTTGCACTCGGAGCGCAAGCGGTCGCTGTCGGGGCCAGCACGGTTGCGGTCGGCCAGGGTGCCGGCGCGGGCTCGACCATCGCCAATACGGGTTCGGCCGCTGTGGGCATTGCCGCCGGGACGCTGGTCAGCGGCGCGCTGAACACCGCCATGGGGGGAGGCATTGCGAGCGTGATGCGGGGCGCGGGTTCGGGCGTCACGGGAACGCGCAACGTCGCCTTCGGCTCAGGCGATGGCACGGTCGCCTACGATGCCACCTTGGCGGCTTCGGCAGGCAACCTGGTCAGCGGCGACGACAATGTCGCCATCGGCACCAACGCAGGCATCGGCGTCGCGGGCAATGCAACGACGTCGATCGGCCTGAACGCGAATGCGAGCGCGAACAGGGCGACAGCCATCGGTTCCAAGGCAAACGCTTCCGCACTGGATGCCATCGCGCAAGGCACCAACACCAGCGCAGCCGGCCGCAATGCCATCGCCATCGGCTTCCAGGCGATCGCTTCGGAGATCAACTCCATCAATCTTGGCGCACGCACGGTGGCGGGAACGGGCGCCACCGCGGCGGAAGTTATCGCCATTGGCACGGATGTGACGGCATCCCAGGAACGCGCTGTCGCAATGGGACGCACAAGCCGGGCAACCGGCGTGGACGCGGTGGCGATTGGTACCCGGACCAATGCGGCTGCCGACTACGCGACCGCGCTCGGTTCGGGCGGAACCACTGCCGCGACGGCCGTGCGCGCCACCGGCATCGGCGCGGTGGCGCTGGGCGGCAATGCCACCGCCGGCGCCCTTGCATCGGGTGCGAATGCGATCGCCATCGGCGGCGAGTCCGTCGCCGACGCGGATGACGCCGTCGCCATCGGTCACGGTTCCATCGCCACCGGCGGTCGCGCGGTTTCGATCGGCTCGGGCAACGTCGCCAGCGGTGACGGCGCCGTGGCCATCGGCGATCCCAACACTGCGACCGGCAACGGCGCGATTGCCTCGGGCCTGGACAACACCGCCACCGGCAATGGTTCGGTGGCGATGGGTAACACCAATATGGTCGGCGGCGGCGGCCAAGCGGTGAGCACCCCCGGCACCGCGGCGCAGGGCGCGGTCGGCATCGGCTACCAGAACACCGTGATCGGCCAGGGCAGCGTCGCGATCGGCAGCACCAGCAGCGCGCTCGCCGCGGGCGCGGTGGCGTTCGGCGACACGGCGGTGGCCAACAACGCGAACGACGTGGCCCTGGGTTCCGGCTCCACGACGACCACGGCGGTCGGCACGCCCAATGCCGTGATCGGCGGCGTCACCTACAACTTTGCCGGCACGACGCCGGCTTCGACAGTCAGCGTGGGGGCCGTGGGTGCGGAGCGCACCATCACCAACGTGGCGGCGGGCCGGCTTTCCGACACGTCGACCGACGCGATCAACGGCTCGCAGCTGTACGCCACCAACCAGCAAGTGACGGCGAACACGACCAACATCGCGACCAACACGGCCAGCATCACCAACATCAACAACACGATCGGCGACATCAACAACGGCGGGGGCATCAAGTACTTCCACGCCAACTCGACGCTGCCCGACTCACAGGCGCTGGGCACGGACTCCGTCGCCATCGGCCCGAACGCGGTCGCCAACAACGCCGGCGACATTGCATTGGGCGCCGGCTCCACGACGACCACGACGGTCGGCACCGCGAGCGCCGTGATCGGCGGCACAACCTACAACTTCGCCGGCACCACGCCAACGAGCACGGTGAGCGTCGGCGCGGCGGGTGCGGAGCGCACCATCACCAACGTGGCAGCCGGCCGGATTTCCGACACCTCGACCGATGCCATCAACGGTTCGCAGCTGTTCGCCACCAACCAGCAGGTGACGACGAACACGACCAACATCGCGACCAACACGGCCAACATCACCACCATCGGTGACACGCTCAACGACATCAACAACGGCGCGGGCATCAAGTATTTCCATGCCAACTCGACGCTGCCCGACTCGCAAGCGATAGGGACGGACTCCGTCGCCATCGGCCCGAACGCGGTCGCCAACAACGCCGGCGACATTGCGCTGGGGTCCGGTTCCACCACGACCGCGGCGGTAGGCACGGCCAATGCCGTGATCGGCGGCACGACCTACAACTTCGCGGGCACCACGCCGGTGAGCACGGTGAGCGTGGGTGCGGTCGGCGCGGAGCGCACCATCACCAACGTGGCAGCGGGCCGGCTTTCCGACACCTCGACCGATGCGGTCAATGGCAGCCAGCTGCACGCCACCAACCAGCAGGTAACGGCGAACACGACCGAGATCACCAACATCAACAATGGCGGGGGCATCAAGTACTTCCACGCCAACTCGACCCTGCCCGACTCGCAGGCGCTGGGCACGGATTCCGTGGCCATCGGACCTGACGCGGTCGCTAACAATGCTGGTGACATCGCGCTGGGCTCCGGCTCCACGACGACCACGGCGGTCGGCACACCCAACGCCGTGATCGACGGTACCACCTACAACTTCGCGGGCACGACGCCGACCTCGACGGTCGGCGTTGGCGCGGTGGGCGCCGAGCGCACCATCACCAACGTGGCGGCGGGCCGGCTTTCGGACACTTCCACCGACGCCATCAACGGTTCGCAGCTGTATGCGACGAACCAGCAGGTGACGGCGAACACCACACAGATCACCAACCTCGGCGACACCATCGGCGACATCAACAACGGCGCGGGCATCAAGTATTTCCACGCGAACTCGACGCTGCCTGACTCGCAAGCGATAGGGACGGACTCCGTCGCCATCGGCCCGAACGCGGTCGCCAACAATGCCGGCGACATCGCGCTGGGCGCTGGCTCCACGACGATCACGGCAGTCGGCACGGCCAACGCCGTGATCGGCGGCACCACCTACAACTTTGCCGGCACAACGCCATTGAGCACGGTGAGCGTGGGTGGGGTGGGCGCCGAGCGCACCATCACCAACGTGGCGGCGGGCAGGCTCAATGCCAACTCGACCGATGCGGTCAATGGCAGCCAGCTGCACGCCACCAACCAGCAGGTGACGGCGAACACCACCGAGATCGACAACATCAACAACACGATCGGCGACATCAACAATGGCGGGGGCATCAAGTACTTCCACGCCAACTCGACGCTGCCCGACTCGCAGGCGCTGGGCACCGATTCCGTGGCCATCGGCCCGAACGCGGTCGCCAACAACCCCGGGGACATTGCACTGGGGTCCGGTTCCACCACGACCGCGGCGGTAGGCACGGCCAATGCCGTGATCGGCGGCACGACCTACAACTTTGCCGGCACCACGCCGGTGAGCACGGTGAGCGTCGGTGCGGTGGGCGCGGAGCGCACCATCACCAACGTGGCGGCGGGCCGACTTTCCAACACCTCGACCGATGCCATCAACGGTTCGCAGCTCTTCGCAACCAACCAGCAAACCACGGCGAACACGACCGAGATCACCAATCTCAACAACACGATCGGCGACATCAACAATGGCGGGGGCATCAAGTACTTCCACGCCAACTCGACGCTGCCCGACTCGCAGGCACTGGGCACGGACTCCGTGGCCATCGGCCCGAACGCGGTCGCCAACAACGCCAACGACGTGGCATTGGGTGCCGGCTCCACCACCACCACGGCAGTGGGCACAGCCAACGCCGTGATCGGTGGCACGACCCACAACTTTGCCGGCACCACGCCGGTGAGCACGGTCAGCGTCGGTGCGGTGGGCGCAGAGCGCACCATCACCAACGTGGCGGCGGGCCGGCTCGACGCCAACTCGACCGATGCCATCAACGGTTCGCAGCTCTTTGCCACCAACCAGCAGGTGACGGCGGACACGACCGAGATCACCAACATCAACAACACGATCGGCGACATCAACAATGGCGGGGGCATCAAGTACTTCCACGCCAACTCGACCCTGCCCGACTCGCAGGCGCTGGGCACCGATTCCGTGGCCATCGGCCCGAATGCGGTTGCCACCAACGCGAACGACGTGGCGCTGGGCGCCGGCTCCACCACGGTGGCCGCAGTGGGCACGGCCAGCACGGTGATCAACGGCACGACCTACAGCTTCGCCGGCACCACGCCGGCGAGCACGGTCAGCGTCGGTTCGGTGGGCGCGGAGCGCACCATCACCAACGTGGCGGCGGGCAGGATCTCGGGCAGTTCGACCGATGCCATCAACGGCTCGCAGCTGTTTGCCACCAACCAGTCGATCGAGAACCTCAGCACCACGGTCACGGCCAACAAGATCAGGTACTACAGCGTCAACTCCACGGGCGGGGGCAACGAGGACAACCTTGGCGCCACGGGGGCCGACGCCATCGCGTCGGGCAAGGATGCCAGCGCAACGGTTGCCGGCGCGGTGGCCATCGGCTCGGGCGCCGTGTCCGACCGCTTCGTGGCGCCCTCCACCGGCACCATTCCGGCGGGCAGCTCGTTGATCAGCTACAACACCACCGACCGCGCCCTGCTGGGCGCCCTGTCCCTGGGCAGCGCCACCAGCTACCGCCAGATCACCAACGTGGCCGACGGCACGCAGGCGCAGGACGCGGTCACGGTGCGCCAGCTCTCGGGCGCGCTGATGTCCTTCGCGGTCACGCCGACGCTGTACTTCCATGCCAACTCGAGCGCGGCGGATTCGCTGGCCATCGGCGCGGAGTCGGTGGCGGTGGGCCCGCAGACGGTGGTCAACGGCAACAACGGCATCGGCATCGGCAACGGCGCCGTGGTGCAGCAGAGCGCGCCGGGCGGCGTGGCGATCGGCCAGGGCGCGATCTCGCACATGGCCGACTCCATCGCGCTGGGCACGCAGTCGTCGGCTGCAGCCGTGCAGGGCGTGGCGCTGGGTGCGGGCAGCAGCGTGACGCAGGCCGGCGGCGTGGCGCTGGGCGCGGGCTCGGTGGCCTCCACCGCCGCGGGCGTGGCCGGCTACGTGCCGCCCACGGCCACCGAGGCGCAGCGCATCGCCATCGGCGCCACCACCAGCACGCTGGCGGCGGTGTCGGTGGGCGACGCGGCCAACGGACAGTTCCGCCAGATCACCGGCGTGGCGGCGGGCTCGGCCGACAGCGATGCGGTCAACGTCTCTCAGCTGCGCGGCGTGCAGGGCCAGGTGGCGGTGATCGACCAGTCGACGGTCAAGTACGACACCAACCCAGATGGCTCCATCAACTAAACAGCGTGTCGATGGGCGGCAGCAACGCGACCGGTCCGGTCACGGTGCACAACGTGGCGCCCGGCGTCGCGGGCACCGACGCGGTCAACGTGAACCAGCTCAACAGCGGCATCGCGGGGGCCAACGCCTACACCGATGCGCGCGTCAATTCCCTGGGCAGCGAGATCCGCAGCATCGCCAAGGATGCCAGCGCGGGCGCTGCCGGTGCGATGGCGATGGCCAACATGCCGCAGGCCTACATCCCGGGCAAGAGCATGGTGTCCGCGGGCGTGGCGGGCTTCGACGGCCAGGCCGCGCTCGCCATCGGCGTGTCGAAGCTCTCGGACAACGGCCGGTGGGTCGTGAAGTTCAGCGGCTCGGCCAACTCGCGCGGCAAAGTCGGCGTGGCAGCCGGTGCGGGCTTCCATTGGTAAGCCGGCAGCATCAAAAGAGGAACAACATCATGACAACGCAATTCCATCGCTTCTCGGCCATCGCAGCGGGGGCCGCGGCACTGCTGATGCTGCAGGGCTGCAGCTCCTATGTGAGCCGGGGTATCACCGACGATGGCAAGGCCACGGAAGTGGTCTTCCCGAACATCGACAACGACGCGTGGCTCAAGGAAGGCACCTTCCCGAACCTGGACAACCTGCGCGCCGTGGCGCCCGGCGTCACGAAGGACCAGCTGTACGACCTGCTCGGCCGGCCGCATTTCAGGGAGGGCATCGCGAGCCCGCGCGAGTGGGACTACATCTTCCACTTCCGCAAGGCCGGCGGCGGGGTGACCACCTGCCAGTACAAGGCGATCTTCGACAAGGACTACAAGGCACAGACCTTCCATTGGCTGCCGGCCGGCTGCGGCGACGTGCTGGCGGCTCGTGCGGTGCCGGCGGTCGAACGTCCGGCCGCCGCGAGCCCGGTGGCACCGCGCCGGACCACGCTGGGTGCCGATGGCCTGTTCCGCTTCGACGGCCGGTCGCTGGCCGACCTGCTGCCGGAGGGGCGCCGCAAGCTCGATGCCCTGGCCGGCGACATCAAGGCGACGGATACCGTCAAGGTCACCGGCCATACCGACCGGCTCGGCAGCCAGGCCTACAACAACGCGCTCTCGCTGGCGCGCGCCAACACCGTGCGCGACTACCTCGTGCAGGCCGGCGTGCCGGCGCAGAAGATCCAGGTACAAGGCAGGGGCGAATCCGAGCCGAAGGTGCAATGCGCGCAGACGGGGCGCGCAGACCTGATCGACTGCCTGGCGCCGAACCGCCGCGTCGAGATCGAGGTGTTCGCCGAACGCTGAGCTTCGAGCGGGCTTCGCCGAGCGCAGGCGTTCCGGATCATCCTGCGAGGTGCCTGCCTGAAACGGGCACACGCAGCGTGGTCCACGGATCACAGCAATCGCAACCCCCTGGGGAATCGAATGAAGCTCTGCGCTGATTCGGGCACATTGCCCGCTTTGCCGATCTCGGTGAAGCCCTCTTCCGTGATGCGAGTCACCGTTGCGACCTGCCAGACGGCTTGCCGCGCCCGTGACTTGATGGCGGCGAACTCGGCCTCGATCAAGCCGGTGGCCAGAAGCATCGAAACCTGCCGGACTTCCTCCGGATCGGTGACGCGGACAGGCAGCTGCACCCGTTGCAGCCTCAACAGAAGAAAGAGCGGCATTCGGTTCTCCGATGGCCGGCTCAAGCAGATGCCTCGAATGCCGGCCGTTTGGGGTGGGTTTGAATGTGAATTTGTCACATTCAAAACACCCGACGAAGTCGGAATAAGTCGATCGGTCTTGTACGCCACGGTCGCTTCGACCGAACCCGCGTAGCGCATCGGCCACTCACCATTTTGTGGGAGTGGCGCCCATGCGCCACCGCCACACAATGAATGTGAAAACGCCTCCCACGGCAGCTGTGGATGGGCCTGTGTTCCCTTCGCGGCGGTTGTATCGCCACGAAGGGTGAGCCGCCCGCAACCCGCTCCGAAGAGGACCCCGCCCATCTCCGACTGCGCGGCCCCATGAGGTCGGCGGCCAATTGTGTCTGATTGTGATTCGGAACACATCCACGACTCGAAACCCGATGTCAAGCGACATGTTGCTCCGTAGCATTCCCTGAAGACTGCTTCACGAGCTGGTCTGAGAGATGGTTCAACGATTCAGGGTCATGCCAAATGCAGAGAAAGTGGTGTCACGCAGGCGATGGAATGGTCGCTCTGCCACGAATGGAAAACAGGCTCTTCGGGCCGCGATGGCGCGCGGCCCTGGCGCATTTCCTGCCCGCCAAACATCGCGGTCCCGCCGCTGCGGCGGCGAGGGAACGAAACCGCAACGCGCTGCCCGCCAGGGTGTGCGCACTCTTCTTCATCGCCAATTTCGCGCAGTTGGTCGATGCCGACGGGCCGGAGGTTGCCGCAGACGTCAGCCGCGAGATCAGGCGCCGGATTCGCGCGAGCTTGCTGGCCTCGGCCGACACCGACCTGACGTGCCTGCGCGACGACTGCTTCCTGCTGCGGGCCAGCGTCGTCTGCACGGCCGGCTCACCGCCTGCGGAGCAGTCCAGCTGCGGACAGCTCGAAGAACTGCTGACGAATCTCGGCAGCGAGCCGCTGAGGGTGCGCGGCATGACGGCACTGCCGCGGCTGCATGCGGACTGGATCGCGATGCGTGCGTCCAGGCGAATGGGCGCCGCAGAGATCGAGCTGGCGCTGTGGGCTGCGCAGGAGCGGCTCGCGCCGGATGTCGTGGTCGACTGCGTCGATCGCGTCTACGACGTGCACGTCGAGAAAAAGGCGGGAAGACTCTGGTTGCGGGGCCATGCCCTGCACGAGGCCGAAGAACGAAGCCGCATCGAGGCGCTGTTCCGGCTGCTTCAGGCGGACTGCAAATGAGGTGGCCGACATAACCTTCGCCATGTACCTCCATCCCCTCATTGCCAGCGTGCCGCCCGCCGATCGGGCCGCCTTGATCCGCAGCAGCGAACTTCGTTCCTATCGGCGCAACGAGACGGTGCTTCTTGCGGACACATGGACCGATCGCATCTTCTGCGTGGCCAGCGGGCTGCTGCGAGCCGTCGATCGGGACGTCACGACCGATTTCATCCGCCGAGGCGATTTCTTCCTCGGCCCCTCGTTGAGCGAGGACCGCTATCAGACCACGTCGACCCTGGTTGCAGCGCTGCCCTCGTCGGTCTACCTGATGCCGATCGCCGCGATCCGCAGGCTGTGTGCGGTGTATCCCGAGGTGACCATCGGCCTGCTCGAAGTCGCGATGAAACGCATCACCATGATTCGTGGCCAGCTCCGCCGGATCTCGTCGCTGTCGGCCGAGAACCTGGTGGGCCGCGTGCTCCATGAGCTGACTCAACTGGCGCCTGCCGGCGCCGGTGGCTACGACAAGCGCATCACGCAGGCGGTCATCGCATCGTATTCGGGGCTGTCGCGCGAGGTGGTCAACAAGACCATGCGCGACCTGGAGAGCCGCGGCCTGGTCCGCCGCGACGAGAAAGGCATCCACATCCCGCCGAACTTCGCCTCGACGGATTTCGGCAGCCTGCTGCCGGCCGCGCAGGACACGCCTGACGTCGAAGCCCACGAGGCCCATCCGATGTTTGACCCCGAGTTGTTCGCCACGCCGGAAGGCATGGGCAAGACCGGACCGAAGGCAATCTGACTTCCAGGCCGGAACCGCCCATCGCTCCGATCAAGGAGCAGGCATCCGAGTCGCCTCTCCTCCACTCCTGAGGGACGTGATCGCGAAGCTCACCGCCCGCTTCGAAGCCAGCTGCGATTTCCCGCACCTGCTGCAGCAATAGAACCGCAACCAGGGAAGAAGCTTCATCCACCAATGCCGATGGATGCGCTCCAGATGCGCAAGCCCGCATGAACAGTTGAACAAGGGACCGTTCGCGGCGGCGTCCGCAAGCGCCTGCGAGTCCGCCACATTCCCCGTTGCATGCCTCGGCTTGCCGTGTTGCAGTTGGCGCTTGTAGTTCATGCAAGCCATCGTGCCAACATGGCTGCGAATCGCGCGGCAGGCTGTGATCTTCCTCACCTGCTGCAGCAAAAAACTCTGGAACAGCCCCATCGCGCAGCATGCATTCCACTGCAAGCTGTGCAGCCTGCTCGGTCGCTATCCGCGGCGAGAGTCCAAGGCTGCCGGCAAGAACAGGCGGATCGATGTCCCCCGTCCAACGGCGCTGGAGATGCGCATGCGACCGCCCGACTGGGCCGCAAAGCCGGCCACCGCCGAGAGTCCCATGCCAGAGAAGGGAGAGGCTTCCTTGGTCGTGAAAAATGGACTCGCAGCTTTTTCGGCAACGGCCGGACTCATACCGGTGCCGCTGTCGGTGACGTCCAGGCACAGAAGGCGGCTGTCCTGCCGATCGTGGGCGCCCCGCAGCATCAGTTTGCCGCCTTGAGGCATGGCCGCCTGGGCGTTCAACACGGTCTGTATCAGCGCTTCCTCGAGAGCGGCGGCATCGACGAACAATGCCGGGCAGTCTCTCTCGACATCCACCGTGACGGTGATGCGACGGTCAAGGGTATGCCACAGGAGGTTGGCGAAAGAACTGAGGAATGGCAGCACCTCGAGGGATTCGGGCGCCAGCGTCTGACATTGGGCATAGGCGACCAGGGCCGCAGCCAGTGCGTCGCCCCTGCGCACGACCTGAGCCGGTCGGCCGGATGCCTCCGAAGATCCCGAATCATCACGGCTGGCCAGGAGCGTCCGCATGGAGGCAAGCAACTCTCTCAGCGCTGCGGAAGCACCCATCGCGAGACCATGGTCAGGATCCACCGGCTGCGTTGCCATCGATGCTCCTTTTCTCCTGGTTCGATCGGCTTGGAAATGCTACGCCGGGAGCCGAATGCCCGCGTGTTCTCGGCGTTCCTTTCAGGGACATCGAATCTGAAAGAAGGGTTACCAATGTTGCCTTGATGTCATCAAGTCCGGCGCGGCCGATCGACTGGCCATCTCGGTGCCGCGGCGGGAGCGGCACAGCCGTCTGAGCGAGGACCCGCGCCTGGCGTGACCCGCGCGGTGTCGGGCTTGCTGTCGGCGAACGCGTTGGCCGGACTGCCGGCCACACGCCGTTCAGCCGGACATGCGCCAACTGCCGTCGTCCCGGCGGCAGGCGATGTCTTCATCGTTCCATCCGAGCGTGCAACAGCGGGCGCACGCCGGCGATGTGCTGAAAGAGTGCCTGATCTCGTTCAGCCGGGACACGCCGCAGGGCCGCATCATTGCCGACTGGTGCACCAGCAGCAAGGTGGAGGCAGCGTCATCGGTCGAGGTGCGCTCCGGGCAGATGGCCTGTGCACTGGCGTCCTGGGGCGCCGGCGCCGGCGTCGCGATCGTGGACGACCTGACGGCACGCGCCTATCGCAGCGACGAACTGGACTTCCGGCCCATCGTCGGCAATCCATCGCTGGGCATCTTCGCGCTCACGCACGGGGCTTCGCACCTTCGGTGCTTGGCAAGCGGAGGGTCGAACTGGCTGCCGCTTCGCTGAAGCAGGTTCCACGCGGCTGAGGTCTCCCGTTCATCCGCGTTTGGTGGATGAGGACGCTCGGACCGGTGACGGCCGCGGCCTTGCACGCCGCACGGCGGGCCCGGCGAATGCAGCGCGCTTGGGCGCCGTGCGCTCGAGCTGCCGCGCGATGTTGCCGCACACCAGGTCGCACAGTTCGTAGACCGCCGGATCCGCGATCCGGTAGTAGGCGCTGTTCCCCCGGGCCTGCCTCGACACCAGCCCGTGCTGCGTCAGCAGCGCCAGGTGCCGGGAGATGTTGGCCGAGCTGTAGCCGCACAACTGCGCCAGCTCGCCCACGTTGCGCTCCTGCTGGCGCAGGAAATTGAGAATCTGCAGCCGCGTCGGCTCGGCCAGCGCCTGGAAATACGCTGCCACCTGCACCAACGCATCGTCGGAAAGTCCTTCCATGCTCGGACACGCCTGATGTTGATCTGGCGCAATCATGCCTGAGCCCCCGCTTCTCATACTGGTCCTCATGAAATCTTCATGTTGCCTACTTGACTATTTAGCTATGTACGCAAATACTATACGGAATGCCGATGTGTTTCCAGTCCCGGGTTGGTCGGACTGGGCATCGGCCTTTTGAATTGCCCGTATGTCCAAAATCCGCCCACTGACCCTCGCCGCCCTGGTCGCTTCGCTCGCGCTGGCCGCGCCCGCACGGGCCGCCCCCGAGACGTTGAACGCAGTGACGGCGCAGCCCGCCGCGGCCGCCGCATCGGGCTTCGACGGCGTCGTCGAGGCGGTGCGCCAGACCGTGATCGCCGCGCAGGTGTCCGGGGCGGTGGTCCGGCTCGACGCCAAGGCGGGCGACGCCGTCAAGGCCGGCCAGGTGCTGCTGCAGATCGATGCCAGGGCCGCCGACCAGACTGCCGCCGCCAGCGACGCGCAGGTCCAGGCCGCACGCGCATCGCTGGAGGTCGCCACCAGGGAATACGAACGCCAGCAGCAGCTGTTCAAGAAGAACTACATCAGCCGGGCGGCGCTCGAACGCGCCGAATCCGAGTTCAAGGCGACCCGGGCGCAGGTCGCCGCGCAGGGCGCCCAGGCCGGCGCGGCGCGCACGCAGAGCGGGCTGCACGTCATCCGCGCACCCTACGCGGGCATGGTCGCGGACGTGCCGGTGTCGCTGGGCGACATGGCCATGCCGGGCCGGCCCCTGGTCACCGTCTACGACCCGTCCGCGCTGCGGATCACCGCGGCGATCCCGCAGACCGTGGCAGCGCAGATGGCGGCGGGCCAGCTGCCCCGGGCCGAACTGCCGGGCCTGGCTGCACAGCGCCAGTGGGTCACGCCGGCCCGCATGCAGCTGCTGCCCACGGTCGACGCGGCCACGCACACGGTGCAGCTGCGCGCCGACCTCCCGGCGGGCCTGGACGGCGTCGTGCCGGGCATGTTCGCGCGGCTGTGGCTGCCTTCGGCCAGCGAGGGTTCCAGCGTGAGGCCGAGCCTGTCGGTCCCGCTCTCGGCGATCGTGCGCCGCGCCGAACTGACCGGGCTCTACGTGCTCGATCCGCAGGGCCGGCCGCTGCTTCGGCAGGTGCGGCCGGGCCGCGTCGACGGCGACAAGGTCGAGATCCTCTCGGGCCTGATGCCCGGCGAGCGGGTGGCCACCGACCCGCAGGCCGCCGCCCGCTTTCGCCAGACCACGCCATGACGCAGCAAGGCCGGTCTTCGTCGCTGGGCATCTCGGGGCGCATCGCGGCGTTCTTCCAGGGCGCCCGGATCACGCCGCTGCTGGCGCTGATGGCGCTGCTGCTGGGCGCTTTCGCGGTGATGGTGACGCCGCGGGAGGAAGAGCCGCAGATCAACGTCACCATGGCCAACGTGCTGATCCCCTTCCCGGGCGCCAGCGTGCGGGACGTGGAGCAGATGGTGGCCGGACCGGCCGAGCAGGTGCTGGCGCAGATCGCGGGGGTCGAGCATGTGATGTCCGTGTCGCGCCCGGGCATGGCCGTGATCACGGTGCAGTTCAAGGTCGGGGTGCCGCGCACCGAGGCGCTGGTGCGCCTGTACGACACGGTCAACGCGAACGCCGACTGGCTGCCCCGGGGCCTGGGTGTGCTCGACCCGATCGTCAAGCCCAAGGGCATCGACGACGTGCCCATCGTGACGCTGACGCTCTTCAGCAAGAACACCGCGGTCGGCCCCTTCGACCTGGAGCGCGTGGCCCACAGCATCGAGGCCGACCTGAAGCGCGTGGCGGGCACCCGCGAGGTGAACACCATCGCCGGCGCGGGCCGCGCGGTGCTGGTCGAGCTCGACCCTGCGCGCATGGCCGGCGCCGGCGCCACCGTGGCCGACCTGCGCACGGCGCTGCAGTCCGCCAACCTCGGGCTGCCGGTCGGGGAGCTGATCTCGGGCAACCAGGCCGTGGCCATCGAATCCGGTCCGTTCCTGCGGCAGGCCAGCGAGGTCGGCGAACTGGTGGTCGGCGTGCGCGGCGGCAAGCCGGTGTTCCTGCGCGACGTGGCCACCGTGCGCGACGGGCCGCTGCCGCCCAGCCGCTACGTCTGGCATGGCGAGGCCGGCAGGGACGGTGCCGGCCCGGCCGAATATCCGGCGGTCACGCTCTCGATCACCAAGAAGCCGGGCGAGAACGCCATCGACGTCGCCGACGCGGTGATGCGGCGGGTCAACGTGCTGCGCAACACCGTGATTCCCGCCGACGTGCGGGTGGCCGAGACCCGCAACTACGGCGCCACGGCCAACGACAAGGCGCAGAAGCTGATCCAGAAGCTGCTGTTCGCCACCGCCTCGGTGGTGGCGCTGGTGTTCGTGGCGCTGGGCCGGCGCGAGGCGGCGATCGTCGGCGCCGCGGTGGTGCTGACGCTGACGGTCACGCTGTTCGCCTCCTGGGCCTGGGGTTTCACGCTGAACCGGGTGTCGCTGTTCGCGCTGATCTTCTCGATCGGCATCCTGGTCGACGACGCGATCGTGGTGGTCGAGAACATCCACCGCCACCAGCAGCTGCACCCCGGGCGCACGCTGGCGCAGATCATTCCCGGCGCGGTCGACGAGGTGGGCGGCCCGACCATCCTGGCCACGCTGACGGTGATCGCCGCGCTGCTGCCGATGGCCTTCGTGTCCGGCCTGATGGGGCCCTACATGAGCCCGATCCCGATCAACGCGAGCATGGGCATGCTGCTGTCGCTGGCGATCGCCTTCGTGGTCACGCCCTGGCTGGCGCGGCTCTGGATGAGGGCCGCGCCGGCCCACGCCGCCGAGCCGGACGGCCGCACGGCAGCGCACGGCCTGGCGGGCAAGCTCGCGCCGCTGTTCGAGCGCGTGTTCCGTCCGCTGCTCGACGAGCGGCGCGGCGTGCGCAACCGCCGCTTCCTGGGCCTGGGCATCGGCCTCCTGATCGCGGTCTCGCTCGCGCTGCCGGCGAGCGGCCTGGTCCTGCTGAAGATGCTGCCCTTCGACAACAAGTCGGAATTCCAGGTCATCGTCGACATGCCGGCCGGAACCCCGGTCGAACAGACCGCCGCGGTGCTGCAGGAGCTGGGCGCATACCTGGCCACGGTGCCCGAGGTCACCGACTACCAGGCCTATGCCGGCACGGCCGCGCCGATCAATTTCAACGGGCTGGTGCGCCAGTACTACCTGCGCGCCGGCGGCGAGGTCGGCGACCTGCAGGTCAATCTCGTCGACAAGCACCAGCGCAAGGCGCAGAGCCACGCGATCGCCACCCGCGTGCGCCCCGCCCTGCAGAAGATCGGCCAGCGATTCGGCGCCAACGTCAAGGTGGTGGAAGTGCCGCCGGGCCCGCCGGTGCTGTCGCCCATCGTGGCCGAGATCTACGGGCCCGAGGCCGAAGGGCGGCAGCAGGTCGCCAAGGCGGTGCGCGCGGTGTTCGAGAAGACCGCAGGGCTGGTCGACGTGGACGACAGCAGCATCGCCACCGCGCCCAAGACCCTGCTGCTGGTCGATCGCCAGAAGGCGGCGATGCTGGGCGTGCCGCAGCAGGCCATCGTGACCACGCTGCGGGCGGGCCTGGCCGGCGAGGCCACGGCCTATCTGCACGACCAGAGCAAGTACCCCGCCGCCGCGACCCTGCAGCTGCCGGCCGAACGCCAGGGCGACCTGAACGCGCTGCTGCAGCTCACGGTGCGCAGCGCCGCGGGCCACCTGGTGCCCATTCGCGAACTGGTCAGGGTGACGGACACGGTGCGCGAGCAGCCGCTCCATCACAAGGACCTGCTGCCGGTGAACTACGTCGTCGCCGACATGGCCGGAAAGCTCGACAGCCCGCTGTACGGCGTGTTCGCGATGCGCGGCGAACTGGCCCGGATCGCGACGCCGGGCGGCGGCACGCTCGTGGAATACTTCATCCGCCAGCCCGAGGACGCCTGGCGCGACTACGCGCTCAAGTGGGACGGCGAGTGGCAGATCACCTACGAGACCTTCCGCGACATGGGCGCCGCCTACGCGGTGGGCCTGGTGCTGATCTACCTGCTGGTGGTGGCGCAGTTCGGCTCCTACCTGACGCCGCTGATCATCATGGCGCCGATCCCGCTGACGATCATCGGTGTGATGCCGGGCCACGCGCTGCTGGGCGCGCAGTACACCGCGACCAGCATGATCGGGATGATCGCGCTGGCCGGGATCATCGTGCGCAATTCGATCCTGCTGGTGGACTTCATCAACCTGCAGGTGCGCGAGGGAATGCCGTTCAAGGACGCCATCGTGCACTCGGCCGTCACGCGCGCGCAGCCGATCATGCTGACGGGCCTGTCGGCCATGCTCGGCGCCTTCTTCATCCTCGACGACCCGATCTTCAACGGCCTGGCGATCTCGCTGATCTTCGGCATCTTCGTCTCCACCGTGCTGACGCTGGTCGTCATCCCGATCCTCTACTACGTCGCCTACCGCCACCGGCTGGGCGCGATCACGGCGGGGTCCGCGGAGCCGGACCCGGCCTCTTTCACCGTCCCACCACCTCAAGGAGCTTCCACATGACTTCCTGGCAACTCGTGCGGCTCGTCGCCGGCACCCTCATCCTGCTCTCGCTCGCCCTGGGCGTGCCGGGCAGCCCGATCTACGTCAGCACCTGGTGGCTGGCCTTCACCGCCTTCGTCGGCGCCAACCTGCTGCAGAGCGCGCTGACCAAGTGGTGCCTGATGGAGACCATCATGCGCAAGCTCGGCGCGCGCCCGGGCTGCTGACCATGGCCGTCGCGCCCGGGCCGATGCGCCTGCGAGCCTCGCTGCTCGTGGCCGCGATCGCGCTGGCGTGCGCCGCGCCCGCGGCGCGCGCGACGGACCTGCTCGACGTGTGGCGTGCCGCCGAACAGGCCGACCTGGACCATGCCGTGGCGCGCGAGGCGCATGCGGCCGCCATGCCGCGCCGCGACCAGGCGGCCGCGCTGTGGCGGCCCAGCGTCAACGTGAGCGCCTCGGCCGGCATTGCGACGCACGAAACCCGCACGCGCGGCGCGCAGTTCTCCGCGCCGGGCTCCAGTCCATCGAGCGGCGTGAACTTCAACACCTCGATCAAGGACGGCACGGCGGGCCGCTGGGCCATCTCGGCGAGCCAGCCGCTGTACAACCCCGAGCGGCGCGCCCAGCAGCAGCTGCTGGGCCTCTCGGCCGATCAGGCCGACCTCGAGTGGCAGTCTGCCCGGCAGACGCTGATGCTGCGCACCGCGCAGCGCTATTTCGACCTTGCCCTGGCGGCGGAATCGCTGCGCGTGCTGAGGCTCCAGCGCGACGCGGTCCAGCGGGCCTCGACCGAAGCACAGGACCGCTTCACGCTCGGCGCGACGCCCGTGACCGACACGTACGAGGCAGGCGCACGCCTGGCCGGCATCCAGGCGCAGGTACTGGCGGCCGAGACCGAGGTGCGGCTCAAGCGCGAGCTGCTCGCCGACAGCACCGGCATGCCGCCCGCGGCGCTGTCGGCCCGCCTGCCGGCCGGCCGCTCGACCGACGCCCGGCCGCGGCCGCTGGATGCGTGGCTGCTCGAGGCACAGGCCGGCAATCCGGACATCCGGGCGCGGCAGATCGCCACCGAGGCCGCCAGGCAGGAGGCCTCGAAATTCAGCCTGCAGTCTTCCGTCACGGTCGACCTCGTCGCCCAGGCCTCGCGCGACCGGCTCAGCGGCAGCGGCGATTTCGGGTCGGCCGCCAACCGCGGCACCGACCGCATGATCGGCGTCCAGATCTCGGTGCCCCTGTACACGGGCGGCATGCGCAGCGCCAGGCAGGAGGAGGCCCTGCGCCTGGCCGACAAGGCCGCCGCGGAAGCGGATCGCAGCCGCCAGCAGACCGCGCAGCAGGTTCGCTCCGCCTGGCTCGGGCTGAGCGTCGGTGCCGAGCGCGTGCAGTCCCTGGCGCAAGGCGTGAAGGCGAGCGAGGCACGGCGCGATGCGACGCACCTGGGGCACGAGGTGGGCGAGCGCACCACCCTGGACGTGCTGAACGCCGAGAACGACGCCGCCGCCGCCCGCCTGGCGCTGGTGCAGGCCCGTGCCGGGCTGCTGATGGACAGGCTTCGCCTCGCGGCGCTCGCCGGGCAGCTGGACGACACCATGCTGCGCGCCGTCGACGAGGACCTCGAGCCGGCAACCCCGAACTGAATTCCTGCATCACGTCATCGAGGAGACATCCATGGCCCACATCGTCATTCTTGGCGCCGGCACCGGCGGCATGCCCGCCGCCTACGAGCTGCGCGCGGCACTGGACACGTCGCACCGCATCACGGTGGTGAACGCCGTCGACTACTTCCAGTTCGTGCCTTCCAACCCGTGGCTCGCGGTGGGCTGGAGAAAGCGCAATGCGATCACCTTCCCGATCCGCCCGCACCTGGAGAAGAAGGGCATCGAGTTCGTCGCCCAGCGCGTGACGCGCATCGACGCGGCGGGCAATGCGCTGGAGCTGCTGGACGGCAGCGCCCTCCCCTACGACTACCTCGTCATCACCACCGGTCCCAAGCTGGCCTTCGACGAGGTGCCGGGCGCCGGCCCGGACGGCCACACGCAGTCGATCTGCGTCGTCGACCACGCCGAGAAGACCTGGGCGCAGTACCAGGAGTTCCTGAAAGACCCCGGTCCGGCCGTCATCGGCGCGATGCCCGGTGCGTCGTGCTTCGGCCCGGCCTACGAGTTCGCGTTCATCTTCAACACGGATCTCAAGCGCCGCAAGCTGCGCCACAAGGTGCCGATCACCTACGTGACCAGCGAGCCCTACATCGGCCACCTGGGACTGGGCGGCGTGGGCGACTCGAAGTCGATGCTGGAGAGCGAGTTCCGCAACAACGACATCAAGTGGATCACCAACGCCAAGGTGACGCGGGTCGAGCCCGGCAGGATGCTCGTCACCGAGATGGACGAACACGGCCAGCCGAAGAAGGAGCACGAGCTGCCCTTCAAGTTCAGCATGATGCTGCCGGCGTTCAAGGGCGTCGATGCGGTCGCGGCGGTCGAGGGCCTGTGCAACCCGCGCGGCTTCGTGCTGATCGACGAATATCAGCGCAGCAGGAAGTACCGCAACATCTTCTCGGCCGGCGTCTGCGTGGCCATCCCGCCCGTCGAGGCGACGCCGGTGCCCACCGGCGCGCCGAAGACCGGCTACATGATCGAGACCATGATCACGGCCATCGTGCACAACATCGCGGCCGAACTCGCCGGCCGTCCGGCCGATGCCAAGGGCACGTGGAACGCCATCTGCCTGGCCGACATGGGCGACACCGGCGCCGCCTTCGTGGCGCTGCCGCAGATTCCGCCGCGCAACGTGAACTGGTTCAAGAAGGGCAAGTGGGTCCATCTGGCCAAGATCGCCTTCGAGAAGTATTTCATGCACAAGATGAAGAACGGCACGTCGGAACCGATCTACGAGAAGTACGTGCTCAAGGCGCTCGGCATCGAGCGGCTCGAACGCTGACGTCGGTCGATCGAGTGGCCTGCTCGGTGTCTCGCCGGAAGCGGCGCGGCCATCTGGGCGTCGGGCTTGCTGTCAGCCGGACATGCGCCAGCTGCCGCCGTCCTGGCGGCAGGCGCTGCCGAGCGCGGTGTCGGCACGGCCGCCGACCACGGCTTACACGGTGAACTCACGGCAGAGGGTGCCGAGCTGCTCGAAAGTGCGCGTGGGCGTGAGCACGAAGCTGTCGCCCGTCTCGCGGTTGCGCCAGTTCGCGGATTGGCCCAATGGCAGCGATTCGAGCGCGCGCGCTGCCTGGCGGCGATCGGTCTCGTCCATGGCGCGGGCGGCCACGCTGCCGAGGCCCGCGCCCGCAAACGCGCCGACGAGCGTGGCGTCCCGATCGCGCGCATGCATGCCGGCGCAGCCACCCAGCAAGAAAGCCAGCAAGGGAACGGCAAGGGTCGCTGCGCGCTTCATTCGCATCTCCAGGTGGCGCCTCGATCGGCCGCGAAGGACGGGCCTCATGGCCGGCCTGGCCGGGCAAGCCGCGTCGGTCCCGCGGCGGATGGCGCTGGCACCGGGAACTCCAGCGCACCCGTCGTGCTCCTCGGCGCGAAGCCGTAGAAGCGCTCATTGAGATGGCGGGCGACCTCCAGGACATCCTCATCGCTCCATCCGAGCGAGGCGGCCTGCTGCCAGTGCCGCACCTGCGCTTCGAGGCTGGCCCAGTCGTTGACCAGCTTCCCGCTGCGCCAGTGCATCTTCTCGCTGTGGCAGGCGATGCAGTTCGTGTCGTAGAGCAGCTCGCCGCGGGATTGGGCCCGGGCCGGGCTGCCGTGCAGGAACACGAGGGCCATGGCAATCGCTGCCAATGTCCGCAAGCGCTGCGCAAGGCAGCCATCCGCGGGAACGAGCATGGGGCGCATCGGGGACTCCTCTGTCTATCTGTTCGACCGTCAGCAGCGAGACGCCATCCTCCGCGCCGCCGAGGATCGCCGCTTGATCCAGCGCAACCGAAGCCCGCGATCGGGTGCCTAGAGTGGAAATTCCTCGAACCCGCTTCTGGAGCACTCCCCATGAACGCCGCACCGGCCCGCCTGGATCGCATCACTTCACCGAGAATCCCATGACCCACCACACCCTACCCCTCTTTCCCACGGATCGCGTCGTTCGCGCCCTGATCGCACCGGTCGCGATCGCCATGGGGGCCGCGGCGTTCGCCCCCGCCGCGCTTGCCCAGGACTACACCGCCCCAGCCCAGCTGAGCCCGCCGGAAGGCGGCGCCCAAAAGGCTCGCGATGCCGCCGCCCGGACCGCGCACGATGCGGAGAAGGCGGCCCGCAAGGCGGCCGATGCCGCCGAGGCCGCAGCGCAAAGGAGCAAGGTCGCTGCGGGCAAGGTGTCGAAGGCGCTGGCCGAAGGCATCCGCCGCGCCGCGCAGAAGGCGGCCGAAGCGGCCAGGCGGCTGGAAGAAAAGACCGCGGCATCCAGCGGCAAGGCGCTCGAGGAAACCAGGGATGCCGCGCGCGCCGCCCAGGAGGAAAGCGCCAAGGCGGCGGCGGCCACCAGGGAGGCAGTCGCCAGGGCCGAGGAATCGGTCCAGCGCGCCGCGCAGTCGGGCAAGGAAGAGGCCGAGAAGGCCGCACAGGCGACGCGCGAAGCACTCGACAAGGCGGAAGAAGCAACCCGCAACGCAGCTCGCGCCGCAGCGGACCTGTCCCGGCGCACTGCCGAAGCCATGAAGCGCGCCACCCGCCCCGCAGACACCGGAAAGAAGTGATCCCGCCCTCCGTGGGGCCTTCGAAGGAGGCCGCCATCGAGCGGCCTGCGTCCAAGGCACACGGGCGGCCGGTCTTCTACCGATGCCAGCCAACGTGGCTGGCGCGGACCGCCTCCGCAAACAGCGGCACCGCCGACACGACCCTCAGCTTCTCCCTGGACGGTCCCTGCTCCGGCAGCCGGAACGGCGTCATGCTGTCGCTGACGACCAGCCTCGAAATCGCATCGTCCGCCAGCGTCTGCGGCGCGTTTCCCACGAAAAGCCCATGGGCGGCAAAGGCCGTGACGCTCTTGGCGCCCGAGAGGCGCAGCGCCCGGGCGCCGCGCAGCAGGGTCTCGCCGCTGGCGACCAGGTCGTCCAGCAGCAGCACGTTCGTGCCCGCCACTTCGCCTGCGACCAGCTCCCCTCCACTCAGGATTCCAGCGCTGCGGCGCTTGTCGATCATCGCGAAACGCACCGGCTCGCGCAGGTGCTCCTCGAGCGCCTCGCGCCACAGCAGGGCACGCTTGACGCCGCCCGGATCGGGAGACGCGACCGCGATCGGGCTGCCGCCGCCGGCGATTTCCTCCGCCAGGTGTCGGAACGCATGGTGCACCGACAGGTGGATGAAGGGACAGCGGAACGCGTTCTGGAAGGCGGCGACGTTGTGCACCTCCAGCACGATGAGCTGCGCCATGCCCGCCGACTCCAGCCACTGCGCCAGGCAACGCAGGCCCAGCGGATCGAACGGCTTGGTCTGCCGGTCCTTGCGCGCATAGGCCAGGTAGGGAACGACCGCGGTCACGCGCGCGGCGCCATGGTCCTTGAGCGTCGCAATGAACATGAGAAGCCGGCAGATCTTGTCGTGCGGGCTTTCCACCGGGCCACCGTGCAGGCTCTGCACCACATAGGCATCGGCGCCGCGCGGGTCGACCAGCGGGCGCAGCTTGCGCTCGCCATCGGGAAACGCTCTTTCCTCCAGTGGCGACAGCGGGACGTCGAGCGCATCCGCGAGCGCCCGCCCGAGCGGCTCGTCGGGTTCGAGCGAGAACACCAGCATCGATCGCGCCTCGGCGACGTCGCGCCGCAGGGCGGCCTCGGCCTTCGTGCTGCAGGTCACGCGTCGCTCCCCGGCGTCCGATCGATCGCCTGGCGGAACACGTCGGCGCCCGTGTGGACCGTGGTCCACAGGCCGGCAGCCTCGTCGGCATCCGGGAGGTCCACGATCAGGTGCCACAGGGTTTTCAGCTCCGGAACGCCATCGTTGTCGACCACCTGCCCGACCCAGGACGTGATCGATCGCATGTGCGCGGGCCAGAGCACCGCGAATGCGACAATGTCTGCGCGCACGAAGCCGCTGATGGGTCCGCTCAAGACGCCGGCGTCGTCGCCCACCGCCGACGTGTAGGTGCCCAGGACGCGGTCGCCGTCGACCGCGATGTCGGCCACCGACCCGTACTCGTTGGTCCAGCGCCCGGTCACCAGGCCCTGCGGGGATTGGGGGTTGTCCGCCATCGCTCCCCCGGCCCATTGGGCCAGCACTCGTTCCAGTCTCATGGCTGCCATCCTTCCATTCGTGCCGCCCGCCAGCCGCGAGCAGACGGTCAGGAACCACTTCCAACCGTGCCGCGACTCTAGGCCGGCCCGGGGTCGCAGTCCTTGCGCCAGCGCAAGCGCATGCGGCCATGCCGCTTGCCTTTCAGGGCGTTGCAGGACCCGCCACCGGCGGTCTCCGAGGGGCCCTGCCCGACCTCTTCCGAGGAGAGGCCTGATGCGGCTTCGTTGTCGATCGCCGTCTCTTGCGCCATGTCAAGGTGCAGCGCCGCATCTTCCCGATACTGGCCATCTCTTGGCCTGCATCCGAAGGGCACCGCGCCGAAAGCGCAGGCACGGCAACACAATGCAAGGAGATGCCCATGGCCTCGCAAGCGAGCTATATCCGCTGGTTCCGCGAACTCGGTGCAGACGACGTGCCAACCGTCGGCGGCAAGAACGCATCGCTCGGCGAGATGTACCGCGCGCTCAGTCCACTTGGCGTGCGCGTGCCCAACGGGTTCGCGATCACCGCCGAGGCGTATCGGCGAACGCTGGAACGCGCCGACGCGCTGCCGCGCCTGAGGGAAGCGCTGGCTGGGCTGGACGTCCAGGACGTCGATGACCTGGCCCGGCGCGCACAGCGCGCTCGCGAGATCGTCTACGCCGCCGCGCTCCCCGACCAACTGACGAGCCAGATCCGCACGGCCTATGCGCAGCTGCAGGCGGAATACGGCACCGAGATGACCGTGGCGGTGCGAAGCTCCGCCACCGCGGAAGACCTGCCGACCGCGAGTTTCGCCGGCCAGCACGAAACCTTCCTGAACATCTCCGGCGAGGCACGGCTGATGGACGCCGTACGGCTGTGTTTTGCGAGCCTCTTCAAGGACCGCGCGATCGCCTACCGCGTCGACAACGGCTTCGACCACTTCCAGATCATGCAGTCGGTGTGCGTGATGCAGATGGTGCGCTCCGACCGTGCCGCCAGCGGCGTCATGTTCACGCTCGATACCGACAGCGGCTTCCGCGACGTCGTCTTCATCACCGGCGCCTACGGCCTGGGCGAGAACGTCGTCCAGGGAACGGTGGATCCCGACGAGTTCTACGTCTTCAAGCCCACCCTGAAGCTGGGCCACCGCACCGTGCTGCGGCGCAAGCTCGGCGGCAAGGATGTCCGGCTGGTGTATTCGAAGGGCGCCGGACGCGAATCCACCTGCAACCTGCCGACCTCGCCGGAGGACCGGGCACGCTACTGCATCGGCGACGCCGACGTGCTGGCGCTCGCCGATGCGGCGGTGGCGATCGAAGACCACTACAGCCGCCGCGCGGGATGCCCGACGCCCATGGACATCGAGTGGGCCAAGGACGGGCTGGACGGCCACGTCTACATCGTGCAGGCGAGACCGGAGACCGTGGCGTCCCGCAAGCCGCTCCACCGGATCGACGAATACCGCCTGCACGCGCCGGCCCCGCCCCTGCTCACCGGCCGCGCCGTGGGCTCGTCGGTCGCGTCGGGCAAGGCACGCGTCGTCACGGACGTGCTGGCGCTCGGCGAGTTCCGGCCGGGGGAGGTGCTGGTCGCGGAGACCACGATGCCCGACTGGGGCACCGTGATGAAGAGCGCGGCGGCTGTGGTCACCAACCGCGGCGGGCGTACCTGCCATGCGGCCATCGTGGCGCGCGAACTCGGCATTCCCGCGGTCGTCGGCTGTGACGACGCGACCGCCAGGATCCGCACCGGCGACGAGATCACCGTGTCCTGTGCCGAGGGCGCCGAGGGGCGCGTCTATGCGGGCGCGGTGCCGTTCGAGAAGACCAGCGTGGAGCTCTCGGCGCTCGCCCGGCCGCGGACGCACCTGATGGTCAACCTGGGCAACCCCGACAGCGCGTTCCAGACGGCCCTGCTGCCCAACGACGGCGTGGGTCTCGCGCGGATGGAGTTCATCGTTGCCGAACACATCAAGGTGCATCCGATGGCGCTGGTCCATCCCGAAAAGGTCGCCGACCCTGCGGTGCGTGCCGAGATCGCGCGCCTGACGCGTTCCTACGAACGGCCGGCCGACTACTTCGTGCGCGAACTGGCCGAAGGCGTCGGCACGATCGCGGCAGCCTTCTACCCGAAACCGGTGATCGTGCGCATGTCCGACTTCAAGACCAACGAGTACGCCAGCCTGCTCGGCGGCAGCGGGTTCGAGGCGAAGGAAGAAAACCCGATGATCGGCTTCCGGGGTGCGTCGCGCTACACGCATCCGGCCTATGCGGAGGGCTTCGCGCTCGAATGCGCGGCCATGAAGCGGGTGCGCGAGGACATGGGCCTCGCGAACGTCAAGCTCATGATCCCGTTCTGCCGCCGCATCCAGGAAGCCGAGCGCGTGCTCGAAGCGATGGCTGCGCACGGCCTGCGGCGCGGCGTCGACGGACTCGAGATCTACGTCATGTGCGAGATCCCGAACAACGTGATCCAGATCGACGCCTTCGCCAGGCTCTTCGATGGATTCTCGATCGGCTCGAACGACCTGACGCAACTCGTGCTGGGCGTGGACCGCGACTCGCGCATCGTGGCCTTCGATTTTGACGAGCGCGACGATGGCGTGAAGGCGATGATCCGCCAGACCATCGAAGGCGGCCGGCGCAACGGCCGCCACGTGGGAATCTGCGGCCAGGCGCCTTCGGACTATCCGGAGATGGCCGCCTACCTGGTCGAACTCGGCATCGATTCGATGAGCGTGACGCCGGACACGCTGCTCAAGATCACGCGCGACGTTCTCGCCGTCGAGCAGCGCCTCGCGCAGACGCCGCGCCAGCCAACAGAAGGAGCCATGCCATGAATCCAACCATCTCCACCCTGATGCGACGCCCGGTGCACAGCGCCGGCATGGACGACAGCGTGGCCGACGTGGAAGCCCTGCTCGCGGACAAGCACCTGACGTGGGTGCCGGTGGTGGAGCCGGGCCGGGGCGAGGTCGTGGGCGTCGTCAGCGCCTCGGACCTTGTCGCCTTCCACGCCCAGGGGCGCGATGCGGCGGCCACCCGCGCCTGGCAGATGTGCTCCTACAAGCCGATCGTCGTCGACGCGGCAATGCCGGTGAGCATGGTGGCCGCGCTCATGGTCGAGCGCGGGATCCACCATGTCGTCGTCACCGACAGGAACGGCATCGCCGGCGTGGTGTCGTCGCTGGATTTCGTGCGCACCTTCATGCCCTCTCACTAAGCCCTGGGTGGGCAGCGCAGGAACTATCCAAGGCGTTCCTCGTCCTTGGCGATGCCGCGGTCCGCGCAGGCGCTTCTCATGCGGGCCCGTTCGTGCTTCAGGATGAGACCGGCGTAGCGATCGCGCTCCTCGTCCGACATGTCGAGCGCGTCGCCGTCGGAACAGCCGACGACGAATCGCGACTCCTCGACAGTCAATCCATGAAGAACCTCCTGGCCCTTCGCGTTGATGGCCATGGCGTTCTGGCTCGCAAGGCGACGGCGCAGTGCCGTCGACATCCTCAGCATCTTCATACGCTACTCCTTCTTGCCTTGACTGAAATGTCCGGGGCGGCCGCGTGACCAGGCGAGTGCCATTGCGCTCAGCCGGCATCGGCAGGTGCGGGCATCCGATCCGTGACCGGACGCCGATCGGCGGCGGGACGGCCGGTCGACGCCTCGGCCGTGGCAGCCAACGCCAGCAGCTGCGACTCGTCCAGGGTCTCCTTGGCCATCAGCGCCTGCACGCACCGGTCGAGCGCCGCGCGCCGGGCGCGCAGCAGCCCGGTCGCGCGCTGCAGTGCCTGCTCGAGCAGGTCGCGCACCGCATCGTCGACGCGCTGCGCAGTCTGCTCGCCGGCCATGCCGGAGATCGCCGCCGATCTCGCGTCGGCCGAGGGCTCGGCGAACGGCGATGGCCGCTCGCCGTAGACCGCCAGCCCCAGGCCCGTGTCCATCCCATAGCGCAGCACCATGTCGCGCGCGAGGTTCGTGGCCTTCACCAGGTCGTCGGCCGCCCCGGTGGAGGGCTCGGCAAACACCAGCATCTCGGCGGCCCGGCCGCCGAGCAGCACCGTCAGCTTGTCGAGCAGTTCCGGGCGACGGAGCAAATGGCGGTCCTCGGTGGGCCGCTGCAACGTGTAGCCGAGCGCGCCGATGCCGTGCGGCACGATGGACACCTTGTGCACGCGATCCGCGCCGGGCAGCGCCAGTGCCGTCAATGCATGGCCGAGTTCGTGCGTGGCCACCAGTTCGCGCTCGCGCGGTCCGAGGATGCGGTTCTTCTTCTCGATGCCGGCAACGATACGCTCGATGGCCTGCGTGAAGTCGGACATCGTCACGGCTTCGCCGTTGCGCCGTGTCGCGACCAGTGCCGCTTCATTGACCACATTCGCGAGGTCCGCGCCCGCGAACCCGACCGTGATGGCTGCGACCTGGTCGAGGTCCACGCCGGCGGCGAGTCTGATCTTCTTCGCATGGACCTCGAGGATCGCGACACGCCCGACGCGATCCGGCCGATCGACCAGCACCTGGCGGTCGAAACGCCCGGCCCGCAGAAGCGCAGGGTCCAGTGTTTCCGGCCGATTGGTGGCCGCCAGCAGCACCACCCCGACGCTCGGGTCGAAGCCGTCGAGCTCCACCAGGAGCTGGTTGAGCGTTTGCTCGCGCTCGTCCTGCCCGCCTGCGACCGACAGCGCGACGCGGGCCTTGCCCAGCGCATCGAGTTCGTCGATGAAGATGATGGCAGGCGCGTTCGCGCGCGCCTGGTCGAAGAGGTCGCGCACACGCGCCGCGCCCACGCCGACGAACATCTCGATGAACTCGGAGCCGCTGATCGAGAAGAAGGGGACGCCGGCCTCGCCCGCCACCGCGCGTGCGAGCAAGGTCTTGCCGGTGCCCGTCGGTCCCATCAGCAGAATGCCCTTGGGCATGCGCGCGCCCAGGCGCCCGTGCTCCTTCGGGTTCTTGAGGAAGTCGATGATCTCCTGCAGCTCGGCCTTGGCTTCGTCGACGCCGGCGACATCGTCGAAGCGCACGCCCGTGCTCTTCTCCATGTAGATCTTGGCCCTGCTCTTGCCGATGCCCAGCAGACCGCCGCCAAGTCCGCCGCCTGCCCGGCCTGCCATCATGCGCCACACCCCGAAAAGCAGCAGGGCCGGGACGATCCACGAGAACAGGCTCTGCACCCAGGTCGGGCTTCGCACGCGCTGGTAGGGCACGCCGAACGATGCGAGACGCTCGGCAACCTGCGGCTCGACCATCGTCGAGACCACGGTCTGCCGGCCACCGGGCTCGGGCGCCTTGAGCCGGCCGGTGATCACCGCGTCCCCTACCGTGACTTCGGCGATCTTGCCCTCCCGCAGCTGCTGCTCGAAGGCACTGTAGGGGAGTACCTCGACCTCCCGGCGCTGTTCCCAGTAGTCCCATGCGAGCATGCCCAGCGCCAGCGCGAGCAGCACCGGCCCCAGGTTCAGATGATCCGTCCACTTCTTCATATCGGCCTCTGCCTCTGTGAGATTCGAAGCATTGAGGCACGAATGTCGCCCGGCAGGCTTGATCCACGGCAAGTCCTGCGTCGCGCGCGCCCCGCGCTCCTTGATCCGGCTCAGTGCAGGAAATCCCCCCGGCCGCATGATGTATCAAGGCCATCTTGGCGACCCCGGCCACCGGGCCGCATTCTCGAGACGTCGGAGGCGATCATGCACAACAGCGAAACCAAGCCGCTCCGGCGCCCGGTCGTGATCGCGATGCCCGGAAACGAGCAGCTCGCCAACGAGCTGGCCACCCTGCTTTCGCTGGAGCGCGGCGCCGCCACGGTGCGGCGCTTTCCCGACGCAGAATCCTATGTCCGCATCGAGTCGCCGGTCGACGCGCGCGCGGCACTCATCGTCTGCACGCTCGACCGGCCCGACGACAAGCTCGTGCCGCTGCTCCTGCTGGCCGCGGCGCTCCGGGAGGCCGGCGCGCGTTCGGTTGGCCTGGTCGCGCCGTACCTGCCCTACATGCGGCAGGACCAGCGCTTTCGGCCCGGCGAAACGATCAGCGCCCACCATGTGGGGGCATGGATCTCGCAATGCGTCGACTGGCTCGTGACGGTCGATCCCCATCTGCACCGGATAACCGACCTGTCCCAGGTCTACAGCGTTCCGTCGCGCGTCGTCCATGCGGCGGGGAGCGTGGCGCAGTGGATTCAGGCGCATGTGCGCGACGCCCTGCTGGTCGGCCCGGACGAGGAAAGCGCCCAATGGGTCGGCGCGGTGGCGCAGGACGCCCATGCACCCTTCGTCGTGCTGCGCAAGACGCGCCGCGGCGATCGCGATGTCGAGGTCTCGCTGCCGGGCATCGAGCGCTGGCGCTCGCACACGCCGGTGCTGGTGGACGACATCGTCTCGACCGCCCGCACCATGATCGAAACGGTCGGCCATCTGCGCCGGGCCGGGCTCGCCGCGCCTGTCTGCGTGGCGATCCATCCTGTGTTCGCGCAGACGGCCTTCGAGGACCTGCGCGCTGCCGGCGCAGGCGAAATCGTCAGCTGCGACACCATCCGCCACCCGTCCAACCGGATCCCGCTCGCTGCGGCCATTGCCGCGAGCCTGCGCACGCTGCTGCCCGACCGCACCGCTCGCATCGGCCGGCGCGCCCGGATTCCTTGATCTGCCGCAACACCCGCCGGACTTGCACCGCACAAGATGCTCTCCAACCCTGCTAGGAGAAACGCATGTCCTACCTGTCGAAAAACATCGGCCCCCTCGACCGCACGCTGCGTGTCAGCGGCGGCGTGCTGCTCGTCGTGCTCGCCGCCACGGAAATCATCGGCCGCTGGGGCTACATCGGCGTGGTGCCGCTGCTGACCGGGGTGATCGGCACCTGCCCGCTCTATTCGCTCTTCGGCTTCAGCACCTGCCCTCGCGCCAGGCGCTGAACGCACGGCAAGGCCGCCATGTCCGCGCTTCAGTGGCTCGCCATCGTGCTGGTCGCGGTGCTGCTTGCTGCGGGGGCCTGGCTCGCGCTGAACATGTTCGTCTTCTGGATCACGCTCGACTGAGGCCGCGAGGCCCTGATACAGGCGATTGACACAGTGTTTCCGTCTGATGCGCAGCATTGATGATGTGGTGAAGTGCGAGTTCTAAATTGACATGGCGCGATTCGTCTTCCGAGTGCAATGACAAACGGAAACGCAGGCGCACAAGGAGATCAAGATGGACACACCCAACGCATCCAGTGGCTACGAACTGCGGTTTCATCCCTTGTTCGCCAATCACCGCGCCTTCGCCTTTCCGTGTGACGCGGTCGGCCACGTCGACATGGACTCGCTCAGCGAACCCATGTTCAACAACTACCTGTATGCACGTGCGGTGATGGGGCTGGAGCTTTCCTGGCCCGAAGTTCGCCTGAGCCGGCCGCACTGACGGGTTGAAACCGACGGCGGCGGCCGATGTCCGCGCCGGACACGGCCTGGGCCCTCGGCGCTGCGCCGCTCAGAGCGTCTCGATGGCCAGTGCGATTCCCTGGCCGCCGCCGATGCACAGCGTGACAAGCCCGCGCTTGAGACCGTCGCGCCGCATGGAATGGATCAGGCGAGTGGCCAGAACCGCACCCGTGGCGCCAATGGGATGCCCGTGCGCAATGGCACCGCCTTCGACATTGACAATATCTTCCGCAAACGCGAGTTCCCGCAGGCAGGCCAGGGTGATGGCCGCAAACGCCTCGTTGATCTCCACCCGCTCGACCTGGCTGGCCGACCAGCCCGCCCGCGCCAGCGCCTGATTCACCGCGGGAATGGGGCCAAGCCCGAAGAGGGCGGGCTCCACGGCCCCCACGCCATAGGACACGAGCCGTGCCATCGGCTTCAAGAGGTTCCTCTCGGCCCAGCGGGCGTCGGCCACCAGCATGGCGGCCGCGCCCGAATTCAGGCCAGGGGAATTGCCGGCGGTGATGGAGCCGTCCTTGCGGAAGACCGGCTTGAGCAGCGCCAGCGATGCTGCCGAGGTCTCGGGCCGGTTGTGCTCATCCTTTGTGAACTGCGTCGAGCCCTTGCGGCCGGACAGTTCGACGGCGGCGATCTCCGCCTCGAAATGGCCTGCGGCCTGGGCTGCCGCGAATCGTTGCTGCGAGCGCAGGGCCCATCGGTCCTGGTCCGCACGCGAGACGGCATTTCTCGTGGCCAGGTCTTCGGTATGCCAGCCGGAATGATGCCCGCTGAAGGCATCGTTCAATCCGTCATGGAGCATGCTGTCGAACAGCGTCACATCGCCCATGCGGGCGCCCCATCGTCCCTGCGGATGAAGATACGGTGCCTGGTCCATGTTCTCCATGCCGCCGGCGATGGCGCAGTCGATCATGCCGGACCAGATTTCCAGCGCGGCACTCACGATGCCCTGCGCACCGGAGCCGCATACGCGGTTGACCGTGAGCGCGGGGAGTTCGACGGGCAGGCCCGCGTTGATTCCAGCCTGGCGCGCAGGGTTCATTTTCGCGCCCGCCTGGATGACGTTGCCCATCACAAGGGCCTGCACCTTGTCCGCCGGCAGCCCCGAGCGCCTCAGCGTCTCGCGCACGGCCACCGCGCCAAGTTCGGGCGCAGACACATCCTTGAGGCTGCCGCCATAAGTCCCTATGGCGGTACGGACCGGATGGCACAGAACGATGTTCCTCGAATTCATGGGGTACTCCTGGTGTGTTGAATCGCCGGACAGACTAGGCCTGCCGCCATGCGGCAGCCTTGACATCGATCAGCTGAGCGGCCCCTGGGCTTCCCCGTTGCCTGCACGGCAGGTCCGGTCAGCCGCGGCATCTGCGCCGGACCTTGAGCCAGCGCAAGTGCTGCGCGGGGGATTGTTCCTAGTCTTGTTCGGTCTCGACAACCCATGGAGTAATCATGAAGCCAGGCTCTCTCGGATTCCGCTGGATCGCTGCCGCGATCGTCCTTGCCGCGCTCACCGCTTGCGGAGGCACACCGACACGCGAAAGTACCGGTGAGTACATTGACGACACCGCGATCACGGCGCGCGTGAAGGCGAAGCTGGCGACCGACGCCAAGGCCCGGGCAAGGGAAGTGAATGTCGAGACGTTCAAGGGCCGGGTTCAGCTGAGCGGGTTCGCCTCGACCGTGGAAGAGCGGCGCGAAGCCGCCGCCATCGCCCGCTCTGTCAAGGGGGTGACGGAAGTCGTCAACGACATCCGCATCAAGTAGCGTTCCATCCCGCCAGCACGATGGTCGGCAGCACGCGCTCCGGCCGTTGTGCTCTTTGAGCTCACCGGGGATCAGAGGCCGGCTTCGCGAAGCCGCTGCACCAGATCGAACTCTTCGTCGTGCCGGGGTGCGGGCACCCGCCGACCGAGGATGCGCAGGCAAAGCGAAATTAGTTTCTTCATGGTGATTTCTCGCAGTGGAACGGGGTGGACGGATGGGCGGCTGCATTTCATCCGCACGCACGCAGGATGCCGCGCTCGCAAGCCGCAGGCCTTGATCGCCATCAAGGCCGCTGCTGTTGCCGTGCCGTGCACGCGCTCTTGACGCAGCGCAAGCCACGGCCTCCGATTCTTCCTAGCATTCGCAGAATGGCCCGGAAGCCGCCGGCATCCGTTCCGGAAAGCCTTCATCCGAGGAGCGACATGAGACATTCGCAGAAGCACAGAGGCAGGACGATCGTCGTTCAGGCACGGCATCGCGAGCACCATCATGGCTACACTTGGACCTATTCGGTCGAAGAACTGCCTGCCGTTGCAGGCTGCGGAATCACGGGGGACGACCCTGGCGCACGGGAGATCGCGCTGCGCCAGGCGATGTGCGCCGCTCGGCGGGCCATCGATCAGTTGGACGAAGCCCGGATCCCGCCCGGCGCCGGCACGCCGGGTCCTGCCACGGGATGAACCCCACCTTTCTCATATGGACGCAATTTGGCCTGTGTGTCTCGGCCATCGGCTTGGCTGGCTTTCGCCTGGTCCGCTACGGAGACGCCATCGCGGCGCTGACCGGCGTGTCGCGCAACTGGATCGGCATGATCCTCATTGCCACGGTCACTTCGCTGCCGGAACTCGTCACGGGCTTCAGCGCGGTCATGCTCGTGGGCGCCCCGGACATTGCGGTCGGGGATGTCCTCGGGAGCTGCGTGTTTAACCTGGCGATCCTCGCCCTGGTCGACCTGCTGCACCGCGACGGCTCCGTCTATTCGCGAGCCGGATCGGCGCACGTTCTGTCCGCGGCCTTCGGTGTGGTCCTGCTCTGCGCGGTCGGCCTGGCCGTGCTGCTGTCGCGCCAGGGCACCATGCCTGCCATCGGACACGTGAGCGCTTCCAGCCTCGTCCTGCTGGTGCTCTACCTGGTGGCCATGCGCACGATCTATCGCCTGGAGCAACGCGAGACGACCGTACCGGTGCAGGGGCACCCGGCGATGACGTTCAGGCATGCGCTGACAGGCTACGCCGTCGCCGCGGCGGTGATCATCGCTGCGGGCATCTGGCTGCCCTTTGTCGGTGTCGACCTGGCCCGGACCATGGGATGGTCGAACTCCTTCGTCGGCACGCTCTTCATCGCGTTCGCCACATCCGTGCCGGAACTCGCCACCACGCTCGGCGCGCTGCGCATCGGCGCCATCGACATGGCCCTGGGCAACCTGCTGGGCAGCAACCTGTTCGACGTGCTCATCCTGGTGCTGGACGACCTGGCCTACCTGCCCGGATCCATCTATCGCAACGTGGCGCAGGTGCATGCGGCAACGGCGATCACCGCTGCCATGATGAGCGGCGCCGTCATCGTGGCGCTGGTCTACCGCCCGACCGCGCGTGTGCTTCGGTCGATGAGCTGGGCGAGCATCTCGCTCGTGGTGCTGTACATGATCAACGCGGCGGTGCAGTTCCGCCACGTCCAGTAGGCCGCGCTCGCGAACAAGGGCGACGTCCTGCAGTTCGGCCCCGTCAGCGGCGCACGACGAGCACCGGCACCCTGCACTGCGCCAGCACCTGCGAGGTGACCGAGCCCAGCAGCAGCGCCCCGAGCGCCGAGTGGCCGTGCGATCCCATGACGATGAGATCGAAGCCCTCTTCCACGGCCATGTCCGCGATCACCCTGCCGGGCTGCCCGACCCGGTGAACGATGGTCGGCTGCCACGAGTGCCGTGCCGCGAATTCAACGACCCGCTGCAACGCCCCTGCAGCTTCGTTGCGGTAGAAGGCCTGCGCCTCGGCTTCGTCCATGAACCCGCGCGCACGGGGCGGCAGAGGCGGCACCACGGCCAAGAAAGTGACCTCGTGCGGCGTGTTGCCGAGCCAGCCGCCCTGCGCGGCCGCGTAGTCGAGCATGTAGCGCGTGTATTCGCTGCCGTCCACCGGCATCAGTATCTTCACGGTCGTCCTCCTTCGAATGAAACGTGCGGCCGGCCGCAGTCAGACGACAACCGCCAGGCGGAGCGGGCCGCGGGCCGAGTGGCGGCGAATCCATTTCTCGGCCTCCACCGCGAAAAAGACCCCCACCGCGCATGCCAGGCACAGCGCCAGTTCGCCGGCCGTCAGCGCCTCGGTGCGGAACACCGACTGCAAGGCCGGAACGTAGATCACCGCGAGCTGGAGCGCAAAGGTCGACAGGACCGCGCCGGCCAGCGGCAGGTTGCTTCGCAGCCCCTGGGTGAACAACGAATCGGTCTCTGAGCGGATGGCCAGCACGTGCCCCATCTGGGACAGCGTGAGCACCGTGAACACCATGGTCTGCCAGTGCATGTCCATCTTCAGGGCCCAGGCCTGGATGCCAAGGCACAGCGCCGCGATCAGCAGGCCGACCCACAACGTGTGCTGCCAGAGACCGCCCGCGAACACGCTTTCGCCCGGCGCTCGCGGCGGGCGCTGCATGACGCCCCGTTCCGCAGGCTCGGCGGCAAGGGCAAGGCCGGGCAACCCGTCGGTCACCAGGTTCACCCAGAGGATGTGCAGCGGCAGCAGCGGAATCGGCATGCCCATCAGGGGCGCGAGGAACAGGGTCCAGATCTCGCCGGAATTCCCGGTCATCGCGTAGCGGATGAACTTGCGGATGTTGTCGAAGATGCGCCGGCCTTCGCGGACGGCCGCCACGATGCTCGCGAAGTTGTCGTCGAGCAGCACGAGGCTCGCCGCCTCGCGTGCGACATCGGTGCCGCCCAGCCCCATCGCGATGCCGATGTCCGCCTGCTTGAGCGCGGGCGCATCGTTGACGCCGTCGCCGGTCATTGCCACGAACTGGCCCTGGGCCTGCAGCGCCTGCACGATCCGGATCTTCTGGGCCGGATCGACCCGCGCATACACGCGCACGTCGCGGGCCGCACGCTGCAGCGCGGCATCGTCCATCGCACCGAGGTCCGCGCCGGTGAGCACCGGCCCGCTGCCTTCGGCAATGCCGAGTTCGCGCGCGATGGCCAATGCCGTTGCCGGATGATCGCCCGTGATCATCACCGGCGTGATGCCCGCGCTGCGGCAGTCGGCCACGGCGGCCTTGGCTTGCGGCCGCGGCGGATCGGCCAGGCCGACAAGGCCGAGCAGGACCATGCCGGATTCGACGGCCTCGGCGGACCGGCCCACGGGGTTCTGCGCGAAGGAGCGCCGTGCCACCGCCAGCACGCGCAGGCCCTGGGCTGCCATGGTCTGCGCGGCGGACAAGGCCTCGGTGCCGTCCAGCACGAGATCTCCCTGCCCCGATGCCACGTGCGTGCAGCACGGCAACACGGTTTCGGGTGCGCCCTTGGTGACGACGACCCAGCCTTCCTGCTCACGGTGCAGCGTGCTCATGCGTTTGCGTCCGGCGTCGAAGGGCCACTCCTCCAAACGTGCATGGGCCGCACGCACGGCGCCGGGTTCGAACCCGGCCGCCTGGGCGGCCTCGACCAGCGCAGTCTCGGTGGGGTCGCCCACCCACTCTCCGCGGGCACCGAGGCTGGCGTCGGTGCACAGCAGCACCGCACGCCACAAGGGATCCCGGGAACCGCCGGCGAGGAGATCCACCACCTGCACCCGCATGCGGTTCTGCGTCAGGGTGCCGGTCTTGTCGGAACAAATCACGCTGACGGAACCGAGCGTCTCCACGGAGGGCAAGCGGCGCACGAGCGCGTTCACCTTCACCATGCGGCGCGCGCCCAGCGCGAGCAGCACGGTGACCACGGCCGGCAGCGCCTCCGGAATGGCCGCCACCGCCAGGCTGATGGCGGTCAGCGCCATGAGCAGCACCGGCTCGCCCCGCATCACGCCGATGCCGAAGATCAGCGTGCAGAGGCACAGCACCACCAGCGACAGCCGCCTGCCGAACGAGGCCAGGCGCAGCTGCAACGGCGTGCTTCGCGCTTGCGTGTCGCGCAGCAGGCCGGCCACCCGGCCCAGTTCCGTCCGGGAGCCGGTGGCGACCACCAGCCCTTCGGCACGGCCATGCGTGACCAGCGTGCCCTTGAAGGCCATGTTGAGCCGATCCCCCACCCCGTGGACGCCGTCGGGCAGATGCGCCGTGTGCTTCTCCACCGTGACGGATTCCCCGGTCAACGTCGATTCGTCCACCCGCAACTGCGCCGCCTGGTGCAGGCGAAGATCGGCCGGCACGAGATTGCCCGCCTCGAGCAGCACCACGTCACCCGGCACCAGCTCGCTCGTCTCCAGGACCTGGGAACTGCCCTCGCGCCGCACGGTCGCGTGCGGGCTGGCCAGCCGCTTGAGCGCGTCGAGCGCGCGCTCCGCGCGCCACTCCTGGGCCAGGCCGATGGCGGCGTTGAGCACCACGATCACGGCGATGGCCACGGTGTCCGCCACATCGCCGATGAATCCGGACAGCAGCGCCGCCGCAATCAGCACCAGCACCATGAAGTCGCGGAATTGGTCGAGCACCCGCTGCATCAGGCTGCGGGGCGGCGACTGCGGCAGGCTGTTGGGTCCATGGAACTCCTGCCGCTTCAGCGCCTCTTCGGCGCTCAGGCCTTCGCCGGGGTCCACGCCCAGGCGAACGGCGAGAGCGGCGGCGGGATGCAGGTGCGCATCGCGGGCCAGCGTGCTGGCATCTTGCGGGTCGTTCATCCGCCCATCGTGCACGCCGTGCGCGACCGGACCTTGAGCAAGCGCAAGGAAGCAGCCGCATGCGGTCACTACATTCGGGCCAACCGGAGGCGCCATGCGCAATGTTCGAAATGATTGTTTTCTCTTGTCCGGGCGGGCACTGCCGTGAATGAAGAGCCCGACGAACTGGACAGAACCCTGCACGCCTTCTGGGGACAGCTGGGCGGAGGCATGTCGCCCGCCGCCCAGATGCTGGCGTGGTCCGATTGGGCCATTCACCTCGCGACCCAACCCGGGCGCGCGGCGCGGGTGGCCATCGACGCAGCCGCCGTCGACGCACCCGGCCAGGTGCATGAGCCGCGCCTGTCGGGAAAGGAATGGGATGCATGGCCCTTCAGCCTGTACCGGCAGGCCCACGAGGCCGCCGCCCACCGCCTGCGCACCTTCATCCGCGGTGTGCCCGGCGTGGACCGGCATCATGAACATCTGGTCGCCTTCATGGCGCGGCAATGGCTGGAGTTGCTGTCGCCCGCCAATTGCGCGGTCACCAATCCGCAGGTGCTGCAGAAGATCGCGGCCACCGGCGGCAGCAGCCTGGCGAGCGGCGCCATGCACTGGATCGAGGACGCGGGCCGCGCGGCCTTGGGCCGGTCGTCCGCTGAGGCCGGATCGTTCCGGCCCGGGCGCGAAGTCGCCCTCACGCCGGGAAAGGTCATCCTGCGCAACGAACTGATCGAACTCATCCAGTACGCCCCGGCCACGCCGACGGTGCATGCCGAACCGGTCCTCGTCGTCAGCGCCTGGATCATGAAGTACTACGTGCTCGACCTCTCGCCCCACAACTCGCTGATCCGCCATCTCGTGGCCAAGGGGCACACGGTCTTCGCCATTTCCTGGAAAAACCCCGAGGCGGCGGATGCGAAGCTCGGCATGGCCGCGTACCTGCGCCTGGGCGTCATGGCCAGCCTCGACGCGGTCGAGGCCGTGGCGCCCCAGCGCCGCATCCATGCCGTGGGCTACTGTCTCGGCGGGACCCTGATGGCCATCGCCGCGGCCGCCATGGCGCGGGACAGGGACGACCGCCTGGCCACGCTCACCCTGCTGGCCGCGCAAACGGACTTCACCGAGCCCGGCGAACTGGGCCTCTTCATCGACGAAAGCCAACTGGCGTTCCTGGAAGACATCATGTCGCGCCAGGGCTATCTGGGTGCGGAACAGATGGCGGCGGCTTTCCAGGCGCTGCGCCCCGGCGACCTGGTCTGGGCACCGATGGTGCGCAACTACCTGCTGGGCGAGCGCGTGCCGATGACCGACCTGATGGCCTGGAACGCGGACGGCACGCGCATGCCCTGCCGCATGCATTCGGACTACCTGCGCGGCCTGTTCCTCGAGAACACGCTGGCCGAGGGTCACTACCTGGTCGACGGAAGGCCGGTATCGCTGAACGACATCGACGTGCCCGTGTTCGCGCTCGGCACCCGCACCGACCACGTGGCGCCATGGCGATCGGTGTACAAGATCCATCTGCTGTGCGACGCCGAACTCACCTTCGTGCTGACGGAGGGCGGCCACAACGCGGGCATCCTGAGCGAACCGGGCCATCCGCACCGCAGCCACCGGTTGCTCAAGCGAAAGAGGAACGCACCCTACGTGGCGCCGGACGAATTTCTCGAGCGTTCGCAGGAGATGGCGGGTTCCTGGTGGCCCTGTTTCGAACAGTGGCTGGCCGGGCATTCGGGGCCGAAGCGGCGGCCGCCGGGCATGGGTTCGCCGCAGCGCGGCTATCCAACGCTCGGCGACGCGCCGGGCACCTACGTTCTTGCGCGCTGAGTTCGCCGGTCGGTGCGCCGCCCTCAATGCGCCGTCAGGACGGGCACGGTCATTTGCGCGAGGATCTGCCGCGTGACACCGCCAAGGACCAATTCGCGCAGCCGCGAATGGCCGTAGCCGCCCATCACGAGCAGGTCGGCGCCCAGGTCCGCGACGCGCGACAGCAGCGCGTCGGCGACGTCGATGTCGGTGACATTCCGCTCGAACGTCGCCTGGATGCCGTGCCGCGACAGGAATCGGAGCATGTCCGCGGCGGAGGGTTGCCGGTCGTCGTCTTCTTCATCCTTCGGGTGGCGGAACGAAACGAGCGTCACGCGGGATGCGCGCCGCAGCGCCGGCAGCGCGGCATGAAGGGCGACGGCGGCCTCGCGCGAACCGTTCCAGGCAACCACCGCGTTCCTAGCGACGCTCTCGAACTGCCCGGTGGAAGGCACGATCAGCACGGGCTGCCCCACTTCCATCAGCACATGCGCCGCGAGGCCATGCACCGAGATGTCCATCGCGTTCGACCCGTCGTCCTGCCCCAGCACGACCAGATCGCTCGCGCGGCCATGCTGCACCACGGCATCGATGGTCGCACCCTCCACCAGGCGAACCTCGTACGGAAGGGTGCCCGTCGCCACGATGCTCTCCCTGAACTCCCGGCTGATGGCTTCGGCACGCCGGCGCAGGTAGTCGGCCGATTCCGCGATGAAGTCGGTCATGCCCGTGGCAATGGCATCGGCGGGAATCACGCCGTCGCGCAGCCCGGTCGGCACGAGGCCGACAAGATGGCCTTCGTGCGCCCTGGCCCACCGGGCCGCCAGCGCCGCACGCGCCGGACTGCGCTGCGAATGGTCGAGATGGACAAGGATGGTCTTGAAATTCATGGGACGGTCCCCCGGTCGGATTGGACGGCGCCTCGGGCGCGGAAGTGTTGAGCGACAGCCGGATCTTCGGCGCCTGGCGACCGGAACCTTTGATCACGATCAATTCAGCGCCGCAGCACGCACTTGTCGTACAGATGCGGCGCGCGGCGCCCGGCGTCGTAGCGGCGCTTCAGTGCCTCATAGGCGGCCATGCCGTAGGCGCCATCGAACTCCTCTCGGGTGAAGAAGCTGTCCGAATAGAGCGACTTGATGCCGCCCAGGCGCAGCACCTCCCTTTCCACCAGGCGATTGAAGTGTCCCGCCTCATGGGGAAGGCGGCTCTCGACCACATCCCAGAAACCGAAGTTGATGTAGAGCGTGCCCGCGTCGAGCGGGTACAGCGTGAATCGGGCCGTCTCGACGGGCGCGTGCACCGGGCAGATCCAGACCGGAAGAATCCCTGTTTCGCGCTGGAGGAATTCAAGGAAGGCAGGCGCAGCCGAGAGCGGAATGTCCACGTCCTGGATCACCGACTCGGTGTGCACGCCGCGCCATCGCGCCAGGCGCTCCGTCAGGCCCCAGCGGGCGTTCAACCGCATGAGCCGCGTGTAGGTGCGCGAGTTCAGGTGCGAGCGGCCGAACAGCCGGCGCACGAGCGGATTCTGCGCGCCGAAATTCCGGGAACACCAGAACCAGTCGGTGTCCCAGCGCCACAGGTAGTCATGCACGCTCAGGTGATCGACCGGCGTGTCCAGCAGCGAACGGTAGTAGATGCGCTCGTACCCGTAGTTGCTGAGCGAAGGCGCGCCGTCTTCGAAGCGCGCCACATTCAGTACCAGGGAATGCGGGCCGAACACCACGCCGTCCAGGAAATCGGCATCGCCTGTGCATGCCTCGGCAAGCGCGGCGAAGAAGTCTTCGGCGCGCTCGAATGCAACGTGTTCCACCCGAACGCAGGGTTTCACCGGCAGCGTTCGCAGCACCAGGCGCAGCGCATAGCCGAGCGTGCCATACGAGTTGGGAAAACCGAAGAACAGGTCGCTGTGCGCATTGTGCGGAGCGCAGGTCACGATGCTGCCATCGGGCAGCAGGACGTCGATCTCCAGCACCGTGTGATGCACGAGGCCCTGCCGAAACGAGGTGGCCTCGATGCCCACCCCGGCCACCGCGCCGCCGACGGTGATCGTCCTGAGCTGCGGCACGACCGCCGGCATCACGCGGTGCGGCAGGGTTGCAGCCACCAACTGCTCGTAGCTCACCATGCCCTCGGCCTGCAGCGTGCCGGCCGCGGCGTCGATGTCGATCACGTGGTCGAAGCCGCCCAGGTCGATCCGGTGCCGCGGCCCCGTGCCGGGGTCCCTGAAGAGGTTCGAAGTGCGCTTGGCCAGCGCCAGCGGAGCGTCCCCCTGAAAGCGGCCGGTGCGCGCCGCCGCAAGAAGCTCGCGCTTGCGCATCTCGTAGCTGGCGGATTCAGGGGGCATACAGATGTGCCCGGGTCATCGGGTAGCTCGCCGCGGTCGCGTTGCCCTTGCTGAACACGATCTGGAACAAGTGCGTGTAGCCGGCGGGCGAACGGAACATCTCCGCACAACCGACCAGGTAGGTGCGCCAGATGCGCCGAAAGCGCTCGTCGAAGCGCTTCGGATCGATGGCCTGTATGTCGCTCCACCGGCGATCGAAGCGCTCGGCCCAGGCGTCCAGCGTGGGGGCATAGTGCCGGCGCAGGTTCTCGATGTCGAGCACCTCGAGGCCATTGCGCTCCATCTCGACGAGCACGTCGGCCAGGCTCGGAATCCAGCCGCCCGGGAATACATGCTTGCGGATGAAGAGCTCGGTGTCGAAGCGGCCCACATGGGCGATGAAGTGGAGAATGCCAAGTCCTCCGGGCTTGAGGAATTCCGCATGCGCACGGACCACCTGCGGCAGCTGGTCCCGCCCCGCATGCTCGAGCGTGCCGATCGAGACGACCTTGTCGTACTGGGCATCCACCTCGCGGAAATCGGCTTCCCGCACCTGCAGCGAGGCTTCCAGGCCGCGCCGCTCGATCTCGCCGCGCAGCCACTCGACCTGTTCGGTGGTGGTGTTGAGGCCGACGCCCGTGGCGCCGATCTTTTCCTGCGCCCTGAACATGAAGCCGCCGAAACCGCACCCGATGTCGATGAAGCTGTCGCCGGCGCTCAGCCGGATCTTGCGGCACACGTGGTCGATCTTGCGCCGCTGCGCTTCCTCCAGGGTCTTCGTGCCCTCGGGCCAGTAGCCGCAGGTGTACATCATCAGCGGATCGTCGAGCCAGAGCCGGTAGAAATGGGTGTCGAGCCCGTAGTGCGCACGGGCATTGGCCTTTGCCTGCAGGAAGTCGCGATTGGAATGGCGCAGCTCGTGCAGGCTGTTCTCGATGCCGTTGAGCGTGCCACCGTGCTGGTCGAAGCCAGCCGCCATGCCGGCCGCGAGCGCGGCGCCGAAGTCGCCTTCGACATCCACCTCCTGGTCGAAATAGGCTTCCATCAACCCGATGTGAGCGCGCGTTGCGGTCGCGAGCAGCGCCGCATCGGTGTGGAAGACGATGGTGAATACCGGCGCCTCGCTGCCGATGGACAGGCGTCCGCCGTCGGGCATGACGACGGCGAAGGACGTCGCGGCACGCCGGCCGATGCCTTCGAGCACGTCGCGCAGGGAGAGCGGAAGCTTCATGGAGAGGAGGAGGAATCGCGGGCCAAGGTGATCTCCAAACGGGAGATCATGCGGGTGCCGACGCATGCGAAGCTTGACGAAGATCAAGCTCGGGCGCCGCACCGAGGGAGACCGGCCGCGCGCACTTGATCAAGCGCAATCTCCGATCTGTCTAGCCGACCTAAGCTTGGCCGTCACTTTCTACGAGACTGCCATGAAATCCCAATGGATCGTTGTCACCAATGCGGCGCTGGCACGCATCTTCAGCCGGAAATCCGCCATCGAGCCGCTGGTGCCGGTCGCGACCCTGACCCACTCGGAAAGCCGTCTGCGCACCGGCGCGCTCGCGGCCGACCGCGCCGGTCGCCAGGCCGCCGACAACAGCCATGGCGTCAACCAGTTCGAGCCGCGCAGCGACGCGCACCGGAAAGAGCATCGGCGCTTCGCCAGGGAGATCGCGCAGCGGCTGGACGAAGCGCTGGCCGCGGGCAAGTTCGGCTCGCTCATGATCTTTTCATCCAATCCCTTCATCGGCGAGCTCAGGGCCCAACTGAGCAATGCAGTGAGCGAGCGAGTCCAGACCTTGCTCGACTGCGACCTGTCCCATGTGGGAATCACCGAGCTCGAACGGCGCATCGCCGTACCCTCGGACGGAAAGCCGTGAACGCCATGCTCCGCGCCGCCACCGCCCCATGCGAAGACGCGACAGCGGACTTCGCGCAGTCGGAGCTGTTCCAGTCGAACGGCTGGCGCTGCGAGCTGGGCGTGCGTCCTGCCGGTGCCTTGTTCCAGCCCGTTGCGATCTGCCGGCGCGGGGCTGCAGAGGCGGTGCACCTGCCCGAGGACGCGGCACCGTACGCCACGGCCGCCGAGGCACTGCGCCATGCACGGGCGCAAGCCATGCGGTACGCGAGCCATCACTGAAGGGCGAGCACCCGGGGATGCCCCCTTCGTTCATTGCGCTGGCGCAAGGCGCCTTGCCCAGGGCCGGCGCAGCATGGCAGCCATGAACACGCTCGATTCGATCCTTGTCCACCTGGACGGCACCACCCGCGCCGAGACACGGCTGCGGTTCGCCCACCGGCTCGCGCAGGCCCACGAGTCCGCGCTGACCGCGCTCTTCGCGGTCGCGCCCCCCGTGCTGCCGGCGCTGGCCCTGCCCGGCGGACTGCCGGCGATGCCCATGCGGGGGCCGGTCGACCCGGATCACCGGGCACGCGCCCTCGCGATGTTCGAACGCGCCTTGCAAGGCAGTGCGGTTCGCAGCGACTGGCAGGAGCTTCGCGGCGAGCCGGTCACCGATACCTTTGTGCGCCGCGCCCTGACTGCAGACCTCATGGTGCTCGGGCAGCGCGATCCGTTCGATGCCACCGGCTTCGACGTGCCCGGCGACTTCGTCGAGGCGGCGCTGCTCGGCAGCGGCAAGCCGGCACTGATCGTGCCCTTCGCCGGCGAGCCGTCGGCAGAGTTGGAGACGGTCCTGGTCGCGTGGCGCTTCACCCGCGAGGCAGCGAATGCACTGGCCACGGCCGCGCCTGTCCTGCGCAAGGCGAAACAGGTTCACCTCGTCTGCGCCACCGAAGAAGGCGCGGGCGACCCGGCACCCGCAATGGCGGCGGTTCGGAACTGCCTCCTGACGCATGGCGTCGGGCGCGTGCAGGAACACCGCAGCCTCGAGGCCCGGTATCCAGGCCAGGCCCTGCTGTCGCTCGCCGGGGACGTCGGTGCCGATCTGATCGTCATGGGCTGCTATGGGCACAGCCGGGCCAGGGAACTGGTGCTCGGCGGTGTCACGCGCACCGTGCTGGAATCGGCCACCCTGCCGGTCTGGATGGCCCACTGAGCCCCTTCCCGATGGAAACCCGTGCCACTCCCGCCCCTTTGCATTCGGCTGCTGCCGAGGCGCGCACCGCCCGCATGCCGGACATGGAAGCAAAGCTCCACTGCCTCGAGTCCTTTCTCGCGGCGAGCGATGCGGGCGCGCTTCCCCAGCGCATCGAAACCCACATGTCATGGGTGCTGCTGGGCAAGACGCAGGTGCTGAAGCTGAAGAAGCCCGTGGTCTATCCCCCGGTCGACTATTCGAGCCTGGAGGCGCGCGAATGCAATGCCCGCAGGGAGCTGCGGCTGAACCGGCGCCTGGCGCCGGATGTCTATCTGGGCCTGCTTGCGCTGCAATGGCACGGCGGCACGCTCAGCGCGGTTGCGGAGGCCTACATCCAGCCAGGCCGGCAAACGGTGGACTGGGCCGTCGTCATGCGGCGGCTTCCGCAGGCGCGCATGCTCGACGGGGTCATCCGGCGGGGCGAACTCGAACCGGGGGACATCGACGCGCTCGGCGCCACGCTGTCGGCCTTCTATCGCAGCGCGGTACGCGCTGCGGTCGACGAGGGTGAATATGTCGCGCGGCTTCGCCATGGCATCGCGCTCAGCGCGCGCATGCTCGAGCGGGCCGCCTTCGCCCTGCCGCTCGTTCGTGAAGTCTGCCAGGGAACGAACGAGGCACTGACGCTGCACGAAGGGCTGCTGCGCGCGCGCGTCGCCGAGGGCCGTATCGTCGAAGGCCATGGCGATCTGCGCGCCGAGCACGTGTGCCTCGTCGAGCCACCGACAGTGTTCGACGCGCTCGAGTTCGATGCCCGCCTGGGCGAGGTCGACCCGTTCGACGAACTGTGTTTCCTCGGCCTGGAATGCGACATGGCGGGCGACGCATCGATCGGCCCGCTGCTGTGCACCCGCATCGCTGCAGCCCTCGACGACGCGCCAGCGCCGGCGCTGCTGCGCCTGTACACCGCGAAGAATGCCCTGATGCGGGCACGGCTGAGCGTCGCGCACCTGATGGAGCCCGATCCTCGCCATCCGGAGAAATGGCTGCCGCAGGCTTCCCGTTATCTGAAGCGGGCGCACATGGCCCTTTCCGGCCCATGACCGGGCCGGTACCGCGGGCCGCTGCCAATGACGGCGCCCGCTTCGCGGCCTACGGCCCGGCCGCCCACGGCTGCGCGGCCATCAGGGCGACCACCTGCTCGTCGGTGGTCTGATTGAAGTGGTGGTAGTACGCACCCACGGCGACGAAAGGCTCCGGGGTCAGAAGGCATACGACGGCATCCACCTCTGTGCGCAGCCGCTCCAGCTGCGCCGCTGGAGCGACCGGCACGGCGAGGACGATGCGTTCGGGCCTGCGGTCGCGCAGGCTTCGCAGCGCCGCCCGCACGGTGGTGCCGGTTGCGATTCCATCATCGACCAGCACCGCCGTGCGCCCCGCCACCGGCGGCGATGAACGCCCCTGGAGGTAAAGCCTGCGCCTGCGCTCGATTTCCTCGAGATGAAGCGGCAGTTCGCCCTGCACGTAGTCGGTCGACGCACCGGCCAGCCGCAGGGTTTCATTGCAGACTTCGACGACCGGCCGCGCGCCTGCGGCAACCGCCGCCACGGCGACCTCCGGCTGGCCGGGCGCGCCGATCTTGTGCACCAGCAGCAGGTCGAGCGGTGCGCGCAGCGCGCGCGCGACTTCTGCTGCCACGGGGACTCCGCCGCGAGGCAGCGCGAAGATGACCGGATCCCGCAGCTTCATCTTGCGCAGTTCCCTGGCCAGGCGACGCCCGGCATCCGCGCGGTCTTCGAAAAGCTGGCTCATCGTGGCGCTCCTGGGCGGCCGTCAAGGGATTTCCCATCGAGACCTGCGAATGTTGACGGGTCCATGCGCGCCGGACTTGCGCTGGATCAAGCCGCCCGGGCCGAAGGGCCCGGGCGGGGACTTCGCCTGCGGGACCGTCATCGCAGCGAGGAGACCACGCGCTTGGCCTTGCCGCTTCGCCCGCAGCAGCCGCTCTCGCCGACACGGCACTGAACGCGCACGCCGCCCGCGCCCTGCGCCGCCAGGAAGTCCCGGAGTATCCGGCTCGCCTTCTCCAGCGCCGCTTGCGTGTCCGCGCCGCTTCGGCCGGTTTGCAGCAGCAGCTCGCCGGGGCCCTGCTGCACCAGCTGGAAATCGAACAGGCCGGCCTCCTCCTCGAGCACGGTGCTCACCGCCAGCGGAACGATCTTCACCGGCAGCGCGCCGCGGGCGCCTCGAAAGACGAGCGTGTCGTCGTCGCGCCCCTCGACCTCGATCGCCGGAAGCCGCGAACCGCATGCACAGCGCGGCGCCAGCAGCGTGACGCGGTCGCCGAGGTCGTAGCGGATCAGTGGCTGCACGTGATTGGCCAGATTGGTCAACAGGGTCGTCGTGCCGGGGCGGCCCGGTGGCATGGCCACGCCTTGCGCATCGACCGGCTCGAGAATCGCCCAGTCGCTGTTCAGATGCAGCACGCCGAGGCTGCATTCGAAAGCCAGCGACAGGAACTCCGAGGCGCCGTAGCTGTTGGCGACCGGACACTCGAACGCCTTCCGGACGAAGGCGCGCCTGGTGCGGGAAAAGCCTTCGCCGCCGGTCCAGATCTCCTGCAGCGACACCGTCAATCGCCCGGAGCGGCGCTCCTGCGCCAGCAGCACGGCCGCGCTCGGATAGGTGGCAAGCACCGTCGGCCGGAACGCATTCAGCTGCGCGACCAGTGCGTCGATGGGCTGCAGGAAGGAGAAGCTGCGCAGCCGGTCCGCCAGACCGGGCTGGAGCCGGCGCAGACGCTCCACCGACACCGTGCTGGCGAAATGGCCGCCCGTCGCGCCGACGAAGGCGACGCGTTCGGTCAGCCCCCACGGGTCCAGCCACCGCTGGAGCGGCCGAAGTACCGGCCGGCGCATGGCCTCGAGGGCATCGTACACCGCCATGGCCGCCGCGTCCTGAACGAAGATGCCCGGCTCGCCGGTGCTGCCCGAACTCTCCCAGACCATGTAGCGACCGAGCCAGGGCTCGGCGATGTTCGCGCGGTCTGCAACGAAGCCGCGCAGGCTGCCCAGGTCGAGTGCCGGATCGGCCACCCAGGACTTGAAGTCGCGCATCAGCGCCTTCTTGTGGGCGATGGGTAGCTCTTCCAGCCTGGCGCCCGTCGGATCGCGGCCGGCGAACACGCGCCGGTACAGGGCCGATCCCGCGGCGGCTGCCGAGAAGAGAGACGCCAGGCGGCTCTCGCGGCGGCGCCGAAGCGCTTCGTCGGAAGCGCGCGCGGCCAGGGACACGTCCGCTGCGGCCGCGCACGCCTGCCACGGATCAAGGACGGGCAGCATGAGGGGCGTTTCCGGGGTGGGCGAGGCGCATGGGGCGGTTCCTTGGAGCAGCGAGCTTGCGCGCATGACGCGCTCGTGTGTTGACGTGCATCAATCTCCCTGGCGCCGCGCGCCGTGAACCGTGCGCATCGGGCCCGCAGCGCACGCGATTGATCCAGCGCAAGAACCACGGCGTTCGACTGCCTAGAGTGAATGCTCGCGCTGCTGCCCGGCTCGAGGGCAGGTCCGGTGCGAAATCCAACCAACCCTGTGGAGCAAACGATGAACGCACTCACTCGCCTTGACCGGCTCGAAAACCTGTTTCCCGACATGCTGCGCCGCTGGGCGCGGCCCCTGCAGCTGATGGACGACGTCGACCTGCCGGCCGACATTCGTGTCGACGTGACCGAAAACGACAAGGAATACCTTGTCACGGCCGAGATTCCCGGCGCGAAGAAGGAAGACGTCCGCGTCTCGATCGACGGCAACTACGTGTCGATCTCCGCCGAGATCAAGAAGGACCAGGAAAAGAAGCATGGCCGCGCCCTGGTCACTGAAACCTACCGGGGCAGCGTGTCGCGCGGCTTCTCGCTGGCCACCGAGGTCGACGAGAAGACCGCGGTGGCCAAGCTCGAGGACGGCGTGCTGCGCCTGACGCTTCCCAAGCGGGAAGGCGCCGGCCGCAGCACCCTCGAGATCCAGTAAGCGGCCAAGTGCGTGCGGCGAAGCCTCAGCGCACCGCACGCACCTTGACGCGCATGCCGTCGCGCAGCGTCGCCGCCGGATAGACGATCACCTCGGCCCCCTCGGCAATTCCCCCGCGCACCCAGGCCTCGCTGCCGTTGCGTCCACCGAACTCGACCGGCGCAAGCTGCGCTCTTCCCGTCTTCGCCACGAACACGGCCATGCCGCCGCCGGGCTGCGGAAAGACCGCGCTCACCGGCACCCGCAGGACCGAGGAACGCGACAGCGTCACGATGCGCACCCCCACCCGGTAGCCGTCGCCCAGCGCCCGCCACAGATCGGGCGGCCCGACGAGGTCGATCAGGACGTTCACGCGCTGCTCCTCGATGCCCAGCGCCGACACCTTGGTGAACGCGGCGGGCTCGACGCGGCGCACACGTCCCTCCAGCACGCCCTCGCCGCCCCAGCGCTCGATACGCACCGGCGCGCCGGGCAGCGCCTGCAGCGCGTCGGTGGTCAGCAGCTCGGCCACGATCTCCAGCCGCGCGGTGTCGCCGATGTCGATCAGCGGCGCGCCGAGCATCACCGTCGCCTCGCTGGTCTGTGCCACGCGCAGGACGCGACCGCTCACCGGGGAACGCAGCGCAAAGCTTCCCTCGCCGGAGCCGGGTGTGCGGATGGCGATCAAGGCGGCACGCGCGGTGTCGCGCTCGTGCCCCGCCACCTGGCGCGACTGCACGGCCGCTTCGAGTTCCATCCGGGCGGCCTCGAGCGCCAGCCGGTCGGTGTCGACCTTGGCCGGCGAGATGAAGTGCTGCTGCGCCAGCTGCTCGTTGCGCCGAAGCTCGGTGCGCGCCTGCTCCACGGCAACCCGCGCGCGCTGCACGCCGGCGTCGGCCCTGCGCACCGCCGCCTCGGCGGCTTCGGCGCGGGCGGACTGCTCGCGCCGCGTGCGTTCGTCGAGCATGGGCGAGAGTGCCGGCGTGATGGTGGCGACCACGGCACCGGCTTCCACCGCGTCTCCCTCGCGCAGCGCGATGCGGGCCAGCCGGCCCGTCAGCGGTGCGCTCAGCGCATAGCGGTCGCGCAGGCGCGTCCGGCCGTCTTCGAGCACGGCCTGTTCGTACGGACCCACGCTGGCGCGCGCCACCTCCACGGCCAGCGGCCTTGGCGCGAAGGCCCAGAGCAGCGCGGCCGAGACGGCCACACCCGCCGAGATCGATATCCACAAGGTTTTTTTCGAGGTCACGGGGTTCACTCTCTCGTTTTCAGGGCCGAAACCATGTCGATGCGATCGATGCGGCGGCGCACGATCAGCGCGCTGGCCACGGCGGCCAGCACCACGGCCAACCCGGCCAGGGCGTAGGTCCGCGCACGGATCACCACGGGAAACAGAAACTGGTCGGACTTCAGCAGCATGGCAATCAGGTGGACCAGGGCATCGCCCGTCAGCATGCCGAGCGGCAGGGCGATGGCGATGCCGATCGCCATCTCGCCCAGCAGCAGGCCCGATACTTCCGCGCGCGTGAAGCCGAGCACGCGCAGGCTGGCCAGCTCCCAGGCGCGCTCGGCCAGCGCGATGCGCGCGTTGTTGTAGACCACGCCCACGGCGATCACCGCGGCAAACAGCGTGAGCACCGTGCTCATGATGAGGATGTTGCGCGCCGTCACCTCCTGCATGTTGCGCAGCATCGCCGCCTTGCTGAACGCCCCGGCCGCGCGCGGCAGCGCCTGGACCGCCTGCAGCAGCCGCGCCTCGCTGCCCTGCTCCAGCGCGAGCAGGAAGCCGGTGGCGATGTCGCCCTCGCCCAGCGCGCGGTTCAGCGCCTCGCGGTTCATGTAGGCGTTCAATCCCATCATCTCGCGCACCGTGCCATCCACCCGCACCTCGAAGGCGCGCCGGCGGCCCTCGTGCACCTCGACGCGCACCACGTCGCCCACGCGCAGGCCCAGCTTCTCGGCCAGCCGGTCGGTCAGCAGCAGGCCGTCGCCGTGCGGAATCGACTGCCGTCCGTTCACATCCACGATGCGCAGCAGCTCGCTGCGCACCGGGCCGCCCCGGATCTGCAGGCGCTTGCGCAAATGGCCGTTGACCAGCGTCACCTGCACATCGCGCAGCGACTCGTGCGCGAGTACGCCGGGCAGGCGCGCGAGCTGCAGCGCCACGGCGTTGTCCGCCGGCTCCACCAGCCAGACGGAAACGTTGCTGCGCATCGACAAGGTGAAGGTGCTGTCGACGATCACGTCAATGGCGTCGCGGAAGAAGTTGCCCATCACCACGATCGCCACCGCCGCCGCGACGCCGCCGATCGACAGGCCCGTGCGCACCGGACGGCGCTCCATGTTGCGAAGAATCATGCGCACGGCCGGACTGAGGCGCGTGATGCCCAAGCGCTCGGCCAGCGTGCGGCGGTAGCGGCCCGGCGCCGGCGGCCGCATGGCCTCGGCCGGCGTCAGCCGAACGGTTGCCGCAATGGCCGAGAGCGTTCCCAGCAGCGCTGTTGCCAGCGTCACCCCGGCCGCCAGCAGCACCAGCCGCGGATCCATGCGGTGTTCGAAATCCGCAAAGTGAAAGACCTCCGCATAGAGGCCGACCAGGCGAGCGCCCAGCCAGTCGCCCAGCGCGACGCCCAGGGCCAGGCCCAGCGCGACGATCACGAGCACCAGGCTCAGGAAGTGGGCGGCGACGGTGCGGTTCGAATAGCCCAGAGCCTTCAGCGCGGCGATCTGCTCGCGCTGGGTGGCGATCAGCCGCGCCAGCACCACGTTCAGCAGGAACGCCGCCACGCCGAGAAAGATGGACGGCAGCACGATGCCGAGCACCCGCTGCTCCTTGATCTCGTTGTCGAGCATGGCGTGGGATACCTGCTCCTCGCGCGTGCGCGGCGCGGCGCCGCCAAAGCGCGCCAGCGGCTGGGCCAGCGCATCGGCCACCTCGGCGTCGGAGACGCGCCGCACCGCGGCCGGGGCGAGCCGCACCGCGAGCGTGTTGAACGCGCCTTCCATGTCGTAGGCGCCGGCCAGCACCTCCTGGTCGACCCAGAAGATCCCGAACCCGCGCTGGTCCGGCATGCCCCACAGGCCCGCGAACACGAACTCCGGCGACACGGCTGTTCCGACCATGCGCAGCTGCCGCTGCCGGCCGTTGAGCAGCGCGCCGAACGTGTCGCCGAGCTTCAGGCCGCGCGCCTGCGCAAAGCCCAGCGACACCAGCGCATCGATGGCATCGAGCCCGCCACCCCGGGTGGCAGCTCCATCGAACAGCCCGCGCCCGGACACGATGCTCACCTGGTTCAGGCGCGGCGGCACGGTGCGGTCGATGCCGATCAGCTGGCCGAGCACCGGGTCATTGCTCGCGGGCAGCTGGATGCGCACGATCTGCTCGATGGTCGGCTGGACCTCGGCCACGCCCGCCACTTCACGCAGTTGGCCGACGAGCGCAAGCGGCGCGCGCTTGACCGTGACGAAGATGTCCGCAAAGCGCCCTTGCGCATAGAAGACGTCGCGGGAGGCGGCCAGGGAGTCGATCGCCGACAGGCTCGTGAGAAAGCCGCCGGCGCCGCTGGCCACCACCAGCGCGATCGTGAGCACCTGGCTCCACATCGTGCGCAGGTCGCGCAGCAGCTTGCGGTCGAGTGCTCTCACGGCCGTGCTACCAGGACAGTTCCGCCGGCGCGAGTCGATGCGCATTGCGCTCGATCTTCTGCACCCGGCCATCGCCGAGCGAGATCACGCGGTCGGCCATGCCTGCGATCGAGGCGTTGTGCGTGATCACCAGCGTGGTGGTGCCGAGCTCGCGGTTGACGCGGGCAATCACGTCGAGCACCAGCTTGCCCGTCGCATAGTCCAGCGCGCCGGTGGGTTCGTCGCACAGAAGCACCCGGGGCCGCTTGACGATGGCCCTGGCGATCGCCACGCGCTGCTGCTCGCCGCCCGAGAGCTGGGAAGGAAAATGGTCGCGCCGCGCCGACAGGCCCACGCGCTCCAGCGCGTCGTCGATCGGCATCGGATCGGTCGCGATGTCCGTCACCAGTGCCACGTTCTCATGGGCCGTGAGGCTGGGAATGAGGTTGTAGAACTGGAACACGAACCCCACGTGCTCGCGCCGGTAGCGCGTGAGTGCCCTGTCGCCGGCAGCGATCAAGTCCTGCTCGAAATAGTGCAGGCTGCCGGTGCTGGCCACCTCGAGGCCGCCCAGGATATTGAGCAGCGTCGACTTGCCGCTGCCGGAAGGTCCGAGCAGAACCACGAACTCGCCAGCCATGACGTCCAGATCGACATCGCGCAGCGCAACGACGTCGACGTCGCCCGCGCGATAGGTCTTTCCGAGGCCGCGGGCCCGGAAGACGGGAAGCAGTGGATCGACAGGCATGCGTCGATCCTGCGGCACGATGCCCTCGCGCGCCCTGATCTTCGTCAACTCCAGGCCAGCCAGTGCGGCCGCGGCGAGGGCCCGGAGCCGCGGGGCTCGGCGCCACGGTGAACGGCGGGTGAATGCACTGTGACATTCATTCCCGTCGTGGCGCGGAGTTGACGGCCATCAAGGAATGCGGTTTCGCCGCCGATAGGCTGCGGTGATGATGCACTCGACCCTGCTTTCCTCGAACAGTCCCGGCTTGCGCCGCGACGAGTTCCTGGCCGGCGACCTTTCGGCCGTCCACGAGCTTGCATGCCGGCTGAAGGCTGCATCGCTCGCGGGCCGCGCCGGCGACAGGCCGCTGGCCGGAAAGAACATCGCCTTGCTGCGCATGCAGCCGGGCGATGCGGAAATGTCGGTGCTTCATCGCGCGGCACTGGATCTGGGGGCGCGGGTGGCGCACGTGCGGCTCGGCCCACCGATCGATCCGGGCGGCACGCAGTTCCGCCACCTTTCGCAGATGTTGGGCCGGCTGTACGACGCGATTGATTGTTCCTCCCTGACGCCTGCCGAAGTGCGGCAGATCGAACAGCATGCGGGCGTGCCGGTCTACGACGATCTCGAAGGCATCGATCATCCCGCCTGGGTGCTGGCGGACCTGATGACACTGCACGAACACGGCTGCACGGCCGGTCCGGATGCGCAGATCGCCGTCCTCGGCGACCATGCCGCCGAGCACTCGGAGAACCATCGCTTCGCGTTGCAGGCCATGCTGCTCACCACGATGGGCGGAACCTGAGCCCCGGCACCGCCCGGGGGCGTTCCCTCGTCGATCCTTGCGCCACGTCAAGCCCGCGCACCGGCGCGGGCCCCACACTGGAATCGACATGAAGACCCAGAAGGCCATTGAACCCACCGAGCCGGCGCAGCGTGTGCTGCCCCATCCATGATGGACGAAGCGAACAACGTCACACTGGTACTGCGTGAAGCCTACCGGTTTGCTGTCGATTTCGGGCAGCCCGGCGCCGCCATGCTCCTGACGGACGTGAAGCCGCCGCTGGGAACGAGCGCCGGCCCGGACTCGGAGCAGCTGCTGGTGGCAGCGGTGGCCAACTGCCTGTCGTCCAGCCTCCTGTTCTCGCTGCGCAAGTTCAGGAACGAGGCGGTCCCCATGCGAACCACGGCCGATGCCGCGCTGTCGCGCAATGCCCAGGGCCGGCTGCGCGTGGCCAGCATCGAGGTCGCCATCCAGCTTGGCGTTCCGGCATCCACGCTCAGGCAGCTCGACCGCGCACTGGCCCAGTTCGAGGACTTCTGCGTCGTGACGCAAAGCGTGCGCACCGCCATTCCGGTCGCGGTGCGCGTGCTCGACGACAGCGGCGCGTTGCTGACGGCCTGAAAAGCAGGCTCGGTCCCGGGAGATGCCACATGACCCACAGCAGCCTGATCGTCATCCGCCAGGAGCACCGCTGCCTGTCGGCCATGCTGCGCTCGATCACGCTGCTTCTGCGCGAACACCGGCGACACGGCACCCTGCCCGACTTCGACGCCCTGCAAGCCATGCTGTTCTACGTCGACGAGTTCCCGGAGAAGCTGCACCATCCGAAGGAGAGCCTGCTGCTGTTTCCGAAGCTGCGCGGACGCAGCGTGCGGATCGACGCGGTACTCGATCAGCTCGACCGCGACCACGCGCACGGCGAGTGCGCCATCCGCGAACTCGAGCACGCGCTGCTGGGGTTCCGCACGATGAGCGGGACCGTCCAGTGCGAGATGCGGCGCGACAATTTCGAGCAGCTGATGCGGCACTACGCCGACTTCTACCTGGCGCACATGCGCGTCGAGGAAACGCAGATCCTGCCGCTCGCCGAGTCGGTGCTCAATGCCGACGAATGGGCCGAACTCGACGCCGCCTTCCTCATGAATCGCGATCCGCTCGCGGGCCATGAAGCCGACGAACCGTACAAGCCGCTGTTCCGCACGATCGTCGCCGCGCTTCACGGTTGCGGCAATGTCGGCTCGGTGCTCGAAGCGTTCACGGGCACCGCGCTGCCCACGTTCTCCGACACCCCTCCCCCTCGGCGACCCCGGCCTTGATGCCCGTCAAGGCGCGCGCCGCTGCCCCGCCCCACCCATCCGGCCCCTCATCTACGCAAGACACCGCATGCAGCAAGAACGTGACGCCCTCATCGTCGGTGCCGGCCCGGCCGGGCTGGCGCTGGCCATTGCCCTCACCGACGCCGGCTTCACCGCCACCGTGCTCGACGCGCAGCCGCGCGAAGCCCTGGCCGCCCCGCTCGAGGACGGACGCGACATCGCGCTGACCCACGCCAGCGTGGCCACCTTGCGCGCATTGGGCCTGTGGCAGCGCCTGCTGCCCGAAGAGATCGGATGCATCCGCGAAGCGCGCGTCATCGATGGCGACCGGCAGGACGCGGCATTGAGTTTTTCCCCGCGCGGCCCCGGCACCGAGGTCCTGGGCTGGATCGTGCCGAACCATGCACTGCGCCGCGTCAGCTTCGCGGCCGCGGCGCAGCGCCCGGGGCTGCGCCTGATCGACCGCGCGCACGTGCTGCGCGTCGCCACCGATCCCAGCCACGTGGAGCTGGGCTTCGAAACCTCGCCGGGCCTGCCGCAGCAGCTGCAGGGCCGCCTGTTCGTCGCGGCCGACAACCGCTTCTCCTGGTCGCGCAAGCAGCTGGGCATCGCGGCCGACATGCACGACTTCGGCCGCACCATGATCGTGTGCCGGATGCAGCACGAACGGCCGCATCATGACGTGGCCTACGAATGCTTCGGCTATGAGCGCACGCTCGCAGTGCTGCCCGCCGTGGGCCATGTCTCGTCGGTCGTGGTGACCGCCGACGCCGCGGCCGCCGAGCGGCTGATGCAATTGCCCGAAAGTGAATTCGCGCTGCTCGTCGAGCGCCAGTTCCGCAGCCGGCTGGGCCGGATGCAACTGGCCGGCAAGCGCTTTCCCTATCCGCTCGTTGCCGCGTATGCCCGGCGCTTCGTGGGCCAGCGCAGCGCCCTCGTTGGCGATGCGGCCGTCGGCATGCATCCGGTCACGGCCCACGGCTACAACCTCGGCTTGCAAAGCGTCGCATCCCTGGTCCATGCACTCTGCGCCGCCCGCGCGGCCCACCGGGACATCGGCGACGCCGCGGTGCTGGCGGGCTACGAGCGCGCGCACCACCGGGACTCGGCGCCGGTCTATCACGGCACGAATGCGGTCGCGAGACTCTATGCCAGCACCGGTGCACCGCAACGGCTTGCGCGGCAGCTGATCCTGCGCGGCGCGCAGCATCTTCCGCCGCTGAAGGCGGCGATCACTGCGCGCCTCACGGGGCGCGGCGGGCTGCAATTGCCCGGCACCGCGGTCTAGGCGCGCAGCGCCGCATGCGAGCCCCGCGGCCGCGCAGCGACGCTCCCTCGGCCGGCCCGCCGCTTGCACAGATGGCGTGCCAGCGGCGCATCCATCGTCCCGCCACGCGCCTCATGCCAGACCCTCAACTGGCGCGCCATCTCCCGCAGCTGCGCAAGCCGCCCCTCGGCCGCATGCACCGCACCTTCGCGCATCACCTCCAGCACCACGCGGTGCTGGGCCGCGTGATCCTTGCGCGCAGCAAAGCCGGACGCCCGCATCCAGATGTCCTCGCATGCGAAGAGCTCGGCGGCGTACGCGAGCAGATGGCGCCAGGCCGCCGGCAACGCGGCGTTGCCGGCCTCCTCCACCTGCGCCAGCAGCCTGGCGAAGCGCCCGCGGGCCTGGTCCATGAAAGGCAGGCCGAGCGAAATGGCATCGGATCGGTCCAGGACAGCCATGCGGTCTCCTCTGAGGATGGAACTGGCGGCAAGGTTATCGATGCCCGGCGGGTGGCTTCTTGATGCCGCTCAACGATTGCGCCGCCTGCGCACCGGGCCGGTGGTTCCACAGCAGGACCAGGTTCACCATCACCGCCGAAACGATCGAGTAGCCGACACGGCGCGGCTCCACGAGCGCGAAGGCCGAGGCCACGATCGCGGCATCGCACGCCATCTGCACGGCGCCCGTGCGCCAGCCGTAGCGGCGCTGCAGGAACAGCGCCAGCACGCCGAATCCACCGAGGCTCGCGCCATGGCGGAACAGGATGAGCAGCCCGATGCCGATCAGCAGGCCGCCGGCGACCGCCGCAGCCAGCGGGTGCGCCGAATGCACACTGAGCACTCGCCCTATCCCCTCGACGCTCAGCGACAGCCCGGCAACGACGAGCATGGTCTTCCACGTGAAGCGCAAGCCGAATGCATGCCAGCCGAAGGCAATGAAGGGCAGGTTCACGATGAGCAGGGTCCACCCCAGGGGCCAGCCCGACGCATAGTTCAGCACGAAGGCCAGGCCGGGAAGACCGCCCGTCAGCAGATGGGCGCTGCGAAGCACGGCCAGCCCCAGCCCGACCAGCAGCACGGCCGTCGTGAAGCCCTGTGCGTCGTCCAGCACAGGGTATGGCCGTGCGGGCCGGGCTCGCGGGTTTTGATCCATGGCCCAGTGTGTCTTTGCGTAAGCGCTGCCGCTTGATGTGGATCAAGCCGCCCGGAAAGCCCGCTCCTAAGCTCCGGTAGCCCTTCAGGAGACCCATCGTGCAGCAGCGCGCAACCGCATCCAGACCAGAACTTTCGCCGCCATCGGCCCAACAGGCCGTGCCCGCCAAAGCCTGGCGCGTGCTGGCGGTGAGCACGCTGGCGTTCACCGTCTGCTTCATGGTCTGGATGATGTTCGGCGTGATCGGCATCCCGATCCGCAAGGCCCTCAACCTCAATGCGACCGAGTTCGGCCTGTTGACGGCGATGCCGGTGCTCACGGGCTCGCTGGTGCGCGTGCCGCTCGGCATCTGGACCGACCGCTTCGGTGGGCGCATCGTCATGACGCTGCTCATGGCCTGCACCGTGCCCGCCATCTGGCTGATGTCCTACGCCACGCAGTATTGGCACTTCATCGTGCTGGGCATGTTCGTCGGACTCGCGGGCGGCTCGTTCTCTGTCGGCACGCCGTATGTCGCGCGCTGGTTTCCGCGCAGCCGGCAAGGCCTTGCGATGGGCATCTACGGCGCCGGCAACTCGGGCGCGGCCGTCAACAAGTTCGTGGCGCCGGCCATCGTGGTGGCCTTCGGCTGGGCCGTGGTGCCGCAGGTCTACGCGGCGATCATGCTCGGCGCCACGGTCCTGTTCTGGATGCTGAGCGCCAGCGACCCCGCGCACCTGACGGGCAAGAGCGCCAGCTTTGCCGACCAGCTCAGGACACTGAAGGACCCGCGCGTGCTGCGCTACTGCCAGTACTACAGCATCGTGTTCGGCGGCTACGTCGCCATCTCGCTGTGGATGGTGCAGTACTACGTCGGCGAGTACAGCCTGGACATCCGCGTCGCCGCGCTGCTGGCCGCCTGTTTCTCGCTGCCGGGCGGCGTACTGCGCGCCGCCGGCGGCTGGCTGTCCGACAGGTTCGGCGCGCACAGCGTCACCTGGTGGGTGATGTGGGTGTGCTGGATCTGCCTGTTCCTGCTGAGCTACCCGCAGACCGATCTCACGCTCCTCACGGTGAACGGCCCGCGCACCTTCCACATCGGCCTGAACGTCTACAGCTTCACCGCGCTGATGTTCGTGCTCGGCATTGCCATGGCCTTCGGCAAGGCCAGTGTCTTCAAGTACATCAGCGACGACTATCCCACCAACATCGGCGCGATCAGCGGCGTCGTCGGGCTCGCCGGCGGGCTGGGCGGCTTCGTGCTGCCCGTCATGTTTGGCGCGCTGATGGACCTCACCGGCGTCCGCTCCAGCGCCTTCATGCTGATGTACGGCGTCGTGTGGGTCTCCCTCATCTGGATGTACTGGACCGAAGTGCGCGCCACCCAGGTCATGGGTGGCGCGCGCGCACGGACCTCGAACCTCAACCTGGAACCCGAATCATGAGCACCCGCACCATCGCCGTTCCCCCGGGAACAACCGGCGGCCGCGCCGACATCGCCGACTGGCGCCCCGAGGACGAGCAGTTCTGGGAAAGCACCGGCAGGCACGTCGCATGGCGCAACCTGTGGCTGTCGGTGCCCGCCCTGCTGTGCGCCTTCGCGGTGTGGGGCATGTGGGGAATCATCACCGTGCAGATGAACAACCTGGGCTTTCCCTTCACCCAGGCCGAGCTGTTCACGCTCACCGCCATCGCGGGCCTGGCCGGCGCCACCATGCGCATCCCGGCCGCGTTCCTGATCCGCCTGGCGGGCGGGCGCAACACCATCTTCCTGACCACGGCGATGCTGCTCGCGCCGGCCATCGGCACCGGCATCGCGCTGCAGCACAAGGAGTGGCCGCTGTGGGTGTTCCAGCTCATGGCGCTGTGGTCGGGCGTGGGCGGCGGCAACTTCGCCAGCTCGATGTCCAACATCAGCACCTTCTTTCCCAAGCGCCTGCAAGGCACCGCGCTGGGCCTGAACGCGGGCATCGGCAACTTCGGCGTCACCACCATGCAGATCGTCATCCCGCTGGTGATGACCGTGGGCCTGCTGGGCAGCATCGGCGGCGAGCCCATGACGCTGCTCAAGGACAGCGGCTGGATCATGGGCAAGATCACCGCCGGCACGCCCACCTGGATCCAGAACGCGGGCTTCGCCTGGGTGCTGTCACTGGTGCCGCTGTCGATCCTGTGCTGGTTCGGCATGAACAACCTGAACACCGTCTCGCCCGATACCGGCGGCGCGATCCAGGCCTTCCTGAAGATCATCTGGCTGTACACGCTGTCGTTCGCCCCGGCGATTGCTGGCCTGTACCTGTACCTGCCGGCGCCCACGGGCCTGGGCCTGCTCAACATGTGGGTGGCCATGCCGCTGATCATCGTGGTCACGCTGTTCACCATGAAGCTCGCCGCGTTCGGCACGATGAAGGAGAACATCGCCAAGCAGTTCGAGATCTTCCGCGACAAGCACACGTGGTCGATGACGGCGCTGTACATCGTGACCTTCGGCTCCTTCATCGGCTTCTCGATGGCGCTGCCGCTGTCGATCGCGGTCATCTTCGGCATCAGCCACGTGCCCGACGCGGCCGGCGTGCTGCAGCACACGCTGAAGAACCCGAACGCGCCTTCTGCCTTCACCTACGCGTGGATCGGCCCCTTCGTGGGCGCGCTGATCCGCCCGGTGGGTGGCTGGATCTCTGACAAGGTGGGCGGCTCGATCGTCACGCAGGTGATCTCGGCGGTGATGGTGGTGGCCTCGGCCGCCGTGGGCTACGTGATGCTGCTGGCCTACAGCTCGCCGCAGCCGGAACAGTATTTCCTGCCCTTCATGCTGCTGTTCGTGCTGCTGTTCGCAGCCAGCGGCATCGGCAACGGCTCCACCTTCCGCACCATCGGTGTGATCTTCGACCGCGCCAGGGCCGGCCCGGTGCTGGGCTGGACCTCCGCCATCGCCGCCTACGGCGCATTCATCGCGCCCGTGGTCATCGGCGCCCAGATCAAGGCCGGCACGCCCCAGTACGCGATGTACGGCTTTGCCGTGTTCTATGCCCTGTGCCTCGTTCTCAACTGGTGGTTCTACCTGCGCCGCGGCGCCTACGTGAAGAACCCCTGAGCCAATCGAATCAAGACGAAAGACAAACGATGAGCCACTTTCTCGACCGCCTGACCTACTTCGCCCAGCCGCGCGAATCCTTCGCCGAGGGCCACGGCCAGGTCACGGGCGAAGACCGCACCTGGGAGGACGCCTACCGCACGCGCTGGGCGCACGACAAGATCGTTCGCAGCACGCACGGCGTGAACTGCACGGGCTCCTGCTCGTGGAAGATCTACGTCAAGGGCGGCATCGTCACCTGGGAAACCCAGCAGACCGACTACCCGCGCACCCGCTGGGACATGCCCAACCACGAGCCGCGCGGCTGCGCCCGCGGCGCCAGCTACAGCTGGTACCTGTACAGCGCCAACCGCGTCAAGTACCCGATGATCCGCGGCGCGCTGCTCAAGGCGTGGCGCGAAGCGCGCAAGACGCTCGCGCCCGTCGAGGCCTGGGCCTCCATCGTGCAGGACGAGGCCACGCGCCGCAGCTACCAGAGCGTGCGCGGCCTCGGCGGCTTCGCCCGCTCGGGCTGGGACGAGGTCAACGAGCTCATCGCGGCCAGCAACATCCACACCATCCGCCGCTACGGGCCCGACCGCATCATCGGCTTCTCGCCGATTCCCGCCATGTCGATGGTGAGCTACGCCGCGGGCAGCCGCTACCTGAGCCTGATCGGCGGCGTGTGCATGAGCTTCTACGACTGGTACTGCGACCTGCCGCCGGCCAGCCCCCAGGTGTGGGGCGAGCAGACCGACGTGCCGGAGTCGGCCGACTGGTACAACTCCACCTACATCATCGCCTGGGGTTCCAACGTGCCGCAGACGCGCACGCCGGACGCGCACTTCTTCACCGAGGTTCGCTACAAGGGCGCCAAGACGGTTGCGATCACGCCCGACTACTCCGAGGTCGCCAAGCTGTCGGACCTGTGGGTGCACCCCAAGCAGGGCACCGACGCCGCGGTCGCCATGGCCATGGGCCACGTGATCCTCAAGGAGTTCTACTTCGACAAGCGCACCGCGTACTTCGACGACTACGCGCGCCGCTACACCGACCTGCCGATGCTGGTCATGCTCAAGGCACACACCCTGCCCTCGGGCGAACAGGTCATGGTGCCCGACCGCTACGTGCGGGCCTCGGACTTCGACGACCGGCTCGGGCAGCCGAACAACCCCGAATGGAAGACCGTCGCACTGGCCGAGGACGGCCGGGTGGTGGTGCCGCAGGGCGCCATCGGCTTTCGCTGGGGCGCGGACGGCCGTGCCGATGCCGGGCAGTGGAACCTCGAGGCCAAGGAAGCGGAGCGCGGCGGCGACGTGAAGCTCACGCTGTCGCTGCTCGACCATCCAGGCGCCGCGGTGCAGACGGCTCGCATCGGATTCCCCTACTTCGGCGGTATCGAGAGCGAGCACTTTCCGAACAACACGCAAACCGACGTGCTGGTGCGCACGGTCCCGGTCCAGCGCATCGCGCTCGGCGCGGAAGGCCAGGCCGCGCTGGTCGCCACCGTGTTCGACCTGCAGGCGGCCAACTACGGCGTGGCGCGCGGCCTGCCGGGCGAAATGGCCGCCGCCGGCTACGACGACGACGCGCCCTACACCCCGGCCTGGCAGGAAAAGATCACCGGCGTGCCGCGCGACCAGGTCATCACCGTGGCGCGCGAGTTCGCGGCCAACGCCGAGAAGACGCACGGCAAGTCGATGGTGATCATCGGCGCGGCCATGAACCACTGGTACCACAGCGACATGAACTACCGCGGCGTCATCAACATCCTGATGATGTGCGGCTGCATCGGCCAGAGCGGCGGCGGCTGGGCCCATTACGTGGGCCAGGAAAAGCTGCGCCCGCAGACCGGCTGGACCCCGCTGGCCTTCGCGCTCGACTGGATCCGCCCGCCGAGGCAGATGAACTCGACCAGCTTCTTCTACGCACACACCGACCAGTGGCGCTACGAGAAGCTCGGCATGGAGGAAGTGCTGTCTCCGCTGGCCGACAAGGCCGCGTTCGCCGGCACGATGATCGACTACAACGTGCGCGCCGAGCGCATGGGCTGGCTGCCGTCGGCGCCGCAGCTGCAGACCAATCCGCTGCAGGTGGCGCGCGACGCGCAGGCCGCCGGCATCGATGGTGCAGCCTACACGGCCAAGGCGCTGAAGGACGGCTCGCTGCGCATGAGCTGCGAAGACCCCGACCACCCGTCGAACTGGCCGCGCAACATGTTCGTGTGGCGCTCCAACATCCTGGGCTCCTCGGGCAAGGGGCACGAGTACTTCCTCAAGCACCTGCTGGGCACCACGCACGGCGTGCAGGGCAAGGACCTCGGGCCCGACGACGCCAAGCCCACCGAAGTGGTCTGGCACGACAAGGCGCCCGAGGGCAAGCTCGATCTGCTGGTGACGCTCGACTTCCGCATGAGCACCACCTGCCTCTACTCGGACATCGTGCTGCCGACCGCCACCTGGTACGAGAAGAACGACCTCAACACCAGCGACATGCACCCCTTCATCCATCCGCTGTCGACCGCGGTCGATCCGGCCTGGCAGGCGCGCAGCGACTGGGAGATCTACAAGGGCTTCGCGCGCACCTTCAGCGCCATGTGCCCGGGCTATCTCGGCATCGAGAAGGAAGTGGTGCTCACGCCGCTGATGCACGACTCGCCCGCCGAGCTGGCACAGCCCTTCGGCGTGGCCGACTGGAAGCGCGGCGAGTGCGAACTCATCCCCGGCAAGACCGCGCCGCAAATCGCGGTCGTGGAGCGCGACTATCCGAACCTCTACAAGCGCTTCACCGCCCTGGGCCCGCTGCTCAAGAAGATCGGCAACGGCGGCAAGGGCATCGGCTGGAACACGGAAGTCGAGGTCGACGAACTCGGCAACCTGAACGGCCGCGTCACCGATGCCGGCGCCACGCAGGGCATGCCGAGCATCGACACCGACATCGACGCCTGCGAGGTCGTGCTGCAGCTGGCGCCCGAAACCAACGGCCATGTGGCCGTGAAGGCGTGGAAGGCCCTCGGCAAGCAGACCGGGCGCGACCACACCCACCTGGCGGTCTACCGCGAGGACGAGAAGATCCGCTTTCGCGACATCCAGGCGCAGCCGCGCAAGATCATCTCCTCGCCCACCTGGAGCGGCATCGAGAGCGAGAAGGTCTCCTACAACGCCGGCTACACCAACGTCCACGAGCTGATCCCATGGCGCACCTTGACCGGCCGCCAGCAGTTCTACCTGGACCATCCGTGGATGCGGGCGTTCGGCGAAAGCCTGGCGGTCTACCGCCCCCCGGTCGACCTGAAGACCACGAAGGACATCCACAACATCCGCAGCAACGGCAACAAGGAGATCCAGCTCAACTTCATCACGCCGCACCAGAAGTGGGGCATCCACTCCACGTACACCGACAACCTGCTGATGCTCACGCTCAACCGCGGCGGTCCGGTGGTGTGGCTGTCGGAGGACGACGCGAAGAGCGCCGGCATCGTCGACAACGACTGGGTCGAGCTGTTCAACATCAACGGCGCCATTGCGGCGCGCGCGGTGGTGAGCCAGCGCGTCAACCCGGGCATGGTGATGATGTACCACGCGCAGGAGAAAATCATCAACACGCCGGGCTCCGAGATCACCGGCACGCGCGGCGGCATCCACAACTCGGTGACGCGCATCGTGCTGAAGCCCACGCACATGATCGGCGGCTACGCGCAGCTGAGCTACGGCTTCAACTACTACGGAACCATCGGCACCAACCGCGACGAGTTCGTGGTGGTGCGCAAGATGAACAAGGTCGACTGGCTCGACACGCCTGCGGACGTGGCCGACGCGGCCGCCGCGACGGCGGCCTGAACGAGGTACCCACGATGAAAATACGCGCGCAAATCGGCATGGTCCTGAACCTGGACAAGTGCATCGGCTGCCACACCTGCTCGGTCACCTGCAAGAACGTCTGGACCAGTCGGCCCGGCGTCGAGTACGCCTGGTTCAACAACGTCGAGACCAAGCCCGGCATCGGCTACCCCAAGGAATGGGAGAACCAGGGCAAGTGGCAGGGAGGCTGGGTGCGCAAGCCCGACGGCTCGATCGAGCCGCGCCAGGGCGGCAAGTGGAGCCTGCTCATGCGCATCTTCTCCAACCCCAACCTGCCGCAGATCGACGACTACTACGAGCCCTTCACCTTCGACTACGAGCACCTGCAGTCGGCGCCCACGATGAAGGCGCCGCCGACGGCGCGCCCGCGCAGCCTGATCACCGGCAAGCGCATGGAGAAGATCGAATGGGGCCCGAACTGGGAAGAGATCCTCGGCGGCGAGTTCGCCAAGCGCAGCAAGGACGCCAACCTCGACAGCTTCGACGCGGTGCAGAAGGAGATGGTCGGCCAGTTCGAGAACACCTTCATGATGTACCTGCCCAGGCTGTGCGAGCACTGCCTGAATCCGGCGTGCGTGGCCTCCTGCCCCTCGGGCTCGATCTACAAGCGCGAGGAGGACGGCATCGTGCTGATTGACCAGGACAAGTGCCGCGGCTGGCGCATGTGCGTCTCCGGCTGCCCCTACAAGAAGATCTACTACAACTGGCAAAGCGGCAAGGCCGAGAAGTGCATCTTCTGCTACCCGCGTATCGAGGCCGGGCAGCCCACCGTCTGCTCCGAAACCTGCGTCGGGCGCATCCGCTACCTCGGCGTGGTGCTGTACGACGCCGACCGCATCCAGGAAGCGGCCAGCGTGCCGGACGAGAAGGATCTCTACGAAGCCCAGCTCGGCATCTTCCTCGACCCGCACGATCCGGAAGTGATCGCGCAGGCCCGGCGCGACGGCATCCCCGAGGCCTGGCTCGAAGGCGCGAGGAACAGCCCGGTCTACAAGATGGCGATGGAGTGGAAGGTGGCGCTGCCGCTGCACCCCGAGTACCGCACGCTGCCGATGGTCTGGTACGTGCCGCCGCTGTCGCCGATCACCGCGGCCGCCAACGCCGGGCACGTGGGCGCCAAGGGCGCGATTCCCGACGTCACGCAGATGCGCATCCCGGTGCAGTACCTGGCCAACCTGCTGACCGCGGGCGCCACCGAGCCGGTCATCCGGGCGCTCGAGCGCATGCTGGCCATGCGCACCTACCAGCGCGGCAAGCACGTCGACAACTTCGCGGACCCCGCCGTGCTGGCGCAGGTCGGCTTGAGCGCCGCCCAGGTGGAAGAGATGTACCAGGTGATGGCCATCGCCAACTACGAAGACCGCTTCGTGATCCCCTCGACGCACCGCGAGTACGCCGAGAACACCTTCGACATGAAGGGCGGCTGCGGCTTCTCGTTCGGCAACGGCTGCTCCGACGGCAGCTCCGAAGCCAGCCTGTTCGGCGCCGCCAAGCGCCGCACGATTCCGATCCACGCCAAGGTCTGACGCCGGGAGCGCCATGATGAAAACCCAACGCCACACCCTTCGCGCGCTCGCCCTGCTGCTCGGCTATCCCGATGCACAGGCGCGCGCCCTGATGCCCCAGCTGGCCGATGCGATGGACGCCGAAGCGGCGCTGTCGCCGGCGCGCCGCAAGGAGCTGCGGGCACTGGCCCGCGCGCTGGTCTCGGTCGATCCGATCGAGGCCGAGACGCAGTTCGTGGAGCTGTTCGACCGCGGCCGCAGCACCTCGCTGCACCTCTTCGAGCATGTGCACGGCGACTCGCGCGAGCGCGGCCCGGCCATGATCGACCTAGCCCAGACCTACGAGAAATGCGGGCTGCTGCTCGGCCCGCACGAAGTGCCCGACCACCTGTGCGTGGTGCTCGAGTTCGCGTCGACGCAGCCGCCGGCGGTGGCGCGCGCGTTCCTGGGCGAGATGGCGCACATCCTTGCGTCCATCTTCAGCGCGCTGCGCAAGCGCGAGAGCGCCTACGCGAGCGTGCTGGCGGCCGTCATCGAGCTGGCCGGCCACAAGGCCGAAGCGGTGGCGGTGGCCGACGAGCAGCCGATCGACGAGAGCTGGGCCGAGCCCGTCGTCTTCGACGGCTGCAGCACGAAGGGCCAGGCCCGGCCCGGCGATGCGCAGCCCATCCACATCGTTCGCAAGACGGCAGCGGCCGCCGCCAGTGGAGCCCCCGTATGAATGCCCTCAGCAATTTCCTCTTCGGCATCTATCCGTACATCTGCCTGAGCGTCTTCTTCATCGGCAGCCTGATCCGGTTCGACCGCGACCAGTACACCTGGAAGAGCGACTCCTCGCAGCTGCTGCGCGCCGGCCAGCTGCGCTGGGGCAGCAACCTGTTCCACGTGGGCGTGCTGTTCCTGTTCTTCGGCCACAGCGTCGGCATGCTGACGCCGCACTTCCTCTACGAGCCCTTCATCGGCGCCGGCAGCAAGCAGCTCATGGCGATGATCTCGGGCGGCATTGCCGGCCTGCTCGGCTTCATCGGCATCACGATCCTGCTGCACCGGCGCCTCGGCGACGAGCGCATCCGCGTCAACTCCAAGACCAGCGACATCGTGCTGCTGGTCCTGCTGTGGCTGCAGCTGGCGCTCGGCCTGGCCACCATTCCCCTGTCGGCCCAGCATCTGGACGGCAGCATGATGGTGCTGCTGGCCGAATGGGCGCAGCGCATCGTCACCTTCCGCGGCGGTGCGGTGGAACTGCTGGACGGCGCGAGCTGGGTCTTCAAGGCCCACATGTTCCTCGGCATGTCGATCTTCCTGATCTTCCCGTTCACGCGGCTGGTGCATGTCTGGAGCGGCTTCGCCACGGTGGGCTATGTCTTCCGGCCCTACCAGGTGGTGCGCAGCCGCCGCGCGCTGGCACCGCGCAAGCCGGCATCGGCGGCCGCGCCGAGTGCCGCGCCTCATTCGGCGCCGAAGACGATGCCGGCCGGGTCCGTGGCCAAGTCGACGGGGGTGGCCCGGTGAGCGCCGGCGGATGCGGCGGCGGCGCCTGCCAGTGCCGCGAAACCGCGGCACCCGTGCCGGCCTCAACCCCGGTGACCATCGAGGCGGCCGCGAGCGTGGCCCCGACCGAGTCCGCATGCGCGGCGATCAACGGCGTCGCGCTGCACCTGCCGGGCGAACGTCCGGACGAATACAGCCTGCGCGAGCTGGCCTGGGCCGAGCTGCTGCGGCAGGAGGCCGCCGCACGCCGGCTGCTGCCGCATTCGGATGCGCGCCTGGCCCCTCGGCTGGGCAACGGCGAGCAGGCGGTGATCCAGCAGATGCTCGACGACGAGATCGAGGTGCCCGCAGCCAGTGAAGACGAATGCCGCCGCTACTACACGGCGCGCAGCGCGCACTTCGCCATCGGCCGCCGTGTGCATGCACGCCACATCCTGTTTGCCGTGACGCAGGGAATCAACGTTGCGGCGCTGGCCGCGCGCGCCGAGCAGGCCCTGCTCGAACTGCGCCACAGGGATGCCGCGCCCACCCGCTTCGCCGAACTCGCGCGGACCCTGTCGAACTGCCCGAGCGGCGCCGAAGGCGGCGACCTCGGCTGGATCGGCCCGGACGATTGCGCCGACGAGCTCACGGCCGAGCTGTTCCACAACACCGAACGGCTCGATGCGCTGGGCCTGCATCCGCGCCTGGTCCACAGCCGCTACGGCTTCCACATCGTCGAGGTGCTCGCGCGCGACCCGGGACGCCAGCAATCCTTCGAAGAGGTGAGCCAGCGCATCGCGGTGCAGCTCGCCCAGCAGTCGCGCGCCAAGGCCCTGCACCAGTACATGCAGCTGCTGGCCGGCCGCGCCGAGGTGAACGGCCTGGTCCTCGAAGGGGCGGACTCCCCGCTGGTGCAATGACCGCACAGGAACCGGACGACCTCCTCTTGCGCCTGCGCAGGTTCCGCTCCGACTATTTTCCGCGGCACCAGCAGCGCTTCCAGGACCTGGTCGCCAAAGGCCAGCACCCGAAGACGCTCTTCATCGGCTGCTCGGACTCGCGGCTGATGCCCTACCTGCTGACCGGCACGGGCCCCGGCGAGCTCTTCATCATCCGCAACGTCGGTGCGTTCGTTCCGCCCTGCGACGGATCGCACGGGCTGCATGGCACGGTGGCCGCGATCGAATTCGCGCTGCTCGAGCTGAAGGTCGAACGCATCGTGGTGTGCGGCCACAGCCATTGCGGCGCGATCCGCGCGGCCTACGAAGGCGTGGCGGACGAAGCGGTCGCGCTCAAGTCATGGCTGCGGCTGGCCGACGAGGCGCTGCTGCCGGTGCGTCCCAGCCCCGCCGCGCTGCGCCGCAGCGAACAACGCGCGGTCGTGCTGCAGCTCGAGCGCCTGATGGCCTACCCGATGGTGCGCAGCCGCGTCGAGCGCAACGCACTCACGCTGCATGGCTGGCACTACGTGATCGAGGAAGGCGAAGTCCATGTGTTCGACGCACAGGCGGGCGACTTCCTGCCCGCCTCGCTCGCCTCCAACGCCGGTACCGGCCCCTATCAACCTTATGTGGAACATGATGGATCGATCCTCTGACGAGACAGCAGTCGCCCTGGAAGCGCTTTCGCGCGATTCGGGCCTGCGCAACTGGCGCCTCAAGGGCGCCGAACGCCTCCCCGTGATTCAGGGCGGCATGGGCGTGGGCGTGTCGGCCGGCGGGCTCGCCGGCACGGTCGCCGGGCTGGGCGGCATGGGCACGATCTCGGCCGTCGACCTGCGCCGGCTGCATCCCGACCTGATGGCCCGCACGGCCCACCTGAACGCCGAGCCGGACGCCGGGCAGCGTATCGACGCCGCCAACCTCGAGGCACTGGGCCGCGAGATCGCGCGTGCGCGCGAGCTCTCCGGCGGACGCGGCCTCGTGGCCGTGAACGTGATGAAGGCGCTGACTGCCTACGAGGCCTACCTGCGCCATGCCATGGCCTGCGGCATCGACGCATTGGTGGTGGGCGCGGGCCTGCCGCTGGACCTGCCCGAACTCGCGCGCGACCATCCCGAGGTGGCGCTCATTCCCATCCTCTCGGATGCGCGCGGCGTGCAGTTGGTGGTGCGCAAATGGGAGAAGAAGGGGCGCCTGCCCGACGCCATCGTGATCGAGCATCCCCGGCTCGCGGGCGGCCACCTGGGCGCGGCCAAGGTGGCCGACCTGCAGGATCCGCGCTTCGACTTCGACGTCGCCATTCCGCAGGTGCTCGAGTTCTTCAAGACGGCCGGCATCGAGGGCCGCATCCCTTTGATTGCGGCCGGCGGCATCGGCAGCCTGGAGGACATCCGGCGCCTGCAGGGCCTCGGCGCCGCGGCGGTGCAGCTGGGCACCGCGTTCGCGGTGACCACCGAATGCGATGCGCATCCGGCCTTCAAGCAGGTGCTGGCCGACGCCCAGCCCGCCGACATCGTCGAGTTCGTCAGCACGGCGGGCCTGCCCGCGCGCGCGGTGCGCACGCCGTGGCTGGACAAGTACCTGCGGCTGGAGGAGCGGCTGCAGCACAAGGCGCACAAGAAGGAAAGCTGCACCATGCGCTTCGACTGCCTGGCGCACTGCGGCCTGCGCGACGGCACCCCGAGCTGGGGCCAGTTCTGCATCGACAAGACACTGGGGCACGCACTGGAAGGCCACCTCGACCGCGGCCTGTTCTTCCGCGGCGCGGGGGCGCTGCCCTTCGGCAGCGAGATCCGCCCGGTCCGCGACCTGATGCGATGGCTGCTCGGCGGCATCCGCCCCGCCATCCCGACGGCGGGAGCCACGGCATGAAGCGCGAAGACGCCAGAAAGATGGAACCGCTCCCCGTACAGCCCATCAGCCGCGACGTGCTGCGCGAAAAATACCTGAAGCCGGGCGAAGCCGACGTCGAGGATCTGTTCGCGCGCGTGGCGCGTGCGCTGGCCTCGGTCGAAACCGAGGAAGAACGCGCGCCATGGGAGGCGCGCTTCCTGGCCAACCTGCGCGCCGGCGCAATCGGCGCCGGCCGCATCATGAGCGCCGCGGGCACCGAGCTGGAGGCCACGCTGATCAACTGCTTCGTGCAGCCGGTGGGCGACTGCATCCAGGGCCAGGACGCCGGTGGCTACGCGGGCATCTACGAGGCGCTGCGCGAAGCCGCCGAAACCATGCGCCGCGGCGGCGGCGTCGGCTACGACTTCTCCCGCATCCGGCCGCGCGGCGCACAGGTGCGCACCACTGCGTCCACGGCATCGGGTCCGTGCAGCTACATCGACGTGTTCGACCGCTCCTGCGCCACGGTGGAAAGCGCGGGCGCGCGCCGCGGCGCGCAGATGGGCGTGCTGCGCATCGACCACCCCGACGTGCTGGATTTCATCACGGCCAAGCGCACCCCGGGGCGCTGGAACAACTTCAACGTGTCGGTGGCGGTGACCGACAAGTTCATGCGCGCGCTGGCGGACGACGAGGAATGGCCCCTGGTGCACAGCGCCAAACCGGGCGCCGAACTGATCGCGCGCGGCGCGGCCCAGGCCAGCGATGGCAGCTGGGTCTACCGAAGCCTGCCGGCGCGCGATCTGTGGGACGTGGTGATGCGCTCGACCTACGACTTCGCCGAGCCCGGGATCCTGTTCACCGACACCATCAACAACGACAACAACCTGCGCTACTGCGAGCACATCGAGGCGACGAACCCCTGCGGCGAGCAGCCGCTGCCGCCCTACGGATGCTGCGACCTCGGGCCGATCGTGCTGACGCGCTTCGTGGACCATCCGTTCGGCATCGGCGGTACGGCGCACTTCGATTTCGCGCGCTTCGGCGAAGCCGTGGCGCTGCAGGTGCGCGCGCTCGACAACGTGCTGGACCTCACCTTCTGGCCCCTGCCCCAGCAGCGCGCCGAAGCCATGGCCAAGCGCCGCATCGGCGTGGGCTTCACGGGCCTGGGCGACACGCTCGCCATGCTGTGCCTGCGCTACGACCAGCCCGAGGGCCGGGCCATGGCGGTGCGCATCGCGCGCTGCCTGCGGGATGCGGCCTACGCCGCCTCGGTGGCGCTGGCGCGCGAGAAAGGCGCCTTCCCGCTGTTCGACGCGGAGCGCTACCTGGCGCGCGGCACCTTCGCCAGCCGCCTGGACCTGGCGCTGCAGGAACAGATCCGCATGCACGGCATCCGCAACAGCCACCTGGTGTCGATCGCGCCCACGGGCACCGTGAGCCTGGCCTTCGCCGACAACGCCTCGAACGGCATCGAGCCGGCGTTCTCCTGGACCTACCGGCGCAAGAAGCGCGAGGCCGACGGCAGCCTCTCCGAGTACGACGTGGAGGACCACGCCTGGCGCCTGTACCGCTTCCTGGGCGGCGACACCGAACGGCTGCCGGCGTACTTCGTCTCGGCCCAGTCGATGCCCGCGGCCGGCCATCTGGCCATGATGGAAGCGGTGCAGCCCTTCGTCGACACCGCCATCTCGAAGACGGTGAACGTGCCCGCCGACTATCCCTACGAGGACTTCAAGGGCCTCTACCTGCAGGCCTGGACCGCCCGCCTCAAGGGCCTGGCCACCTACCGGCCCAACAGCATCCTGGGCTCCGTGCTGGAGGTCGCGCCGGCAGCGCAGCCGGAGGCCCGCCCCGCCGCCGACGGCGCGGCGGCCGATCCGATGCGCGCGATGATCGAGAGCCGCCCGAAGGGCGCCTTGAATGCCGTCGCCGAAAAGATCGAGTACTGGACGCAGCAGGGGCGGCAGACGCTCTACCTGGTGGTGTCGTTCCTGCCGCTGGCCGACGGCCGCGAGCGGGCGGTGGAATTCTTCATGCCGGTGGGCCAGAGCGGCGAGTCCCAGCAATGGATCACCGCGAGCATGCGGCTGCTGTCGCTGGCCGCGCGCGGCGGTTTTCTCGAGCGCGCGCTGGCCGACATGCGCAAGGTCGCCTGGGACCGCGGGCCGGTGCGCCTGGGCCACCACGTGAAGGCCGACGGCACCCAGGTGCCCATGTGGCACGACTCCGAAGTGGGCGCCATCGCCTATGCGATCCAGCAGCTGATCGCGCGCCGCAGCGGCCAGGTGCCCGCGGCGCCGGACGCCGCGGCGCCACCGATGGCCGGCCTCACGCCGATGCAGGGTGCCAAGTGCCCCGAATGCGGCGCCCACGCCATGATCCGCAAGGATGGCTGCGACTACTGCACGCAGTGCGGACACCTCGGAAGCTGCGGATGAGCCCGGCCACCGGCGTTCCGGCCGATTCGCCCATGATCGCGCGGCAACTGGCCGCGCTGATGGAGGCGCGCCGCACCGTGCTGCCCAAGCGGCTCGGTGCGCCGGGGCCCGATCGTGCCGAGCTCGAACAGATCCTCGGCGCCGCGGCCTCGGCCCCGGACCACGGCGGCCTGGTGCCCTGGCGCTTCGTCGTCGTTCCTCCGCCGCAGCGCGAGCGGCTCGCCGACGTGTTCGCGCAGGCCCTGCTGCAGCGCGACGCCGCCGCCACGCCCGAGCAGCAGGGCCAGGCGCGCGAGAAGGCCTTTCGCGCGCCGCTGCTGATGCTTGCGGTGGCCAGGATGGGCCCCGGCAACGAGGAGATTCCGGCCACCGAGCGCATCCTGTCGGCCGGATGCGCCATCCAGAACATGCTGCTGGCCGCCACCGCCCTGGGCTACGGCTCGGCGCTGACCACCGGCAAGGCGCTGCAGTCGGACGAACTGCGCGCCCTGTTCGCGCTGGACCGGCACGACGAGCCGCTGTGCTTCATCAGCGTGGGTTCGGTGACGGCCCGGAAGGCCGGTCCGGCGCGGCCCGCGCCCAGCCGCTACGTCAGCGAACTGGGCGGCGCGCCGCAGCTTGTGCCGTGCGACTGATGCCTTCCGTGCGCGGTGCGCTCAACGGGCTGCTGCTCGGCGTGAACACGCTGCTTGCGTTCACGCTGATGGTGCCGCCGGCGCTGGTCAAGCTGCTCGTGCCGGCCGACCGCGTGCGCACCGGCTGCGACCGGGTTCTGAACGGGCTGGCCGGCGGCTGGGTCGGCGTCAACAACGCGTGGATCGCGCTTGCGTGCCCCGCGCCATGGCAGATCCGGGGCGTCGAGGGCCTGAACCCGCGCGGCTGGTACCTGGTGTCGAGCAACCACCAGAGCTGGGTCGACATCCTGGTGCTGCAGCGCACCTTCCACGGGCGCATTCCCTTCCTCAAGTTCTTTCTCAAGCGCGAGCTGATCTGGGTGCCGGTGATCGGGCTGGCGTGGTGGGCGCTCGACTTTCCGTTCATGAAGCGCGGCCGCGGTACGGGTCGCGGGGATCTCGCAACGACCCGGCGTTCCTGCGAGAAGTTCAAGCGCGTTCCGACCGCAGTCATCAACTTCGTCGAGGGCACGCGCTTCACCGCGGCCAAGCATGCCGCGCAGAACAGCAGTTACCGCCATCTGCTCGAGCCCCGGTCGGGCGGCCTCGGCGTGGCGCTGGCCACCATGGGCGAGCAGTTCGAGGCGATGCTCGACGTGACCATCGTCTACCCCGAGGGGACGCCCAGCTTCTGGGCGCTGCTGTGCGGCAACGCGGGAGCCGTCACCGTCGACGTCCGCCAGCGTGCCATTCCGCCCCATCTGCTGGGCGCGGATTCGTCGGGCGACAAGGCGCACCGCCAGCGCATTCGCAAGTGGATCGAGGCCCAGTGGAAAGACAAGGACCGCCTGATCCAGGGACTGCTGGCCGCACGCCGCGGCGCTCGAGAATAGCCCGGACGCCGTCAGCTGAACTGCACCGGCCGGCCTTCGGGGTCGAGCGCGAGATAGCCGCCGAAGGCACCGCTTCGCACGCCCTCGACCATGGCCTCCAGCGCGCTGTCGATGCGTTCCGGCGACGGCGGCTGGCCGTTCGCACCGGACAGGCCGGCCGCGAATATCACCCGCCAGGACAGGCTGGTGCGGCGCGACTCCGCCACCAGCGCGGCAAAGGTGGTGAGTTCCGGCAGGCTCTTCTCCGCGCAGGCCACGGGCGTCAGCGAGCCGCCCTGCCCCGCCTCGAAACGCGCCCGCTGCGCCGCATCCGCGTCGCCGGGCAACTCGGCCTCGGCGAACACGAACAGCAGGCGCTGGGGTTCGGGCTGTGCCGCCGCGGCCTGCAGCAGCTGATCGAAATGGGATGAAGAAGGAGAAAGCATGCCGCGAGCGTCGCCGCTGCCTTCGCTCCTGATGTTGATGCAGATCAACCTGCGCCGCACACGCCTTCCTAGCATAGGTGCATCTGAAATACACCTTTCGAGCCCCGTCGCTCCCAGCAGGAAAAAACCCATGAAATCTGCAGCTTCCTCCTCGTGCGTCATCGATGTCCGCACGCTCGAGCCGCGCTTTCGCCACGCGCACATCTTTTCGGCCTTTGCGGCCCTCGACGTCGGCAGCGCCATCGAACTGGTGAACGACCACGATCCCCAGCCGCTGTACGCGCAGTTCCAGTCGCAATGGCCGGACCGGTTCGCATGGAACTACCTCGAGGAGGGCCCTTCGCTCTGGCGCGTGGCCATCACCAAGGTGCCGGCTTTCGACGCGCATGCGAGCGGCGGCTGCTGCGGTGGATGCGGCGGCGCCGAGCGCCGCTGATCCTGCTTCATTGAATCAAGGACATGTCATGAGAAACAACAACCGGCTGTGGCGCTGGCTCGCCTTCATCTTCGTGCTGTCGTTCGGCGCGCTCGGCTATCTGGGCGTGCAGATCTACCTGACCGCGCCACCGATCCCGAGCGCGGTCTCCAGCGCCGATGGCGAGGTGATCTTCACCGGCGAACAGATCCAGCGCGGCCAGCAGGTCTGGCTTTCCACCGGTGGACAACAGCTGGGCTCGGTGTGGGGCCACGGCAGTTACGTCGCGCCCGACTGGTCCGCCGACTGGCTGCACCGCGAGGCCGTGGCGCTGCGCAACCGCCACGCCCAGGCCTACCGCAGGGACTTCGACTCGCTGAGCCCGGCGGATCGCGGCGCGCTCGCGGCCACGGTGGTCGAGCAGATGCGGCGCAACACCTACGACGCCGCCAGCGGCGTGATCGCCGTCCCGGCCGACCGTGCGCAAGCGATCCGCGAGGTGGCGGCGCACTATGACGCCCTGTTCGGCGACGGCAGCTCGCACGCCACGCTGCGCGGCCAGTACGCAATGACGCCGGGCACCCTGCCCGACCCCGCCGACCGCCAGGCGCTCACCGCGTTCTTCTTCTGGACCTCCTGGGCCGCGGCCACCGACCGGCCCGGAGAAACGGGGCTGAGCTACACCAGCAACTGGCCGCACGAGCCGCTGGTGGGCAACACCATGACCAGCTCGGCCGCGGTCTGGTCGATGGTCAGCATCTGCCTGCTGCTGGCGGCCATTGCGGCCATGCTGTGGCTGCACGGCAGCCAGCGGCACGAAGCCGAAGCGCAGCCGCCCCAGGCGGACCCGCTGCTGGGCGCCGTGGCGACGCCTTCCATGAAGGCCACGCGCAAGTACTTCTTCGCGGTGATCGGCCTCATGCTGCTGCAGATCGCGATGGGCATCGTCACGGCGCACTACGCGGTCGAGGGTGATTCGTTCTTCGGCCTTCCGCTGGCCGAGCTGCTGCCCTATGTGGTGAGCCGCACGGTGCACACGCAGGTCGGCATCTTCTGGATCGCCACCGCGTGGCTGGCCACGGGCCTGTACATCGCGCCGCTGCTGTCCGGCCGCGAGCCCAGGCTGCAGAAGCTCGGGGTCGACGTGCTGTTCTGGGCGCTGATCGCCATCGTGGTCGGCTCCACGCTGACCGGCTGGCTCGGCACGCTGCAGCACCGCGGCGTCGACTTCAGCTTCTGGCTGGGCAACCAGGGCCTCGAATACACCAGCATGGGCCGCATCTGGCAGGTGCTGCTGTTCGTGGGCCTGCTGTTCTGGGTCTTCCTGCTGGGCCGCGCGCTGTGGCCCGCACTGGTCAAGCCTTCGGCATCGCGCGGCCTGATCGCGATGGTGTTTCTGTCGGCCACCTGCATCGGCGGCTTCTATTCGACCTCGCTGGTGTGGGGACAGCACACGCACTACTCGATGATCGAGTACTGGCGCTGGTGGCTGGTGCACCTCTGGGTGGAAGGCTTCTTCGAAGTGTTCGCCACCGCCGTCGTCGCGCTGATCTTCACGCGTCTGGGCCTGGTGCGCACCGAGAGCGCCAACCGCGCCATCATCGCCGAGACCATCGTGTTCCTGTTCGGCGGCATCCTCGGCACGCTGCACCACCTCTACTTCACCGGCACGCCGACCTCGGTGATCGCCGTGGGCGCGGTGTTCTCGGCGCTCGAAGTGGTGCCGCTGACGCTGATCGGCCTCGAGGCCCTGCAGACCTGGCGCCGCTCGCAGGCCATGCCCTGGCTCGCCGCCTACAAGTGGATCGTCATGTGCTTCGTGGCCGTCGGCTTCTGGAACACGATCGGCGCCGGCGTGCTCGGCTTCGCGATCAACCCGCCGGCCTCGCTCTACTACGTGCAGGGGCTCAACATGACGGCCGCCCATGGCCATGCCGCGCTCTTCGGCGTCTACGGCATGCTGGGCATCGGGCTGATGCTGTTCTGCCTGCGCGGCCTCTACGAGCGCCAGCTGCATGCCGACCGGCTGCTCAAGCCGGCGTTCTGGAGCCTCAACATCGGCCTGGCGATGATGGTGTTCCTCTCGCTGCTGCCCGCCGGCATCTACCAGGCCTGGGCCAGCGTGACGCAGGGGCTGTGGTATGCGCGCTCGGCCGAGATCGTGCATTCCCGCGTGATGGAGACGCTGGTCTGGATGCGGGTGCCGGGCGACATCGTCTTTGCCGTGGGCGCGGTGCTGCTCGCGGCCTATGCGCTGCGCCTGCTGCGCCGTCCGGCCACGCAAGCGGCGCCGCAGGCACCGCCGCGCGCCAGGGGCCAAAAGGGTCGGGCCATGCAGGCGGGCCACGTGGCCGAACAGTGACACGGCGCCAGTGCAGCCATGAAGCTCACCGCCTTCACCGACTACAGCCTGCGCGTGCTGATCTACCTGGCCGCGCAGCCCGAGCGCCGCGCCACCATCGGCGAGATCGCCGCCTCCTTTGCGGTGTCCGAGCATCACCTGACCAAGGTGGTGCACTTCCTGGGCAAGGAGGGGTGGCTGGCCAACGTCCGCGGCAAGGGAGGCGGCCTGGCGCTCGCGAAGCCGCCCGAGGCGATCAACGTCGGCGACGTGGTGCGCCAAACCGAGAGCGGCGCCATCGTGGAATGTTTCGGGGAAGGCGGCGGCGCGTGCCGCATCACCGGCCTGTGCCGCCTGCAGGGCGTGCTGGGCGAAGCCGTGGCAGCGTTCCACGCGGTGCTGCAGCGCTACACGCTGGCCGACCTCGTCCACAACCGGGAGGCGCTGGCCACGGTGTTCCTGGCAGGCCGCATCGGCGCGCTGCAAGCCGAACGGGAGGACGCGTGAGCGCGCCGGCGGACACGGCACCGGCCGCGGCCTCCTTTCCGTACGAAGGGCCCGAGCAGCTGCGCGAGCCGCTGACCGCGGCGCTGTCGCGCGTCGTCGATCCGGAGATCTCGATGAACATCGTCGACGTGGGCCTGGTCTATGGTGTCACGGTGGACGCCGCGATGGCGCAGGTGCGCATCACGATGACCTCCGCGGCCTGCCCGGTGATCGAACTCATCATGGACGAGGCGGAAGCCGAACTGGACAAGGTCGTGCCACCCGAGCTCCTGATCCGCGTCGAGCTGGTGTGGGAGCCGCCCTGGAGCCCGGAGCGCATGAGTGCCGGCGCCAAGCGGTTCATGGGATGGTAGGCGCTGCAGGCCCCGCCGCCCGTACGGGACGGCCAACGAAGACATCGCCGGCGCGTGGCCGGGTTTTCGCGCGTGCGCTGTTCGGCGCGCTGGCCGGCGTGTCGCTGGTGGGTGGCATTGCGGGCGGGCTCTGGCGGCTCGGCGTCGCGGTGCCGGACCCGCTCTCGTTCGCCGCAGCCGGCCAGCTGCTGCTGGTGCATGCCGCACTGATGATCTGCGGCTTCCTGGGCACCGCCATCGGCATCGAGCGCGCCGTGGCCGTCAAGCATCGCTGGGCATTGGCTGCACCGCTGGCGTCGGGCACCGGCGCGCTGTGCCTGGCCTTCGGACAGCAGGCCGCCGGCGCGTGGCTCGGCGTGGCGGCGGCGGTGTTCTTCCTGGCGGTCAACGCGCTGGTCGTGTGGCGCCAGCGCGCGGCGCACACGCTGCTGCTGGCGGTCGGCGCGGCCGCGTGGGTGGCGGGCAACCTTCTGTTTGCGCTGGGCCGCGACGGCGGTGCCGTCTTCCCGTGGTGGTTCGCCTTTCTGGTCATGACGATCGCGGCCGAACGGCTCGAGATGACGCGGCTCATGCGCCGGCGTCCTGCGGCCAGCCTGACGCTGCATGCCGTGCTGGCGCTGCTGCTGGCAGGCGCCGCATGCTCGGGCCTGGCCCCGCGCGCCGGCGGACTGGTCTACGGCGCGGCGCTCGCTCTGCTGGCCGTGTGGCTCGCGGTGTTCGACATCGCGCGGCGCACGGTGTTCACGCACGGCATCAGCCGCTACATGGCGGTCTGCCTGCTGGGCGGCTATGCCTGGCTCGGGATCGCCGGCGCGGCCTGGGCCGCGGCCGCGCTCGGAGGGCCCACCCGCGACATCGCACTGCACGCGCTGGGGCTGGGCTTCGTCATCAGCATGGTGATGGGGCATGCGCCCGTCGTGCTGCCGGCCATCGCACGCATCAAGCTGCGCTTCGGCACCTTCTTCTACCTGCCGCTGGCCACGCTGCACCTGTCTCTTTTCGTGCGGCTGGTACTGGGGAGCTTCAGCGATCCACTGCGCGCCGCCGGCGCTTCGCTCAACGCGGCCGCGATTGCTTTCTTTGCCGTCACCGTGGCCGGCGCGGCCGTCGCGTGGCGCATTCAACATGGCGCCGAGGGCGCCCGAAAGGCCAGATGATGGCGTCCTTCATTCCGCTCGAACCTGCGCAGCCCCCTGCCGCCCATGCGCCCGCCTTTGCCCTGTGGCAGCTCGGCTTCCGTCCCTTCTACCTGCTGGCCAGCGCGTTCGCGGCACTGTCCATCGCGCTGTGGGCGATGCAGTTCGCCGGCTGGCTGCCGCGCGCCTACCTGCAGGGGCCGATGTGGCATGCGCACGAGATGCTGTTCGGCTTCGCGCTGGCCGTGATCGTCGGATTCCTCTTCACCGCGGTGCGCAACTGGTCCGGCCGTCCCACGCCCGCGGGTCTGCCGCTGGCCGCGCTGGCGGCGCTCTGGGTGGCGGGCCGCATGCTCGTGCTCACGCCCTTCGCGTGGACGGCCGCGGTGGTCAACGCGGCGTTTCCGCTGGCCTGCGCGGTGGCCCTGGCCGTTCCGCTGGTGGCCGCGCGCAACCGCCGCAACTACTTCTTCATCGGATTGCTGCTGCTGCTCTCGGGCGCCGCATTCGCCTTTCACCTGTCGGCGCTCGGCATGCTCGCGGTGCCGGCGTGGCTGGGCATCCAGCTGGCGCTGGACGCCCTGTTGTTCATCATGGCCGTCATGGGTGGCCGGGTGATTCCGATGTTCACCAACAACGGCATTTCGGGCGCCGGTGCCACGCGGCACGCCCTGGTCGAGAAGGCCGCGCTGGGATTGGTGCTCGCGCTGCTGCTGGCCGATGCCACGGGCCTGCCACCGATCGTCGGGATCGCCATCGCGCTGCCTGCGGCACTCGCGCATCTGGTGCGCTGGCTGCTCTGGCGGCCCTGGAAGGCGCCCGCCAACACGCTGGTGCTGGTGCTGCATGTGGCCTACGCATGGATTCCGGTGCACCTCGCGCTGCGGGCGATGGCGCTGCACGGCCTGGCGCCGGCATCGCTCGCCACCCATGCGCTGACCGTGGGCGCCGCGGGCGGGCTCATCATCGGCATGATGGTGCGCACGTCGCGGGGCCACACCGGCCGGGTGCTGCGCGCCGACCAGGTCGACACCGCCTGCTTCGTGCTGGTCCTGCTCGCCGCGCTGGTCCGGATTCTCGTGCCGCTGGCCGCACCGGCCCACATGATCGCCGCGGTCCTTTGTTCCGCCGCATTCTGGAGCCTGGGCTTCGGCCTGTTTGCCGTGCGCTACTGGCCCGTGCTGACCCGGGCACGGGCGGATGGCAAGCCCGGCTGAACACGCCCTCCACGCGGGCGCTTGATCCATCGCAATGCGGCCCGCCCACCCCGCGTGCAGGATGCCTTCCGTGGCGCTCCAGCAAAGAGAAAACCGGATGTCGAACAACCTTGGAATCCTCGACCGCACCCTGCGCATCGCGTCGGGCATGCTGCTGGTCGCGCTTGCCGCGCCCGGCACCATCGAGTCCTGGGGCTACCTGGGGGTGCTGGGAATGCTGACGGGGGTGGCCGGCGTCTGCCCGGTCTATTCGATGCTCGGCTTCGATACCCGTTGGCACGGCAGTTAGGCGACGCGGCCGACATTGGAGGGTTGCCGCTTCAACGCCTGGAGTTGCCTCAGGATCGTGGGGAGCGAGAGCGTCCGGGTCAGCAGCGTGGCCAGGCCTTTCGCGCACCATTGCGACACCTCGTCGAACGCCGCCCACCGGTAGCCGTCCATTTCCGGACGCAGCTGTCCATGGCCGTCCGCGAACTGGCTGCGGCATACGCAGGCGTGCGTGTCGAAACGCGCCATCAGGACCGCGTGGAGCTGCAGATCCTTTCCCGGACGAGACGCGAAGCATCCCAGCGGCAGAAGGTCTTCGGGCGCCAGTTGCAGGCCGCATTCCTCGAAGGTCTCCCGCACGACCGTCTGTCGCCCCGTTTCCGTCAGCTTTCCGCCGCCCTTCGGGATGTCCCAGTGCGGGCTGCCGCTGGCATGGCAGAGCAGCAGTTCCTCGTTGGCATTGACGATCAACACGCCATGGCTGATCGACTTCATCGCATCGCCTCGGGACTGCGGTCGATCCGACGGCGGCGCCGCGGGCCGCTGCCATCGACGGCAAGCATGATTTTCATGGTGGATCCTTCGACAGTGAATTCCCGATGGCCGCATGGTCGCCGCACGGCCCATGTTCCGCCTTGCGCCACGTCAAGGCGGAAGGCGCGAAGCCCTGCAGACTCCGGCGCACGATGTCTCCCACTCCCCGTGCGTCTTTCATTGCACCCCTTGCCGTCGTCCTTGCAATGCTTTGCGCCGGCGGCACGATCGCCGGACCCGCGGCCCCCTCCGAGCTGGCCGACGTCTTCCGCGCGCAGGTGGACCATCGGCTCGAACCACCGCCCGACGAAGCCAGGCGGTATGGCGAGCTGGCGCTCGGCGCGCTCGCACAGGCCGGCATCGCGCCCGTGCCGCAATACGTCGCGCTCGTCGACCGCAGCCCGAACGTGCAGGCGATCTTCATCTACTGGCTGGGCGACGGCGCCGCGCCGCTGCTCATCGGCGCCGCTGCGGCATCGACCGGGCGCGGCGGCGCGTTCGACCACTTCGAGACCCCGCTCGGTGTGTTCGAGCTCACGACCGACAACCCCGACTTCCGCGCCGAAGGCACCCGCAACGAGCATGGCATCCGCGGGTACGGGGCGAAGGGCATGCGCGTGTTCGACCTGGGATGGCAGCAGGCCCGGCGACTCTGGGGCCAGGGCGGCATCGGCACGATGCGGTTGCAGATGCATGCCACCGACCCGGACCTGCTGGAGCCGCGGCTCGGCAGCGTGCAGTCGAAGGGCTGCATCCGCATCCCGGCCAGCCTGAACCGGCTGCTCGACCGCTTCGGCGTGCTCGATGCCGACTACCTCGCGGCTGCAGCGCAGGGCTCGCCAATGTGGGTGCTGCCGGCGGACCAGACCCCGGTCGAAGGCGCGGGGCGCTACCTGATCGTGGTCGACTCCGCACGCGCCGAGCGGCCCGCCTGGTCGCCGACGCCCGAATCGCGCGGCACGGGCGCCCCGGCCGGCGGCAGGTGAGCGCCGAAGCGGCGGCCTCGCTGCGAGTCAGGCCTGCGTGCGCCAGCGCGCCTCGAGCGACGCGATGTCGACCGCGTCCTCGGTGAAGACCTCGATGGCCAGCGCGCGCTCGTCGGCCTCCAGAGCCTCGTGCGCCGCGAGCTGGCGCGCCAGCACCTCCAGGCTTGCCTCCGACGCGTCCGTGCCCGCGGCACCGCGCTCGGCCACGCGGCGGCGCAGCACGGCTTCGGCGGCACGGCAGTCCAGGATCGCGAAAGGCAGGTCGAGCTCGGCCGCCAGCACCTGGAAGCTGCGCCGCTCGGCGCTGCGCAGGAAGGCCGCATCCACGATCACCGGATACCCCGCCAGCAACGCGTCGCGCGCGCAGGCGCGCAGGCGCTCGAAGGTACGCCGCGTGGCTTCCGCGCCGTAGATGGCCAGGCCCCGCTCGGCGGAGCGGGCGAGCGGATCGAGGCCGAACAGGCGCTTGCGCTCCACGTCGGAACGGATGCGCACCGCGCCCGCGGCGCACAGCAGTTGCGAGGCGATGGTCGACTTGCCGGAACCCGAGAACCCGTGCGTGATCAGCAGGCGCGCACGCCCCCGCGGGCTGTGCGCCAACTGCGCGGCGCAGGCCAGGTAGTCGGGCTTCGATGCGGCCTGCGGCCCCAGGCCCGCGGCCATGGCCCGCACCAGCGCCCGGTACACCTCGTAGAAGCCGAGCACCTGCAGGCCCGCGTGGTCGCCGCTGTGCTGCAGCCACGCATCCAGGAAGCGGAACGCGAGGTCGGCGCGGCCGTGAGCCTTCAGGTCCATGGTGAGGAATGCGACGTCGCTCATCACGTCGATCCGGCGCATCATAGGGTCGAACTCGATGCAGTCGAAGGCGGTGAGTTCGCCGTCCACCAGGACGACATTGGCCATGTGCAGGTCGCCGTGGCATTCGCGCACCGCGCCGCCCTGCTGGCGCGCGATCCAGGCCATGTGCAGCGCCTGCGCGCGTTCGCGGATCCATGCGGACAGGGTCGCGAGACGGCTGTCGCTGCGCTGCACGAGCAGCTGGCTCAGGACATCGACGGCCGCACGAACGATGGCGTCCGGCGCGCCGAATGCGGACGGCGGCACGACGCGCTCGGCCGCGCCCTGCAGCGCCGCCAGCCGCTGCGCAAAGCCGTCGAGCCAGGCCGGCTCCAGCCGGCCGGCCGCGAGCAGGTTGCGCAGCAGCGACGACTCCGGAAAGCGCCGCATGCGGACCACGTGGTCGATCGGCACGCCCTCGCCTCCGAGCCGCGGTGCCTCGCGCGCGCCGCACACCGGCATCACGTCCAGGTACAGCGACGGCGCGAAACGCCGGTTGAGGCGCAGTTCTTCCTCGCAGAAATGCTTGCGCGCCGCGATGCTTGCGAAGTCGACGAAGGGAAAGCGCACGGGCTTCTTGAGCTTGTAGGCGAGCGTGGCCGTCAGCAGCACCCACGAGATGTGCGTCTCGACCAGCTCGACGCGCGCGCCGGTTTCGCGCTGCAGCGCGTCGCGCAGCGCCTTCACCAGTGTCGTGTCCATCTGCCGCCTCGGTCAATGCGCCATCAGAACCGGCACGGTCATCTGCGCGAGGATCTGCCGTGTGACGCCGCCCAGCACGCGCTCGCGAAAGCGCGAGTGGCCGTAGCCGCCCATCACGAGCAGGTCGGCGCCAAGGTCTGCGACGCGCGACAGCAGGGCATCGGCGATGTCGATCTCGGTCACCTCGCGCTGCGCACCCGCGCGCACGCCGTGCCTGAGCAGGAATTGGAGCATCTCCGGAATGAGGAGCCGCTGTTCGTCGTCCGCTTCGCCCGGATGCCTGTGGGAGATCAGCGTCACCTGCGATGCGCGCCGCAGCGCCGGCAGCGCCGCGTGGATGGCGACGGTGGACTCCCGCGAGCCGTTCCAGGTGACCACGACATTCCTTGCGGGTCCGCTGAAGTTCCCGGCGCAAGGCACGACCAGCAGCGCACGCCCGGTTTCCATCAGCACCTGCGGCACCAGGCCGCGCACGGTGGTGTCCGTCGCATCCGATTCGTCGTCCTGGCCGAGCACCACGAGATCGCTCGTGCGGCCGTGCCGGACCACGGCTTCGATCGTCGTTCCGTCGACAAGGCGAACCTCGTAGGACAGCGGCCCCGATTCATGGATGTCTTCCCTGAATTCCCGGCTGATGGCCTCGGCGCGCAGGCGCAGGTGGGTGGCCGCATCGGCGATGTAGTCGGTCATGCCCGTGGCGATGGCATCGGCCGGAATCACGCCGTCGTACAGGCCCGTGGGCACCAGACCGACCAGGTGGCTTTCATGGGCCTTCGCCCACTGGGCCGCCAGCGCGGCGCGCGCCGGGCTGCGGTCGGAGCGGTCCAGGTGAACGAGGATGGTTCTGAAGTTCATGGGGCAGCCTGCTCGGTGATGCGCGGCGCAAGGCGCGGGATGTGGGCGGTGGGCGGTGGGCGGTGGGCGGTGGGCGGTGGGCGAATCTTCGTCCGCGCGCCGCACGGGCAGCTTGATGCCGATCAAGTCAGCGCCGCAGCCCGCATTTGCCGGCACCGGAGCGAACAGGGCCCTACGCCTCGATGATCACCTTGAGTGCATGCGTCTCGGCGGCGCGCCCGAAGGTGTCGTAGGCATCGAGGACCTGGTCCAGCGTGAACCGGTGGGTGATCAGCTGGCCCGGGTCCACCTTCTGCGACTGCACCGTCTTCAGCAGCAGGGGCGTCGAGACCGTGTCGACCAGCCGCGTGGTGATCGCGATGTTCTGCGACCACAGCCGCTCCAGGTGGAGCTCGGCCGGGTGCCCGTGGACGCCGATGTTCGCAATGGTGCCACCGGGCGCCACGATGTCCTGGCACAGCACGAAGGTGGCCGGTATGCCGACCGCCTCGATCGACACGTCGACGCCGCGGCCGCCGGTCAGCGCCAGCACCGCCTCGGCCGCCTTGCCGTCGCTGCTGTTGACGGTGTGCGTCGCGCCGAAGCGGCGCGCGACCTCGAGCCGGCCATCGTCCAGGTCGATCAGGATGATCTGCGCGGGCGAATAGAACCGGGCCGTGAGCAGCGTGGCCAGGCCGATCGGCCCGGCGCCCACGATGGCCACCGTGCTGCCGGGCGCGACCTTGCCGTTGAGCACGCCGCACTCGAAGCCGGTCGGCAGGATGTCGCTGAGCATCACCAGTGCCTCTTCGTCCGCACCCGGGGGAACGGGATAGAGGCTGGTGTCCGCATGCGGGATGCGCACGTATTCGGCCTGCGTGCCGTCGATGGTGTTGCCCAGGATCCAGCCACCGCTCGTGCAGTGCGAATACATGCCGCGGCGGCAGTACTCGCACTTGCCGCACGAGGAGATGCACGAGATCAGCACATGGTCGCCCGGGTGGAAGGCCGTCACGCCGGCGCCGACGGCCTCGATGACGCCCACCCCTTCGTGCCCGAGGATGCGGCCCGGCGTGCAGGTCGGCACGTCGCCCTTGAGGATGTGCAGGTCGGTGCCGCAGATGGTCGTCTTGAGGATCTTCACGACCGCGTCGCCTGGCGCCTGGATCTGCGGCATGGGGCGGTCTTCGAGGGATTTGAGGCCGGGGCCCTGGTACACGAGTGCTTTCATGCCCTCACGGTATGCGCCTTCGCTGCATGCCTTCTTGAGATAGCGCAAGGAATGCCAGTCCGGCGCACCGGGCGGTCGGATCTGCACGGCGACCTCTCCGCCATTGGGCCAGATCAACGAGCACCGTGCCGCACGGCCGCGCCTTCCAGTACCTCAAGTGCTCAAACAATGCCGAAGGAGCATGGCGTGGACCAGCGGATCCTCGTGCCTTGCGATGGCGGCCCGACCTCGCGGCGCAGCCTGCAGGAGGCGATCGGCATTGCAAGGCTGGCCCACGGACGCCTGTGCCTCGTGCATGTGATCGACGAGTTGGCGCGGGCCTATGCCGGGGCCATGCGCTGCGCAGCGAGCGCCAGGTACTCGCGCGCGCGCCGCGGCCATTTCGGGTCGTCGCGGTAACACGCCTCCCGGAGGTGCCGGATGGCAATGTTCGCCCGAACGCAGGCACGGAACGCCTGGTAGAAATCCACGAGCGCCGGGTCCGGCACATCGCCCGTGGACTCCGCGAACGCGTCGAACAGGGCGCGGCCGAGCTGCGGCGCGCCGAGCCGCTCGCACTCGAGCGCGAGGAAGCCCAGTTCGTCCGCGACATCGAGGGTGCGCAGTTCCGCCGAGAATTCCAGGCAGTCGATGATCGCAAGGGGCTCGCCGAGCCATACGTGCTCGGGTCGCAGGTCCCCATGCCCTTCCACGACCCGGCCGGCCCGCACGCGCGCTTCCAGGACCTCCCGGCAATCGGTCAGCGCCGCCCGCAGCCGGCTGCAGACCGCTGTCACGTCGTCGGCGGGCAAGGCCCAGGCCGGCTTGCACAGCGCCCCCTCGAACGTGTCGATGTCGCGGCGCAGCCGGGCCATCAGCCGATGGTGATCGCCCATGGCGGGCGACAGGCCGCGGTAGAACGCGGCCAGGTGTGCGGCAACCCGGCGCATGTGGGCCGGCGTCGCGCTCCCCGCCTCGATCAGCCGGTCGAGCGTCAGCTGCGCGGGCAGCCGGCGCATCCAGACCAGCCAGTCCACCACTTCACCATCGCGCCCGATCCGCAGCCGGCCCTGCCCATCCTGGCGCAAGGCCACGACGTCGAGGTAGACCGATGGCGCGAGCCTTCGGTTGAGCCGCAGCTCCTCGAAGCAGAAGAAGCGCCGCATTTCGACCCGGCGGCAATCCAGCCCGTCGTAGCGCGCGGGCTTCTTCAGCTTGTAGACGAACTGGCCGGTGAGAAAAACCCACGACATGTGGGTTTCGATCACATCGACCGGCTGCGCGGGGCCCGGATAGGCGCCCGGCTCGCGCAGGGCAGCCACTTTGGCCTCGACGGGCACGCGCTCAGGCATGCCCGGTCCGCACGGCGGCACCCGTGCGTGCATCGACCTGGCGGGCCAGCGTCGCCAGTGCCGGCGACACGGCGACGGCGAAAGGCTCGGCCGCTTCCAGCTCGCGCAGCCGCGCCGGCAGGGCCGCCAGCTGCCAGCGGGCATGCTCCCGGCTGCCATCCAGCCCCGGCGAGGCGATCCCGCGCCGGCCGCCCGCCACGACGAATTCGAGCAACGGCTTGCCGGCGCCGCGCTCGTCATGCAGGCCCAGGGTGTCGCCGGCCATGGCACCGTCCGCGCCGAAGTGCCTGAACACCTGCTTGCAGCCCGGCCAGGTGGCCTTGCCCTCGGAGCGCTTGCGCCGGGGCAGGCCCGCATACTCCACCAGCTTGTACGCGCAATCGAGGTACGGGGCGTCAGCGGATGTGTTCATGCGCGTGCCGATGCCGAAACCCTCGATCGGCGCGCCCGACCGCAGCAGGTCGCGCACCTGGTGCTCGTCCAGGCCGCCGCTCGCGAAGATCCCGACGTCCTCCAGACCGCCCGCGTCGAGGATGCCCCGCACCCGCCGCGCATGTTCGCCCAGGTCACCGCTGTCGATGCGAACGGCCTTGATCCGGATGCCGTCCGCGGCAAGCCGGGCGGCCAGCGCGACCACCTTGCGGGCGGCCGCCTCGGTGTCATATGTGTCGATCAGCAACGTGGTGCCGCCCGGCTGGGACCGCGCGAAATGCTCGAACGCCTGCGCTTCGTCGTCGTGGGCCTGCACGTATGAATGCGCCATGGTGCCGTACACGGGAATGCCGTGCTCCATGCCCGCCTGCACGGTGGCAGTGCCCGAGAACCCCGCCAGGTAGCTGGCGCGCGCCGACAGCAGCGCGGCTTCGCTGGCGTGGGCGCGGCGCAACCCGAAATCCACCAGCACCTTGCCGGGCGCGGCGAGCACGCAGCGCGCTGCCTTGCTGGCCACCAGGGTTTCGTAATGCAGCAGGTTGATGATCCGGCTCTCCACCAGCTGCGCTTCGCGTATCGGCGCCGTGACGCGCAGGATGGGCTCGTCGGCGAAGAACACCGTGCCCTCGGGCATCGCCCACACGTCGCCGGTGAAGCGCAGGTCCTCGAGCGAACGCAGAAACGCGGTGCCGAACCGGCCGGTCGCCGCCAGCCAGCGGATCTCCCTCTCCTCGAAACGCAGGCCCTGCAGGTAGGCGAGCACCTCTTCCAGCCCGGCCGCCATCAGGAAGTTGCGCTGCGCCGGCAGCTTGCGCACGAAGAACTCGAAGCTCGCGGGCGCGTTCATGCCGCCGTCGTGATAGGCCTGCAGCATGGTCAGCTGATACAGATCCGTGAGCAACGCGCCGCGCATGTTGCCACTCTAGGCCGGCCAGCCGGCCCCTTCTTGACATGCGTCAACCGGGCGGCGCTGCCGGCGCTACCAAGCCAGGGCGAGCAGCCCCTGGCCGTCTGGCGCCACGCTCGTTCGCAACCCGCGGCCCTCGCGGTTGAGCACGGTGCGCAGCCACTGCGTGCCTTCCGCGGGCGCACGCTCGAGCCGGAAGCGCCGCATCCGCATCGGCGCCATGCGCAGCGCGCGCAAGGCGCCGCTCGCCGTGTCCACTTCCGGGAAGTACATCAGCGACAGGTCGCCGCGGTACTCGCCGTGGCCCGAGATGCCCTCGTAGTCGTTGATGAGGTCGCCGCAGCCGTAGAGGATGAGCTTGCCGCCCCGCACTTCGATGCCCTTGACGTGGTGCGAGGAGTGTCCCCAGACGACGTCCGCGCCGCCCGCATCGATCAGCCGGTGCGCGAACGTGCGTTCCTCGCCCGGGATGCCGAAGCCCCAGTTGCCGCCCCAGTGCAGCGACACCACCACCGCGTCACCTGCCCGCCGATGCAGCGCCGTCTGCGCAGCCACTGCATCCGCCGTGCGAAGGCCGAGCCGGTCGATGAAGTTCACGCCGCCGCGGCTCGCGCCCGCGGCCCAGCCCTCGGGCGTGCCGCTGTCCGGCGTGGCAAAGGCGAACACCAGCACCCGCCGCCCGGCGCCGATCTCCATCACGGCCGGCTGCGCCGCTTCCGTCAGGTCGCGGCCGGCGCCGGCCGTGCGAAGCTGCGCCGCGTGCAGCGTCGCCAGCGTCTCGCCGAGGCCGGCCTGCCCCCAATCGAGCACATGGTTGTTGGCCAGCACGCAGCAATCGATGCCCGCAGCGGTGAGGCAAGCCACATGGGCTGGGTTCATCCGGTAATGGATGCCCTTGCCGAGCTGTGCATCCTCGCTCGTGGTCACCGCTGTCTCGAGGTTCACCATTCGCACCTCGGGGCGCTGATCGCGCAGCACGTCCAGGCCGTCGCCCCAGGGGTAGGCGGCGTCCCGCCGCCGCCCGATCGGGCCCGACTCCCGCTCCGCCAGCTCGACGTACCCGACGGCCGAGCGCATCCAGTGCTCGAAGAGGTGCGGCTCGCACGGCGTCGGCAGCACCTGGTCGATTCCGCGGCCCGTCATCACGTCGCCGCAGAGGAACAGGCGAACGCTCATGGCGGCGGCGGGCGCGCGGCGCCGCGCCCGGGCCTGTATCTCGCCCGCCGGTCCCTGCGCGCGTCGAGCTGCAAACGCTTCTCTTCCTCGTGCGGGATGGCGAGCACCTGCGGGTTGCAGCCGCGCCAGCCCTGCAGGGCCTTGGACAGGCGTGTGGCGGCGTCGAGGCGGTCGGCAAACATCATGGCAGCGTCCTTGCGAGTGGGGCGCAGCCTCATTCTTCGCCGATTGCGCGAGGCCAAGTTGCGTTGGCTCAACCCATGCCCAGATGGTCCGTGCCATTGTTGACCATGCTCGCCTCGTGCGCGCCTCGAATCTGCCTCGAAGGGGTCGACATGAAACCAAACGCAAATTTCAGGACGCCGCTGAACGCCGGCGACATCTGCACCCGCATCGTCACCATCGCCTTTCCCGACATGGGCCTGAACGAGGCGGCCCGCCTCATGCGTGAGCGCCACGTCGGCTGCCTCGTCGTCGTGGAGGAACGCACGCCGGAGGATCGCGTGGTCGTCGGCATGCTGACGGACCGCGACATCGCCATGCGCGTCGTGGCCGCCGACCGCGACCCGCACGGCATGCAAGTGGGCGACGTGATGAGCAAGGGTGTGGTCAACGCGCGCGAGGAAGACTCGCTCGCCGACCTGCTCCTGGCGATGCGCCGCAAGGGTGTTCGCCGCCTGCCGGTCGTTTCGCCGCAGGGCTCGCTGATCGGCCTGGTGGCGCTCGACGACGTGCTGGACGTGCTGGCGCAAGAGATGAAGGCCGTCGCCGAGGCAGTGGCCGCGGCCGGACGCCACGAGCAAACGGCGCGGCCGTAAGAGGCGCCGAGCAGCCCCTCGCCCTGCGATCGCTGGTGGAAGGCACGCCGATGAGGTTCATGCTGCAAGCCTGCCGATCGCCCGTCCTTCGGCCGGCAGGCCCTGCGCCAGCAGGTCGACCACCAGATTGCGGTCGGTCACGACGCCGATGGCGCGGCCGGGTACTTCCGGGTCCGTCACGACGAGCGCGCCTGCGCCGCATCGCTTGTCAAGGGCCGTCGTCAGGCGGCGTGGCGCTTGCCGACGCTGACGCGCTTTGCCTGCCGACCCTCGGCGGCCACCTCGGGAACGAACTGCACATGGTCGCCCGGCGCCAGGTGCTCGAACGGTGCGCCTGCCATGTTTTCGGGACCGAACCAGTACTCGTCCCCTTCGGCGGTGCGAATGAAGCCGCAGTGGCCGTCGTCCGCGAAACGCACGACCTCCCCATGCAGGGTGGACGCGTGCAGCTTTTCCTCCCCTCGCACGCGCCGCACAGAGTCCTGGAGCTGGCGCGTCATGTCGTCGAAGGCCTCGCGCAAAGCGACGTAGACGTCTTCGTCATGCACGCGATCCACCCTTAGTTCGTGGTCCGGCACCGTCACGTCCACACGCACGGCGAAAGGCCGCCCCTGATGCCGGTGCTTCTCCGCCAACTCGATGGTGACCCGGCACGCCATGATGTCGGGACGGAACCGGTCGAGCTTGCCGGCCTTCTCGCGGGCGGCGGATTCGACGGCGTCCGAAGATTCCATCCCGATGAAGCGGATCTCAAGTGGCTGTTTCATGACTGTTCTTTCTCCTTGCGCCTCGCGGCCGCATGTCTCACGATTTGCGTCGCGCGCGATTGCAGCCGCGAATCCTCGAAACGCATTTGAACCTGCCAGTAGGCCGGCAACAGGGTCAACGGGTACAGATCAGCCAACAACGGGTTGCCATCCGCGCTGTTGGATGCTCGGCCAGTGTCGCCGTGTCGGTCGATGAGATGCACGATGTGCCTCCTGCAATGGAGCCACTGTGCGATTGGATGCGGCGCCCGCAGTTGCGCTAGCTCAAGCCGGCTGCCGATGGGATGCCGCATCGTTCAGGTATCTGCCCACCGGGAGATTCCGATGTCGCCCCTGCCCCTCAATCTCGATTCCGACCTGCTCACGCTGCCGACGCCCCGGCTTCAACCTGCGACTGTGGAAGTGGCTTTACAGCGACGCCGCAGCACGCGCACTTTTCTGCCGGATCCTTTGTCGCTGGATGAAGTGTCTGCAGTGCTGTGGGCGGCATTCGGCGTGAACCGGACGGAAACCGGCGGTCGAACCGCCCCATCGGCACACGGATGGCAGGAAATACTGGTGTATGCAGTGATGGCCGAAGGCACCTGGCGCTACGACGCGCAAGCTCATCGGTTGGAACTCGTGAAAGTCGGCGACTTGCGGGCAGCCACCGGATTGCAGGAGTTTGCGGGCTCGGCCCCCCTGAACCTGGTGTACGTGGCCGACTTCGAACGCATGCACGATGTGCGCGAGGAGGACCGCGTCTTCCTCGCGGGCGTTGATTCGGGCTGCATTGTCGAGAACGTCTATCTCTACTGCGCAGGCGCCGGCCTGGCGACGGTCGTGCGCGCCCTGATCGACCGTCGAAGCCTTGCGCAGGCGCTCAATCTGAAGCCGATGCAGCGCATTGCCCTGGCACAGAGCATTGGCCGGACGGGGCTCATCCAATGAGCCTTTGGCCGCAAGCGACTCGTTCGGCCCCGTTGGTCTGCGGGGATGCGTGGGCAAGTGCCCAGGAGAGTCCCGCAAAGTGGCCATTGCAGGTATTCAGTCCCGGTAGCATTTGCGCGTGCATCGCGGTCCGAAGCTGCGGCGCAATTCCACTTTTCCCCTGACGCAGTACGCGCCGACCACGCGGTTCAGCACGTCGTCGCCGCAGGCACTGCGCGGATCGCATCCGCGCACGTCTCGGATTCTGGCGAACTCAGCACATCGGCACAGGTGCCGTCATTGCGATGCCACGGTGCCAAAGAAAGGGTACGTCACGCGCGGCCGCGACGCTCCGGTAAACACGCCACGCTCGGACGTCTCGCGCGAGATGTTGCGGCGCAATGCCTGCGCGAGCTTCGCCAAGTCTTCCGCCATCGCTACGAGCAGGTCATCGGCGGACACGATGCCCACCACGCCGCCGTCATCGTCGACGACGAGCAGTCGCCGCACGCCTGCGCTCTCCATTGCTTCGGCGGCTTCCCGCAAGCCGGCGCTGGACGGCACTGCCAACGGGCGGCCACGCACGAGTTCGCCCACCGGCTGGTCAGGTTGAGGCTGGTCGTGGCCCAGGCCGTCGAGTGCAAGGTCACGGTCCGTCACGATTCCGACCACCTTCGACGGGGTGTCGTTCGTCACGACGACCAGCGAACCCACATGCTGCTCGCACATCAGGGCGGCCGCCTCGCGCAAGCCGGCGTTCGCGGAAATGCCGACGACCTCGCGTCGGCAGAGTGACTTGATGTTCATGGTTGCTCTCCAGAATAGCCACGCCAGAACAGCGTGGCCTGTAGAAAGTCTGGCGCACGAATGCAGGCCCTCTCTTGACTTGCATCAAGCCGAACTCAGCCTCTCACACCAACCCGCACGAAGGCATGGCGATGAATATCAACTCGCTTGAGCATTGCATGTGATCTTCCGATCGCGCGGCGCAACGGATTCGCCGTGGCGTCTGCCCTCGCGATCAGTGGCGAGCGCGGCAACTGTGGGCAAGAACATGCGAATCGTTGTCCCCAGTCCCACGGCGCTGGAAATGCTCATCTGGCCGCCCGACTGGGCCGCAAAGCCCGCGACCGCCGAAAGGCCCATCCCAGAAAAGGGGGAGCACTCCTTGGTCGTGAAGAATGGGCTTGCGGCTTGTTTGGCAACGTCAGGGCTCATGCCGATGCCGCTGTCAATGACATCAAGATTCAGAAACCGGTTGTCGTGCCGATCGAGGGCGCCCCGCAGCATCAGTCGGCCGCCATGAGGCATGGCTGATTGCGCGTTCCCTACGATCTGCACAAGGGCTTCCTCGAGTGCAGCAGCATCAACGAAAAGTGCCGGGCCGTCTCTTTCAACATCCACCGTGACCGTGATGCGACGATCGAGGGTATGCCACAGGACATTGGCGAAAGAGCGGAGGAACGGCAGAATCTCGAGCGAGCGAGGGGAGAGCTTCTGACACTGTGCATAGGCAACCAGGGCCGCAGCCAATGCATCGCCCCTGCGCATGACTTGCGCTTGCAATCTGAATGTCTCCGATCCCGGATCGCCGCAGCCAGCAAAGAGTGTTTGCATGGGCTCGAGCAACTTCTTCAGGGCTGCCGAGGTGCCAACTGCGACGGCAAATGCGGGATCCACAGGCTGCGTTGCCATCAGTTGTCCTCTTTCCGAAATCGGTTCGCAAATGCTATTCGCGATGGCCGAATCGTGATGTAGGCGAGGACTCTTTTCAGTGGCGCCAGATTGAAAGAAAAGTTACCAAAAACATGGCTTTGATGTTCGTCAAAGGCCCACAGCCAGACCTCGCTTCAATCCCGCTCCTCCCCGGGCCCGCGACTTCGCAGACAACACCCCGCCCTCGCGGATCTTTGGAATTGCGCAAACCGTGGTGGGTCGACCCCGAGAAGTGCCAGGCACCTTGAGTGCCCCCCGCGTCACAATAGTTGTCGCCTCCTTAGACCCAAGAACCCGGGGGCGGCGATGAAGGATGAGAGTGGCTCGATACGGACAAGCATTCAAGGACCGGGCGGTAGCAAGGTTGCTGCCGCCGGAGAGTTCGGCGCTGGAGGTAGTGGCGCGCGAGGTTGGCATTGGAGTGCAGACACTGGAGCGTTGGCGCGAGGATGCGCAGTCCATGCCCGCCCGAGGGCGGGCATGGACTGCGCGCGCGCGGCTTGAGGCGGTGATCACGACGGCGGCGATGCCCGAGGCGGCCAAGAGCGCCTGGTGCCGCGAGCACGGGGTATACCCAGCCGATCTGGACAAGTGGCGATCGAGCGCCACTGCCGCGCTGGCACAGCCTGAAGAGGCCCGTGCCAGCCCGCAGGCCACGCGGGCCGACCGCAAACGCATCAAGGAGCTCGAGCGCGACCTGCTGCGCAAGGACCGGGCGCTGGCCGAGACCGCAGCCCTGTTGGTACTCTCAAAAAATCTCGAGGCGATCTTCCACAAGGGAGGGGACGAATGATCGGCCTCGAAGATCGCCGGATCGTGGCCCAGAACATCTCCAAGGCTCACACCGCCGGCGCGCGGCTGCGCCTGGCCTGCGAGAGCGCCGGCATCGACGTGCGCACCCTGCAGCGTTGGCAGGCTCATGAAGGCCTCACCGCGGGCGATGGCAGGCCGCAGGCCGTGCGCCCCATACCCGGCCATGCCCTGAGCCAGGAAGAGCGCGCACAGCTGCTGGCGGTGGCCAATGAGCCGCGGTTCGCTGCCGTGCCGCCGGCGCGCATCGTGCCCATGCTGGCCGATGAGGGTGTGTACTTGGCCAGCGAGTCCAGCTTCAGTCGCGTCCTGCGCGCGCACGGGCAGAGCGCCCATCGCGGTCGTGCCAAGGCGCCCAGGGTCGTGCGCCCTCCCACGACGCACATCGCCGAGACACCGCGACAAGTCTGGTGCTGGGACATGACGTACCTGCCCGCGCAGGTGCTCGGGCGCTGGTTCCATCTCTACCTGATCCTGGACCTGTACAGCCGCAAGATCGTGGGCTGGGAGGTTCACGACACGGACGACTCCGACCATGCCGTGCACCTGGTGCGCCGCACGGCGCTGGCCGAGGGCATCGCCACCCTGGACACCAAGCCGGTGCTGCATGGCGACAACGGCTCCACATTGAAGGCCACGACAGTGCTGGCGATGCTCAACTGGCTGGGCGTGAAGCCGTCGTACTCCAGGCCTCGCGTGAGCGACGACAACGCCTATGCGGAAGCATTGTTCAGAACGGCCAAGTACCGCCCGGAGTTCCCCGCCAGGGGCTTCGCCGACCTGGACCACGCGCGCTCCTGGGCGGCCGGCTTCGTGCGTTGGTACAACCATGACCATCGACACAGCGGCATTCGCTACGTCAGCCCTGCGCAACGCCACAACGGCGACGATCAAGCCATCCTCGCTGCTCGCCACGCGCTGTACACCCGTGCACGCGCGCTCAACCCAGCACGATGGTCAGGGCCTACACGCAACTGGTCGCCCATCGGCGCAGTGACTCTCAACCCCGAACGTGACTGCATCGTTCAGGCACATGCGAGGAACCCCAACATACAGCCGCTGGCTGCATGAAAGAGGCGACAACTACCTTGACGCGCGCCGATTGCAAGCCCGTACGGGCGATTCGCCGGACGATCCTCGAGACTCTGCTTCGGCGAGACGCTTAAAAAGACCACATTGCTGCGACGATCACGACGAGTGCGACAACCGCACAAGAGACGATCCGGGAGCTAACGAGTGATTTCGCGCTGTCGAACAGGCTTTGCATCCGAGGGAACCGACCCCGAGCTGCCGCGCACTGGATCATGTGCGCCCGGAGGCAGGAGAAATCGCTTTCGACGAAACTGCCGATCTCGGGCTTGCTCGGTCGCTGGGGAGCCATCGTCTCAATCCGCCATTTTGCAACGCAAATCCTTCGATCCTTAAAGTCACGGCTTCTGGTGGGCGGCCTTTGACGCGTTCTTCACGGCTTCTTTCAAATCACCGACTGCCTTTTGCGCTGAACCCACCGCCTTGCGAAACTGTTCTTGTAACGGTCGTCCCATGGGAGTCGCTTGATGTGGATCAATATCGCGAACGGCTACCGTGTGATATGCGTCACCAGGAAAGGGGCGCTGGCAAGATGACCTTGCCTCCCGGGCTTCATTGACGATCAATGGTCGGACTCAAGCCTCGAGGCCTCAGCACCACAGGGTTGTTGACGGCGGCGGTCGTCGCTTTCGACGCCCGGTATGTTGGTAGCGGGCAAGATGCGCGCCACTGCGCCACGCCCAACCGAATCAAGCCATGTCGGCCGCAGGTGGCGCAGCGGCAGTTTTGCAGTGCCAAGGAAGATCTTGATCCGCTTTTCGTTGTACGCCGGCTGGGGCGTTCCGAGCGGCCATCTCGTGTTTCTGGCCATGCTTGCGATTCGACCGAGAGGCTTGTTCGCACGGCGTGCATGAACACGTCGTCCATCCATACGTCTCACCGCAAGGGACGGACTGTTTCCAAAGAGAAGCGGTGCCGGCCGTCCGGCGTGTCGTCGCATCGGGCGCCATGCTGGGCACTTGAGCCAGCGCAACCCGGCTTTCGGAGTCGGAGTTCAAACTGGCGTCCAAACAGCAGGAGGCAGCATCTTGTTGCACATCGATTTCGAACGGCTTCGTGCCGCCATGGTGGAAGACCAGATTGAAGGCCGGGGGGTGCACGCTCCCGACGTGCTCGAGGCCATGCGTGCGGTGCCTCGCGAGGTTTTCCTGCCGGAGTCGCTGCAGGAGTTCGCCTACGAGGACACGGCCCTGAAGATCGACGAGGAGCGAACCCTCCCTCAACCCTATCTCGTCGCCCTCATGGCCGAGGCGCTGTCGATCGGGGCGCATGCGAGGGTCCTCGAGGTCGGCACCGGTTCGGGTTACGCGACCGCCGTGCTCTGCCGACTCGCCGCAAAAGTCTACAGCGTCGAATCGAACGCCGCCTTGGCGACGAAGGCGGCAGCCATCCTGCACAGCCTGCGATGCCACCATGTGCAGATCGTGCATGGCGACGCCAATCAGGGTCTGCCGGCGCATGGGCCTTTCGATGCGATCTTCGTGAACCCCGGCGGGGCGGAGTTCATGGGAGCGCTGAAACCCCAACTCGCGACAGGTGGACGCATGGTGGTATCGGCAGGCACCGATCCGGCCGTCCGGGAACTGGTTCGCGTGACGCGCACGGGACCCGACGACTACACGGTCGAGGACATGGCGGATGTCCGGGTCGCGCCCCTGGATGTGGATGCCGAGCGGCTTCGCGCACGCCAGGAAGGACTACCCCGGGCCGGCTCGGCGGACGCGCTGCTGGCACAGGCCATCGCCGGCGCTTGCGAGCGGTTCGAATCCGTCGACTCCGCGGATCTGGCGCCCCTGCTCGACCGCATCGGCGACGCCCGCATCGTGTTGCTTGGCGAGGCAACCCACGGGACCTCGGAGTTCTATCGGATGCGCGAGCGCATTTCGCGCGAACTCATCGAGCGCAAGGGCTTCGACTTCATCGCCATCGAAGCCGACTGGCCCGACGCGTCCCGCATCGACCGCTATGTGCGCCACGCCGGCCACCGTCCTTCGCGATGGTCCGCCTTCGCTCGTTTCCCGGTGTGGATGTGGCGCAACCAGGAGGTCCGCCAATTTGTCGACTGGCTTCGCGCTCACAATGCCGGGATCGCCGACCGTGACAGGGTCGCGTTCCATGGGCTCGACCTCTACAGCCTCTACAACTCGATCCATTCGGTCGTCGGCTATCTGGAGGATGTCGATCCTCCCACGGCGGGAATCGCCCGGCGACGCTATGGATGCCTGACGCCCTGGCAGTCGGACCCCTCCAGCTACGGCTACGCGGCGCTCAATGACCGATATCGCAGTTGCGAGCGGGACGTGGTCTCGATGCTGGGCGACCTGTTGCTCAGCGAGCAGCGCTACGCCGCACAGGACGGCGAACGCTTTCTCGACGCCGTGCAGAACGCCCGCCTCGTTGCCAATGCGGAGCGCTATTACCGAACCATGTACTACGGCTCGCGCGCCTCCTGGAACTTGCGCGACAGCCACATGTTCGAGACTCTGCAGGACCTGCTGGACTTTCACGGACCGCAAAGCAAGGCCATCGTCTGGGCGCACAACTCGCATGTCGGCGATTCGAGGGCCACCGAAATGTCGCGTCGCGGCGAACACAACATCGGGCAGTTGTGCCGGGTGGCGTTCGGCCCCGGCGCCTACCTGATCGGATTTGGCACGCACACCGGCTGCGTCGCGGCGGCATCGGACTGGGACGGACCGATGGAGGTCAAGCCGCTGCGCGCATCGATGGCCGGGAGCTACGAGCGGCTTTGCCACGAGTCGAATGTCGCGAACTTCATCCTGCCGCTGCGAAACCAGGCCTCCGGGCACTTGATGGCGGGCCTGTCGCAGCCGCGACTGGAGCGCGCGGTCGGCGTGATCTACCGGCCGGAAACCGAGTTGCAGAGCCACTACTTCCAGGCCGTGCTCACACGGCAGTTCGACGAGTACATCTGGCTGGACCAGACACGCGCCGTCACACCCCTCGGAACCGAAACGATCGAGGGCCTGCCGGACACCTATCCCTTCGGGTTGTGATCGAGGAGTCTTCATGCCGAACCCGTCGTCCATGTCCATCGGCCCGCAGAGGCTCGAAGGGGAGCTGTGCCTGGTGGATCCGCCGTGCGGCATCGTGGTCTTCGCGCACGGCAGCGGCAGCAGTCGCCGCAGCAGCCGCAACATCCAGGTGGCCGAGGCTTTGCAACGCCGAGGCCTGAGCACGCTGTTGTTCGACCTGCTCACGTACGACGAAGCCGACAACCGCGCCAATGTGTTCGACATTCCCCTGCTTGCGCAGCGGGTGATGGACGCCATCGATGACTTGTCCTCCCGCAGCGACCAGCGCATCGGCCTGTTCGGCGCAAGCACGGGTGCGGCCGCCGCCCTGGTCGCAGCGGCGCGGCGTCCGCAGGCGGTGCGAGCCGTCGTCTCGCGCGGCGGGCGCCCCGATCTCGCCGGCAACGCACTGAACGAGGTTGTCGCGCCGACCCTTCTCATCGTGGGCGGGGCGGACACCGAGGTCCTGGCGATGAACCGTGCAGCCCTCGACCGCTTGCATTGCGACAAGCGCCTGGAGATCGTGCCGCGCGCCACGCACCTCTTCGAGGAGGCGGGCGCCCTGGAGGTCGTGGCCAGCCTGGCCGGCGCATGGTTTCTGGAGCACCTCCGCCCCAACTCAGGAGATTGAGCAATGCTCTTTTCCGATCGTCGCGACGCCGCCGAGCGGCTCTCGCAAGCCTTGCGAACCTGGAGGGGGCATCATCCTCTGGTCCTCGCGATCCCCCGCGGCGCCCTGGAGATCGGCCGCATCATTGCGGACCGCCTGGGCGGCGAACTCGATGTGGTGCTGGTGCGCAAGCTGCGGGCCCCCGCATCGCCAGAATTCGCCATTGGGTCGATCGACGAGAGCGGGTGGGCGTATGTCGCCCCGTACGCCCCTGCGGCCGGGGCGAACGAGGCCTACATCGAGGAAGAGAAACGCTACCAGCTCGGGGTGCTCGAGGATCGACGCAAGCGGTATACGCCCGATCGGGCGCCGATAGACGCGGCCGGGCGGATCGTCATTGTGGTGGACGACGGCCTCGCAACGGGCGCAACCATGGTGGCGGCATTGCACTCGGTCCGCGCGCGCCAGCCGGCCACGCTGATCTGCGCCGTGCCTGTCGCGTCCCCTGAGAGCCTTGCGCTCGTGCGACCGTTCGCCGATGAAGTCGTGTGCCTGCATGCACCCGAGGATTTCGATTCGGTGGGACGGTTCTATCGAACTTTCGAACAGGTGGAAGATGAGCAGGCGATGAGCTTGCTGAACGAATCGGCCCCGAAGACTCCCCCATCGCGCTGAGCGCGGCCCGGTCAAGGCATGGCCGCTTCGCAGCGTCCTTGCGATAGATCAAGCCGTACCACAGCGCGCGGCCTATGCTGATTCCACGGTTCCTGCGATTCCCGCCCATGCGCTGCAGAAGGAGACTGAGATGCAGATGAATGCTCAACAGTTGATGGACGCCTATCAGGGCATGTGCACCATCAGGGAATTCGAGGAACGCGTGCACAAGGAATTCGCCACCGGGCAGATACCCGGGTTCGTGCATCTCTACGCGGGCGAGGAAGCCTCCGCGGTGGGTGTATGCATGGATCTCCGTCCCGAGGACCATATCGCCAGCACGCACCGCGGCCACGGCCACGCGATCGCCAAGGGCTGCGACGTGGGTGCAATGATGAAGGAGATCTTTGGCCGCCAGGGGGGCTTGTGCAAAGGCAAAGGCGGCTCCATGCACATTGCCGACATCGCCAAGGGCATGCTGGGCGCCAACGGCATCGTGGGTGGTGGCCCGCCGCTCGCCTGCGGCGCGGCACTCGCTGCCAAGGTGAAGGGTACGCAAGCCGTGGCCGTCGCCTTCTTCGGCGACGGTGCCTTCAACCAGGGAACAACGCTCGAATCGATGAACTTCGCCGCCGTGTATGCGCTGCCGGTGCTCTTCGTTCTCGAGGACAACGGCTATGCCGAGAGCACTGCGAGTTCGTGGTCGATCGGTGGCCACAATCCTGTTCGACGGGCGGAGGGGTTCGGTCTTCGCGGCAACCGCGTGGACGGACACGACTTCTTCGCCGTCTACCGGGCCGCCAAGGAGGCGCTGGCACGCATGCGCGCCGGCGGCGGCCCCGAATTTCTGCATATCGAGTTCACGCGCTATTTCGGCCACTTCGAAGGCGACCAGATGACCTACAGGCCGCCGGGCGAAGTCAAGGAAGAGCGCAACTACCTCGACTGCCTGAAGTTCATGCGCGCCAGGCTCGTCAGCGCAGGGCTGGTTCAGCCGCAGGTGCTCGACCGGATCGAGGCCGAAGCGGCTGCACTCATCGAAGACGCCGTAGGCGGCGCGCGCGCCGCACCGCCGCCCGACCGGGCAGATCTCCTGACCGATGTGTACAAGACCTACCCGGGAGCACTGGCATGAGCATCAAGTCGTTTCGCATGGCACTCAACGAAGCCATGCGCCAGGAAATGGAGCGCGACCCCACCGTGATCGCACTTGGCGAAGACATCGCGGGCGGCATGGGCGCCCTGGGCCAGCAGGACGCGTGGGGCGACGTGCTCGGCGCCAGCAAGGGGCTGCTCGGGGAGTTCGGTCGCAACCGGATCTTCGACACGCCGATCAGCGAGAGCGCCTTCATCGGCGCTGCGGCGGGCGCTGCCGTGGCCGGATTGCGGCCCATTGCGCAGTTGATGTTCGTCGACTTCTTCGGCGTGTGCGGCGACCAGATCGTCAACCAGATGGCCAAGTTCCGCTACATGTTCGGCGGCAAGGCGACGACGCCGGTCGTGGTGCGAACACTGTTCGGCGCCGGCACCCGCGCCGCCAGCCAGCACAGCCAGTGCCTGTACCCGATCTTCACGCACATTCCGGGCCTGAAGGTGGTCATTCCCTCCTCGCCCTACGAAGCCAAGGGCCTGATGATCCAGGCGATCCGCGACGACGACCCGGTGATCTTCTTCGAACACAAGGCCATGTACGACGATGTGGGCGAGGTTCCCGACGAACCGTACGCGATTCCGTTCGGCCAGGCCAACCTGCTTCGCGCCGGCGGGAGCGCAAGCATCGTCGCCACAGGACGCATGGTCAAGCACGCGATGCAGGCGGCGGCCGCGCTCGAGCAGGCCGGCATGCCTTGCGACGTGATCGATCTTCGCACCACGTCGCCACTCGACACGAACACCATCCTGACCAGCGTTGCGAAGACCGGCCGGCTGGTCATTGTCGACGAGGCCAGCCCGCGCTGCGGCCTGGCCGCCGACATCTCGGCCATGGTGGCCCAGGAGGCCTTCGGATCGCTGAGGGCACCGATCCGGATGGTCACGCCGCCCCACACGCCGGTGCCTTTCGCTCCGGTGCTCGAAGACGCGTACGTGCCGGGCCCGGCGCAGATCGAGGCCGCCGTGCGCGCGCTTCTGGAGCCACGCAAATGAGCGCGGACATCACCGCCGTCACCGTGCCGAAGCTCGGACTCACCATGAAGGAAGGCACCATCGCCGCCTGGCATGTCGAGCCGGGATCGACCGTCAGCGTCGGGCAGCCGCTGTTCGACATCGAGACCGAGAAGGTCACGAACGAATGCACCGCGGAAGGCTCCGGGATCCTGCGGCGCCAGGTTGCTGCCGCAGGCACGACGCTTCCCGTGGGCAGCCTGGTCGCGGTCATCGCGCCATCGCAGGTTTCCGATGCCGCCATCGAAGAGTTCATCACCAGGTTCACGCCCGAGAAACAGGCTTGAGCAGGTTCACGGAGCCGTCGCATGTCCTTGAAAGCCGCATTCATCTTCCTCGCCGCCGGCGCGAAGCCGGACGAGCACCGCTGCGTCGTGCGCACGCCGCAGGTCGACCTCGTGGTCGTGGGCGTTGCCGACTATGCGCAGGCAGAGGCCGCTGCCCGGTCGCTGCTGGACGAAGGCATCGGCGCCATCGAGCTGTGCGGTGGCTTCGGCAACGCCGGCACGGCCCGCGTCTGCCGCGCGGTCGAGGGGCGCGTGCCCGTTGGCGTGGTGCGTTTCGACATCCACCCCGGGCTTGACGGCCGAAGCGGCGACCAGGTCTTCGCCTCCGGGGCGTAACACACAGGAGCATCCGCCATGCACATCGCTCCCCCCAAGGTCCGAGACTACGACTACGCGTTGTTCGGAGATGTCGAGCACGTTCCGCTCACCCGTGTCAGGCAGGTGGTCGGCGAACGCGTCACGGCAAGCTGGATGACGGTACCGCACGTTGCGCAGTTCGACGAGGTGGACCTCGGCGCGGTCGAGGCCGAACGTGAGCGCCTGCGCCCCGAGGCGGCGGCGGCAGGCGTCTCCCTGAGCGTGCTGCCCTTCGTCATGAAGGCCTGTGCGCACGCACTGCACGCCTTTCCCGATTTCAACGCGTCGCTCGATGCTTCGGGCAGCACGCTGATCCGGAAGAAGTACTGCCATATCGCCTTCGCGGCCGACACGCCCATCGGCCTGCTCGCACCAGTGATCCGCAACGTCGATACGCTGAGCCCGATGCAGATCGCCATCGAGATCGACAGCCTGGCCAAGCGGGCGAGGTCGTGCACGCTGTCTCCGGCGGACATGGAAGGCGCGTGCTTCACCGTCTCCAATCTCGGTGCGCTGGGGGGTACCGGGTTCATTCCGATCATCAATGCGCCCGAGGTCGGCATCCTGGGCGTGGCCCGCGCGGCGCGGCGCGTGGTGGAGGAAGACGGGAAGTTCGTATCCCGCACCGTCTTGCCGCTGTCTCTTGTCTACGACCACCGGGTCATCGATGGCGCGGTGGGCGGGCGATTCCTCGCTGCGGTCCGCGAGCACCTTTGCCCTCCTGCGCAGCCGCCGAAGCCCGCCTGACCGCGCGACTCCCCACGCTTGAACTGCAGGTCGGCAAGACCCATCACCCGCATTGCCGGCTCGCCATGCCAAGGAAATCGAAGCCGCGGGAAGTCCCCCGCATGCCGATCGCCAATGCCGACGTGGCGGCGGTGTTCAACGAGATCGCCGATCTGCTCGAACTGCAGGGCGCCAGCATCTTTCGCATTCGTGCCTACCGCAATGCCGCGCGCATGCTCGGTGACCTGGGCCGCAGCATCCAGGCCATGGTGGAGCATGGCGAGGACCTCGACGCCCTGCCCGGCATCGGCGCCGACCTGGCGGCCAAGATCGTCGGAATCGTGAACACGGGCAGTTGTCCGCTCCTGAACCAGTTGCGCGCGCAGGGGCCGCCCGGCGTGGTCGAGCTGCTGCGGATTCCAGGCATCGGACCTCGCCGCGCGCGCACGCTCCAGCTGGCACTCGGCATCCGCACGCTCGAGGATATGCAACGTGCAATTTCCGATGGCCGACTGGGCACGGTTCGCGGCTTCGGTCCGAAGACGCAGCAGCGCATCCGGGAATCCATTGCCGCGCACCAGCAGGCGGATCGGCGGTTCAGGTTGCCCATGGCCATGCAGGTGGCCGAGGCGCGGCTCGCAAGCCTCGCGGCCGAACCGGGCGTGTTGCAGGCGCAAGCCGCAGGCAGCCTGCGGCGGCGGCGCGATACCGTGGGCGATATCGATCTGGTCGTGGCCGCCGGACCCGGCAGTTCCGTGACGCGCCGCTTTGCCGCCGCGGCCGACGTCGCCACCGTCCTCGCCAAGGGCGCGACCCGTGCGGGCGTGGTGCTTGCGAACGGCATGCAGGTTGACCTGCGTGCCGTGCCGCCGGAGAGTTTCGGCGCAGCCCTGCTGTATTTCACCGGCTCCAAGAGCCACAACATCGCCCTGCGGCAACGCGCGCGCAATGCGGGCCTGAAGCTCAACGAGTACGGCGTTTTCCGGGAAGACCGCCGCATCGCGGGGGACACCGAAGCCTCGGTCTACCGGGCGCTCGGCCTGCCCTTCATCGAGCCCGAACTGCGCGAGGACCGCGGCGAGATCGAGGCCGCCCTGGCCAACGGCCTGCCCGCACTGGTGACGCTCGACGATCTGCGCGGCGACCTCCATGCCCACACGCGAGACAGCGACGGCCTGGACACCCTGGCCGCGATGGCGCGGGCTGCCCGCGCACGCGGCTGGCAGTACATGGCCGTCACCGATCATTCCTCGCGGCTTGCGCTCGCGCATGGCCTGGATGCGGGCCGGCTCGCGCAACAGATCGATCGCATCGATGCGCTCAATGCCCGCCACGACGGCTTCGTGGTGCTCAAGGGCGTGGAGGTCGATATCCTCAAGGACGGCAGCCTCGACCTGCCCGAGGACGTGCTGCGGCGCCTCGAACTCGTCGTCGGCGCCGTCCATTCCGCGTTCGACCTGCCGCGCGACCGGCAGACCGATCGCCTCCTGCGCGCCATGGACCACCCTTGCTTCAGCATCCTGGCCCATCCCACCGGCCGCCTGATCGGGGAGCGACCGCCCTGCGAGATCGATCTCCAGCGGGTGATCCGCAAGGCCCGCGAGCGCGGCTGCTTCCTCGAACTCAACGCCCAGCCCATGCGGCTCGACCTGAACGACATCGCCTGCCGGATGGCCAGGGAAGAAGGCGTGCGGATCAGCATCGCTTCCGACGCGCACAGCACGCTCGATTTCGACCACCTGCGTTACGGCATCGGCCAGGCACGCCGCGGCTGGCTGGAACCCGGCGACGTGCTCAACACCCGCAGCCTCGATGCGTTGCGGCCGCTCCTGGCCGCGACCATGGACCGGGTCTCCCACGACACCCCCTCCCCCGCGGTCTGAGCCCATAGATGATGGTGAGCCGCTCCGTCCGCATGCGCCACGGCGCCCCCGTACGTTCGGGTCATCTCACTACTTTGAGATTGTTCTCCACGCTCAAGATGCCGGGCGCCGACCATGCGGCACCCTGAACGGCCCCGCGTTCAGCCCAGGAATGAACGGTCCCGCGCAGGACCGCTTTCGTGCCGCTCACCACGACCTCGATTCGCTTTGATTCGTCCAGGGCATAGCGTTCCAGCGCCCCGCGAATGCGAACACCGATGTCCGAGGGCGTGGCTTGTACTTTCAGGCCGATGGTGTTGTCGACGCCAACCACACCGATCAGCGGCTGGACGGCACGCGCGGCTGCGCGGCGCTGGTACTCCCAATCGACCTCGCCCTTGAGCGTGACCCACCCCTTTTCCACGCGAACCTGGACACGTTCGTTGGGAACCTCCGAATGCCACTTCAGCGCGGCCTCGGCCGCTTCGGCGATCTCGGAGTCACTGCGCTTGTGCCCCGGAGCCAACTTGACGTCGAGTTCCACCGCCAGTGCCTGGACACCCTGCACCCGCTGGACAGCACGTTCGATCGCGAACTTCTCTGCATAGGTTTCAAGGTGTCCCGTCAACGTGACCACCCCGTTCTTGACGGCCACACCGACATTCGTGGCATTGATCGAGGGATCCCAGCTCAACTCCTGGGCCACGTCGCTCTTCAACTGCGCATCCGACTTCATGATCTTTCCTTTCGGCTCTGTTCCAACATGGATGCAGGGCGCTATGCGGTTCCTGCATGGACATCGGGGCCGCGCCGCGCGCCGGCTTCCCGACGCGTCCATCCTGCGGCGTCGCGACAGGTAGAGCTTGCGCAAGCGCAAAGTCGTCGGCACGGGATACAAGTGCAAGCTCCTTTTACGCGACGCGACGGATGCTCAGAGACGGCTCTGAAAAAGGCGGTCGCGGCAGGCCGAACAGGGCCACCGGTTACGACCGCCGATCGCGCACGCAGGAACATTGGGCGTATGCGGTCGAACGTCTGCAGTCGCCGTCTGTCTCGGCCTTTGCGACGACATCGCGCGCACCGCCGAAATCTGGTGCGACTCAACCGACAGATGAAGAGGCGCCGCATCGTCCAAGAAGACAGCAGCCACGTCGTCAGATCCCCAGCCCGTGCTCAGGCAGCAGCCCACTCGACATCCACCGCGAGGCCACCCAGGCGGCCCGACCGCTCGATGCGTACCACCGCCTGCTGCGCAGACGCGACACGCCGAATGATCGACCAGCCCAGGCCGCTGCCGCTTTCGCCGCTGCCGAGCACGCGGAAGAAGCGCGCTCCGCACCGGGCGATGTCCTCTTCCTTCATGCCGGGTCCGCTGTCCTCGACCCTGAGCCGCACATGGCCCTGCCAGCGCACGACTCCGATGTGGATGGCTGCCAGCGCCGGGCTGTAGCGGATCGCGTTGTCGACCAGGTTGCGCACCAGCACCGCGAACAACATCGGATCGCCACGCACCAGGCACTCATCCGCCGCGTCGACTTCGATGTTCTGCTGCTTGCCGATGGCCGCCGGCGCGGCTTCGGCCACCACGCCGCGCACCAGAGCACCCAAATCCACCGGCTTGCTTTCAGCGCCGGCACCCGCCTCGAGGCGCGAGAGCGTCAGCAACTGCTCGACCAGGTGCGTGGCCCGGTCGCAGCCGGAGAGCGTCGCTTCCAACGCATGGCGCCGCCGGCCCTCGTCGGTCTCGGCGAGCGCGACCTGCGCCTGCGCGCGAATGGCGGCGATGGGCGTGCGCAGTTCGTGAGCGGCGTCGGCGGTGAACCGGCGCTCCGACTCCAGCAGTTCGCCGATGCGGCGGAACAGTCCGTTGAGTGCATCGAGCATCGGCGTCATCTCCGACGGCGCGTCGTCGAGCACGACCGGGCTCAAGGCCTGCGGCTCGCGTCTCGCGAGCGTCCGTCCGAGCCGTCTGAGCGGCAGCGTGCCGCGGCGCACCGCCCACCACACCGCGAGCGCAAGCAGGGGCAACGCGACGAACACCGGCCAGAGCGTGCTTCGCAGCACGGCCCAGAGGATCGAAGATCTCGAATCCATTCGCTCGCCCACATACACCTGCACGTCGCGCTCGCTGCCGTGGGCTGCGAACACGCGCCACGTCGCGCCGTCGATGTGGGCCGTGCTGAAGCCCGACGCGAAGTGCCGCCCGCTGTCGATCATCGGCTGGGACGGGGCGTTGGCAGACCGCATCGCCAGGCGGCCCTCATGGAAGACCTGGAAGGCAACCCGGGGCGCGTAGCGATGCAGCACCGGGGCTTCGATGCTTCGTTCTTCTTCGGAAGGGGGCTGCATCTGCTGCGCGACCAGCAGCGCGGCGCCCTGCGCCAGGTGGCTGTCGAGGAGTTCGTCCAGTTCGTGGCGCGCGTCGAGCCACGTCATGACGGCGGTGACCAACCACACGCCCGCCACCAGGCCGAGCACCAGCGACAGGAGGCGCCCCTGGAGCGAGCGGGGGAGCGTCATCAATGGCCCGGCCTTTCGCGCAGGAGCACATAGCCCACGCCGCGCACGGTCTGGATCAGCGAGGCGCCGAGCTTGCGGCGCAGATGATGCACGTGCACCTCGACCGCATTGCTTTCCACTTCCTGCCCCCAGCTGTACAGGTTCTGCTCGAGCTGTTCGCGCGAGAGAACGCGTCCGGCATTGAGCATCAGCGCGTGCAGCAGCGCGAATTCGCGCGACGGCAGCGCGACCAGCCTACCCGCACGATGCACCGTGTGCGCGGCGGGATCGAGTTCGACATCCTGGGCGCGAAGGCGTTCCTGGGGTTGACCATGGGCGCGGCGGATCAGGGCGCGCAGGCGCGCTGCGAGTTCATGCAGGTCGACGGGCTTGACGACGTAGTCATCGGCGCCGACATCGAGCCCGCGAACGCGATCGGGTACGCCCTCGCGCGCCGTCAGTACCAGGATGGGGATCTTGATACCCGCCCTCCGGACGTCGGCAAGCACGCGCAGGCCGTCCCTCAGGGGCAGGCCCAGGTCGAGCACCGCCGCCGCATACGGCTCGGCGCGCAGTTCGCGTTCGGCGGCTTCGCCGTCCCGCACCCAGTCGACCTGGAAACCGAGCTGACGCAGGCCCGCGCGGAGACCATCGCCGAGCAAGGGATCGTCTTCGGCCAGGAGGATGCGCATGGGAAGGTTGTGCGGGGCAAGGGCCGTTGTCAGTCGTCGTCCCGATCCTGCGTGACCGCTTTGCCGGACACGGTGGCCGGGCCGTTGGCAACGCCCCCCGGTGCGCTGTTCCACTGCGTCCACCAGAAGCCGAGCACCGCCACCATCATGAGGATGCCGACGCTGCGCCAGGCGCTGCGCACCCCGTTCTCGGGCCGACCCGTCTTGCGGCCGGTGATCATGGCGCCGATCAGGTTGTCGCGGTGCAGCCAGCTCCCGAGCAGCACGCCGGCGATATGAATGCCGACCACGCCGAGCATGATGTTGGCCGCAGCTTCATGGAATTCTTCCAGCCACTTGCCTCCGATGTCTTCGTACGTGGCCCAGCCCGACGCCGCGACCGCGAGCGCCAACGCGAGCAGCGCGACGATGGCCACGGCGCCCGCGGGGTTGTGCCCCGTATGGTGTTCCGTGCGTCCGCCAAGCATGCCGCGGAGGTAGGCCGTGACGGCGCGCGGCCCGCGCACGAAGTTCGAGAAGCGCGCATAGCGCGTGCCCACGATGCCCCACAGGAGGCGGAAGACGACAAGGCCCGCCATGGTGTACCCGAGCGTCACGTGCACCAGGCGCCACGATTCGCGTTCCGCAGTGAGGTAGGCGCCGGCAAAGCACAGCACGATGAGCCAGTGGAAGACGCGCACCGGCGCATCCCAGACGAGGATCCTGCCGGGCCCCGACCCGGCCGTGTCGCGTTCAGCGGGGGATGCGGACGTTGTGTTCATTGAAATCTCCTTGATCGGCCCGGGTATGACAGGCGGTGCAATTGGCGGCGCTCTTGACGCCGGGCAGGGTCCAGGTGGCGGGCGCCACCTCGCGGTGTTTCCGGACGAACCAGGCCGAGCGCGTGATGCGGTCTTCCGGCGGCGGTTCGCTCCGGCGCCCGCCGGTGGCAGCATTCGCCGCCAGCCAGCCCGCGAGTGCGCTCACCGTGCCGGGATCCAGCGAGGCATCGGTGCCGTAGTGGCGGGGCAGGTTCGCCATCACGCGCTGCCAGGAGGCCGCCGGCAGCATGCCGGGCGGGTAGGCGATATGGCAGGCCGCGCATTCCTCGCGGTACTTCGGCAGCAGGGACGTGCGCGACACGCGGTCGCCGTCGTCGGCCCAGGCCTGCGCAGCGAAGAGCCCCGCGAACGCACAGGCCCATGCACCTGCTTGGCGGCGGAGGCGGGGACGGTCGGCCATGGCGGGGATTCCTGAGTGAAGTGTCGACATCGTCACGACGTCAGGGCTTGAGTTTGATCAACCAACTCAACACATCGGCCTTCTCTGCGGCGGTGCATTCGCGGCCCACCACGTCATTGCAGTTGCGGCGGAACCACTTGTCGGCCTTGGCGGCATCGGTGAACCGCTCGGGGTTGAAGGCCGGGGCAAGGGCTGCGATCGGCTTGCCGGTGGCCGCGTGCCGGCCCGGCCCCGTGGGCGCCGCACCGTGGCACGAGGCGCAACTCCAATCGCGGCCGTGGCGGCTGTTGAACAGCGACTGGCCTCGTTCGGGGCTCGGGGCGGCCCCTGCCTCCCCGGCGTAGCCGGCGAGCAGCCCGGCGGGGGTGGAGGCGCCGGCCGTGGGCGCAATGACGATGGCGGCGATCCAGGCCGCGGCGGAGCGGCGGCATGTGGATCGGTGCGGTTTCAACAAGCTCATGGCGACTCCTTGGATGGCCACCATCGTGTCTTCGTCGTCTTAGCGTTTCCTTAACGCGGCGCCCCGGGTGACGAAGCGCCGCGTGCCGCTGGCACCGCAAGGCTGAGCCACTGCCCTACACTTTGCGGATCAATAACAACTGGAGGCTCGTGCCATGAAGATCCTTGTTGCCACCGATGGGTCCAAGAACGCGCTGCGTGCGGTCAAGTACGCGGCCAGGCTTGCCCATCTGCTGCGCTCCGCGTCGAACAAGATCACGCTGATCAGCGTCCACGACGACGCCGGCCTGCGCCATGCCAAGGCCTTCGTCGGCAAGGCGGAAGTCGCGGACTATCTGCGCGAACTCAGCGAGAAGGAACTCAAGCCGGCCAGGAAGCTCTTGCAGGCCGATGGCATCGGCTACGACATGGAAATCCGTACGGGCCACGTGTCTCAGGAGATCGTCGACTGCGCGAACGAAGGCAAGTTCGACATGATCGTGTTGGGCTCGAAGGGCCGCAGCGCGATGGCCGACCTGTTGCTCGGCTCCGTGGCGCAACGCGTGCTCGCGACCGCGAAGCAGCCCGTCGTGGTGGTGAAGTGACCGGTCGCAGCGACGCGCCGTGAATCTGATCAGCGTCGAGCAAGGCCACGACAAGGCCAGCCCGCGTCGGCGCTACCGTCGACTGGAGCAGGAATTTGCCGGTAGGTGAACTGCTCCGCCGGGGCTTGCATTGCCGCGAACCTTGCGGCGCAGGCCCCATTTGATGCATTCGAACCAGAGCATGCTCAAGACCGCCATCCCCAGACCGGCCGCCAGCAGCAGCGGCGATGGCATCACAAACGAGAACAGACGACCAACGGCAGGCACGGTAAGCACCGCGCACAGAACCGCAACAGCTCCCGCGGCGATCCAGCCGAACTGGCGGTTGGACGCAGTGTTGCCGTGCCAGGCGGTTCGCTCCCAGGAGCGGTTGCTTTGGATCAGGCCGAGGTTCGACAGCACCAGCACCACGAAAGTCAGTGTCCTTGCCATGTCGTCCCTTCCGGCCTCCAGCGACGCCATCCAACGCGCGCCCGCATAGGTCACCAGAAGCATCCCCAGCAACACGCCGCCCTGCCACAGGCCGCGGACCAGCACCGCCGAGTCGAACAGCCGCTGGTCGGGGCGGCGGGGAGGGACCTTCATCGCGCTCTCTTCGAGAGGCTCGGCCTCGAACACCACCGAACAGGCAGGGTCGATGATCAATTGCAGGAACAGGATGTGGACGGGCATCAACAGCAGGGGCCAGCCAAAGACCACCGGCAGGATCGACAGCCCGACGATGGGCACATGGACCGCCACCACGAACACAATCGCCTTGCGAAGATTCGCGAACACGCGGCGCCCATGGCGAATCGCCGTGACCAGCGAGGCGAAGTCGTCGTTCAGCAGGACCAGCGCGGCCGCCTCGCGGGCCACCTCGGTCCCTCGCGCACCCATCGCCACGCCGATGTCGGCGGCTTTCAGGGCCGGCGCATCGTTCACGCCGTCGCCGGTCATCGCGACCACATCGCCCTGCGCACGGAAAGCTCGCACCAGACGAAGCTTCTGATCAGGCTGGACCCGACAGAAGATGGTTGTTGCGGCCAACCGTGCGGCGAGCGCCTCGTCGGCCAGAGAAGCCATCTCGACGCCGGTCATGACAGGCGCCTCGGCACTCAGCCCGGCTTGCCGCGCCACCGCGATTGCGGTGGCGGGATGATCCCCCGTCATCATCACGACCCGGATGCCGGCGGCACGGCACTCGGCAATGGCCTGCGGCACGTCGGCCCGTACCGGATCCTCCAGCCCGACCAAGCCAAGGAACCGGAAATCGAAGTCGTGCTGCAGCCCGGGCAGGACATCGGCATCGAAGGTGCCACACGCGACGCCAAGTACACGCAGGCCGTCGGTCGCCATCTCCAACACCTGTTCGGCGATGCGGCCGGCGCGGCCTGCATCCATGTGGCACAGGTCGACAATGGCTTCGGGAGCTCCCTTGGCGGCAATGAGGAACGCCCGCTGATCGGGTGAACGCCACACGCGCGACATCGCCAGCAATTCCGGCGACAACGGATAGTCGTCGATCAGGGTCCAGTCGGAATGCAGATGCTCTGTGCCGGCAAGCCATTGCCCGGCAGCTTCGGCGATGGCGGACTCCATCGGGTCGAACGTGCGCCGGTGGCTGGCCAGCACCGCATACTCCAGCAACGGGTGCAGTTCCTCCTGCAGGGCGGCACCCTTCGTCTCCAACGCGTCGTACCTTGCATCGCCGGACCGAAGCTGCCGTACGCTCATGCGATTGGCCGTCAGCGTGCCGGTCTTGTCGACGCACAACACCGTGGTGGCCCCGAGCAGTTCGACCGCGGGGATGCTTCGGGCCAACACCTTCTCACGCACCAGCCGCCAGGCTCCCAGGCCGAGGAACAGCGCAAGCACCATCGGTAACTCTTCGGGGATGATGCCCATCGCGAGCGTCAGCCCGGCCAGCAGGCCCTGGAGCCAGTCGCCGCGGAGCGCGCCGTACGCTGCCGCGAGCGCCGCGGCCAGTGCCAGCCCCCCAATTGCTACCCCCTTGACGACGCCTCGCGTCTCCCGCTGGATCGGCGTGGCCTGCGCGGCGATCCCGGCCAGCGAGGCCCCGATGCGCCCGAGCGCGCTGCGCGCGCCGGTGGCAGTCACGCGTCCCCGTGCGGTTCCTTGCGTCACGAGCGTGCCTGAAAACGCTGTCCAGGCATCCGCCGCCATGGCTTCCTCGCTGGCCAGGGCCCGCTTGGTCACCGGCACCGACTCGCCGGTCAGCAATGACTCGTCGATGGCGAGGTTCGACGCGTCGAGGAGCGACATGTCGGCAGGAACACGGTCCCCCTCCGACAGCAGGACCATATCGCCCACCACCAGTTCCCGCGCCGCGATGCGGCGCATCGCACCCCCGCGACGGACCAGCGCTTGCGGGCTGGAAAGATCGCGCAGTGCTTCCAGGGAGCGCTCGCTGCGCCGTTGCTGGACAAAGCTGAGGCCCATGACGATGAAGACGAAGCCGAGCAGCATGAGCGCTTCCTGCGCATCGCCCAGCGCCAGGTAGATGCTGCCGCAGGCCGCGAGCAGCAGAAACATCGGCTCGGACGCCACCTCGCGCGCCAGCCGCAACACACTGCGCGGGCGTGAGACCGTCACTTCATTCGGGCCGTCCTGCGCCAGGCGCTGCCGCGCCACGGCATCCGTCAGGTCGCAGGGATCCGCCATGGACGGCTCGGAGCCACTCGTCCCCTTCTCTTCGGGTGCGTGGGGAGCGGCTCGCACTACTTGACCAGTACGACCGGCTGCTTGGCCGTCGCCAGCACACGCTGGGCTACCGAGCCCAGCAGAAGATCGACGATGGCGCTTCGCCCTTTCGAGCCCAGGACGATCAGGTCGAACTTCCCCTCCTTGGCGCACCTGACGATCTCCTGCGCCACGTGCCCCGTGCGAATCACCGACCTGTGGTCGATGTCCGCCGTCTTGAGAAATTTCATGGCGGCCTTGAGTTCTGCGGTGCTGCGCTGGTGCAGGAAGGCGATCACGTCCTCGGAGCCGAGGATCGAATTCGCGAAGCGCAGGTTGGTGTTGTCGTGCACGCTGATGAGGGTGATCGAATGCGCTGCCGGACGCAGCCATCCGATCAGCTTGGCCGCGTACTTGACGGCTCGCAGCGCGTACTTCGAACCATCGGTCGCTACGAGGATCTTCATTTGAATCTTCCTTCTTGCGTGCAGAGGCAGAGCTTGAACCCGTACGCATACAGAATATTCCAAACTGGCGCGTTGCGGCCTTGATCAGCGTCAAGCCGGCGGTGGCGCATGCAGCCAACTTCGGGCGTCAGCCGCCCGGACCACCACGTGGAATAGGTCTGAACTGTTCGGCCTCGGCTGGATTCACGCCGGCGGATGGGCCACCTGCTCCTGCTCGAGAAGGCGCTTTCGTTCCTCGACCCGCCACGCGGGGGCATCTTTCCGCAGCAATTCGGTCGTCGACGAGAACGGATGAAAGCCATGCGCAAAACACTCCGTGGTCTGGCCGTCCTTGCATGTCATCTCTGCGGAGGCACCGAGCCAGTCCGGAGGTAGCGGATGCAGAGCAAAAGGATTGTGGATCAGCACCGTGCCTTCGTTCCACTGCTCTCGCTGCGCACCCCGCTGGCCCACTTCGTAGGCGTAGCCTGCCGGCGTGGAAGCATCCCCGTTTTCTGCAAGGCAAGCTCCATGGCGCAGCATCCTTGCTGCGCTGGCTGCGTGCTCTTCCTGTCCAAGTCGATTGAACTTCGTGATCGTGGCATCGTTACAGAAAAAGACGCCCGAGACATGCTCGGCCTCCTGATGGCCGAAGAAGCCGTCCGGGAACAGATCGCCGAGTTCCTGCAACTGGCCGGGACCTCCGAAGAGAAAATGCAGGAGCGCAGATGGCGCGCCGCGAGCCAGTCCGTGATCGAAGTCCTGAATGGCAAGGACGAAGGGATGGCCGTCCGCATGAGGCGCACGCCACCGCTGCTGATGCAGCCTTCGAAAGAGAATTCCGCCCAAGCCGTGCGATTGCGGATCGGGGACGACCAACCGTCGCGACGTGGCCTGGGCTTCGGCCCCGATGACCGGCGTTCCGACAGTGAAGGCGTCAACGGCAGCCGTCGTGCTGGCCTTTGCCAGCAAGAAGGCGGGGGCATCATGCTTGAGATCGACTCGATGGCCTGCGGCCTTGAACAGCGCAAAAAGGAAGAGTTCAAAGAGGGCATCGTCGAAATCCTTCCCCTGCAGATGCGCGAAGTAGTCAGGCCGCATGTCGCGAATCTCGCCCCGGTGCAATTCGCTCACCAGCCCGCGCGCGGGCGCGAACTCGGCCCGATCGCGGAGCAAGCGAAATCGCGGATGCAACCCTGCTTCGGATTGCGCCGTCTGCCTGAACAGGTCGTGGGCGACATCTGCCGTGGCGCAGCCGGTGCCGGGGCGAGTTTTCGAGTCGAGAACCATGGATTTCCTTCGACCATTCCCTTGGCGGGAGGGCACGCTTGCCGTCACTCTAGACGGAAGAGGGGGGCAGTCGGTTGCGGCAGATCAAGGCGCAAGTCGACAGGTCTCGGCGCCGGATTGCATTGCGACACCGGCCATCACCCTTCGCGCACCCGGACTCAGGGTTGTACACGCCAACTGCCGTCGGGTTGGCGGCAAGCGGTGCCGACCACCCGGTCCGGCCGCCCCGCGATCATCGCGTCCACGGTGTAGTCTCGGCAAGGCCCGTCCCGCCGCTCGTAGGTCCGGGTCGGGGTGACCACGTAGCTTGCGCCGGAATCCGGATTGACCCATCGCGACGCCTGTCCCGTCGGCAGGGTTTCCAGCGCGCGTGCGGTTCGGCGGCGGTCGCTCTCGTCCATCGATTTTCCGATCAGCCCGCCGACCGCGGCACCGGCGATCGTGCCGACGATTGTCGCCACGGTGCTGTGACCGCCCAGTTCGGAGCCCGCAACGCCGCCCACGACACCGCCAATGACCATGCCGGCCTGCTCGCGCGTAGGGGGTCCTTCGCAAGCAATCAGCGTCAGGCAGGCGCTGACCAAGATGGAAGTTCTGCGCATCGTCTTCTCCTGTCAATGGGGATGCTTGGCGCTCTCGAACCGAGTCCACGCGAATCGCATCGATGCTCAGCTTCGCGCCGCCGGGTCCGTGGCAGCTTGCGCCACGTCAAGCAATGGTGCAGAGAGGACACCGGCCTCCAGCGTGACCTGGCGATACGACGGCCATCCCGGCCGGTGTTTCTCGACGAAAAATAAAGCCCGATGTGGCCCGGACTTGCGCTGGATCAAACCGCGCCCGGATGGCTGGCGGTACATTGAACGCACCGATGAATCAAGGCCGAAAGCCGGAGATTCAAAGGTGATAGTGGGGAATCCCCTTCGGGGGAGTTCATGGTGTCGTCCCGACACCGTGGGGATGAAGGCAACCTCAGACTGCCTGGGCTTCAAAGGCTCGGGTGGGGACCTTCACCAAGCCCGCCATCCGCAAGGATGGCGGGCTTCTTTTTTTGTGCCGAGGACGGGAGCGACTCTCACTCACCCCTGCGGCCCAGGATGTTCCGCTCCCCTCCGCTCCCCATCGGGGCGGCTCAGCGCGAGGGGCCCGAGGACCGATCGCGATGACGAGCGAAAACGGAGACGCGGTGCATCGTCGAGATGCCCTTGGCCTCCGACCCCCGGCTCAGGATCGACCGCCCCAGCGGCGTGATGTCGAGGACCGTCGCGGGGTCCTGCCGAAGGCAGTTGTCGCAATCGACGTGCGAGGCGGGAATGAAGGCGCGGATGTACCCCGCGGCATCGAGCCTTCTGATTTTCTCGATCTGGCGCGGCCCGGCCACGGTGACGGGAAGCTTCGCTCGGGACAGCCGGTAAAGGATTTCAAACATCGCACACTCCCCATGAACGAAGCGGGTGCACACGAGGGCTCCACGGCTGGCGCCGCAGGCACCCATACTCACGTTTCGATTCTAGGCAGATCCATCGAGAACGACTTGCGCCGGATCAAGGCCTTCGGGGCATCCGCGGAGACGGTGCCGAGCCCCGGGGTCTCCTCAGGCCATGAGGCCGATGGCCTTGCGGAATCGCACCAGCGCGGCTGCGAACATCACGCAGCCGAAGGCCGCCAGCGTCGCGAACTGCGGCCACACCACGCCGATGCCCGCACCGCGGAAAAGTATGGCCTGGCCCGCCGACACGAAGTGCGTCGTCGGAGCCGCCAGCATCACGTTCTGGACGAACAGCGGCATGCTCTCGCGCGGCGTGCTGCCTCCTGAGAGCATATCCAACGGCACCAGGACCAGCACGACCAGCATGCCGAACTGGGGCATCGACCTGGCCACCGTGGCCATGAAGATCCCCATGGAGGTGGTGGCGAACAGATGCAGCGACGTGGCTGCCATGAACAGCGCGATCGAGCCTTCGACCGGTACGCGCAGCGCGCCGCGCACGACCACCGCCAGCGCGATGCCAACCGCCACCATGACCACCAGCCCCATCGACCACACCTTGGCCAGCATGATCTCGGCCGGTGTGACGGGCATGACCAGCAGGTGCTCGATGGTCCCGTGCTCGCGCTCCCGGATCAGGGCGGCGCCGGTGAGGATGATGGAAAGCATGGTCACGTTGTTGATGAGCTCGGAAAGCGAGCCGAACCAGGCCTCTTCGAGGTTCGGGTTGAACCGCATGCGCATGGCGAGCTCCACCGGCAGTGCCGCATCGCCGCGAAAGCGCTGCACGAACTCCCTGACCTCCGCGGCCACCATCTGCTGGATGTAGGCGCTGCCGGTGAACGCCTGGCTCATGCGCGTGGCGTCCACATTCAGCTGCGCCGCCGGCGAGCGGCCGGCCAGCACGTCGGCCTGGAATCCCGGCGGAATGTCCAGCACGAAGGTCTGCCGGCCGCTGTCCATCTCCGCGTCGACCTCGGCCAGCGAGATCAGCGCCGGCGTCTTGAAATGCGGCGGATAGAAGGCCGAGACGATGCGCGCGGAGAGCGGCGATCCGTCCTCGTCGACGATGGCGATGGCCGCATGGTGCAGGCTCTCGGGCATGGCCGTGGCGGCGATGTAGATGGCCGCGGTGAAGGAATAGCCGATCAGCACCAGCATCGTGGGGTCGCGCAGCAGGCTCCACAGCTCCTTCACCCCGAGCCGCAGGACATGCGAAAGCGATGGCAGTCTCATGGCTAGGTCTGCTGCTTCTTCAACAGCACGATCGACAGGCCCAGGATCACCGGCACCGCTGCGAGCATCCAGAGAAACTGAGGCACGAGATCCGGCAGGCCGAGCGTCTTGTTGAAGACGCCGCGGCTCACGGTGAGGAAATGCGCGGCCGGGTAGATGCGGCCGATGAACGCACCGGTGCCCTCCAGCGACGAAACCGGATCGACCAGGCCGGCAAACTTGATGCACGGCACGATGGACCCGATCATGGTCACGAAGATCGCCGCGATCTGGGTCCGCGTGAAGGTCGAGCACAGCAGGCCGAAGCCGGTCGAGAACGTGGTGAACAGGAGCGCGCCGAGCGCCAGCGTGGCGAAGCTGCCCTTGATCGGCACGCCGAACAGCGTCACCGCCAGCGCGGACATCGTCAGGAAGTTGAACATGGCCAGCCCGATGTAGGGCAGCTGCTTGCCCAGCAGGAACTCGGCCCGCGTGACCGGCGTGACGTAGAGATTGACGATCGAGCCCAGCTCCTTCTCGCGCACGACGGACAGCGCCGCGAGCATCGCCGGGATCATCATCAGCAGCAGCGCAATGACGGCCGGCACCATGGCCGGCAGGCTGCGCACATCGGGGTTGTAGCGAAAGCGGACCTCGATCGTGCTGGCCGCGACCGCACGCAGGCCCAGCCGGCTCTCGGCGATGCCGACCAGCCACGCCTGGTGCATGGCCTGCACGTAGCCGCGCACGGTCTCGGCGCGCGCGGGCATCGCGCCGTCCACCCAGGCGCCGATCTGCGCCGGGCTACCGCGCTGCACGTCGCGCGCGAAGCCCGGGGGAATCTCGATGGCCAGCGCCAGCTCGCCGCTGCGCATGCGCCGGTCCAGCTGGGCGTAGTCGGCAATCGGCGGTTTCTCCACGAAATAGCGGGAGCCGGACAGATCGAGCGCGTAGTTCCGGCTCAGCTCGGTCTGGTCGCGGTCCAGCACCGCATAGCTGAGGTTCTCGACGTCCAGGCTGATGCCGTAGCCGATGATGAACATCAGGATCACGGTGCCCAGCAGCGCGAGCGTGGCGCGCACCGGATCGCGCCGCAATTCCAGCGCCTCGCGCCGCGAGAAGCTCCAGGCCCGGACGGCGCTGAACCCACGCGGGCCGTGCGCGCGGGCCGCGGGGCGCTCGCCGCCTTGGTCCTTGGAAGGCGGGGCTGCCTCCATGGCCGCCGGCTCGGCGCCAATGCCCGCGGCCTGCTGCAGCTGCGCGATGAACGCCTGCTCCAGCGTCCCCTTGCCGCTGCGCTCGACAATGGCCGCGGGGGCGTCCGTCACCAGCACCCGGCCGGCGTGCATCAGCGAGATGCGGTCGCAGCGCGCGGCCTCGTTCATGAAATGGGTCGAGATGAAGATGGTGACGCCGTCCTTGCGCGCCAGGTCGATCATGAGGCGCCAGAACATGTCTCGCGCCACCGGATCGACGCCGGACGTCGGCTCGTCCAGGATCAGCACCTCCGGGCCGTGCACCGTCGCGACGGCCAGCGAGAGCCGCTGGCGCATGCCCAGCGGCAGGCTGTCCGGCAGGCGGTCGAGCATGCCCTCCAGTCCGAAGCGCGCGGCCAGTTCGGCCACCCGCGGGAGCACCTTCGCCTGCGGCACCCGGAACAGGCGCGCATGCAGCACGATGTTCTGCCGCACCGTCAGTTCGCCGTAGAGCGAGAACGACTGCGACATGTAGCCCACGCGCCGCCGCGCATCGAGGTCGCCGGTCGATACCGGCCGCCCGAACAGCCGCGCCTCGCCTTCGCTGGCAGGCAGGAGGCCCGTCAGCATCTTCATCGTGGTCGTCTTGCCGCAGCCGTTCGAGCCGAGGAATCCGAAGATCTCGCCGCGGCGAATGCGGAAGTCCACGCGGTCCACCGCCACGAAGTCGCCGAAGCGCATGGTGAGGCCCTTCGCCTCGATCGCGATGTCGTTCTCGCCCGCGACGGGCAGCGCCGGCACCACCAGCTCGCCGACGTCGCCGCGCTTGCCTTCGGGCAGCAGCCCGATGAAGGCCTGTTCGAGAGACGCCGCGCCCGTGCGCGCGCGCAGCTCGGCGGAGGTTCCGGTGGCCAGCACCGCGCCGGCATCCATGGCCACCAGCCAGTCGAAGGCATCGGCCTCTTCCATGTAGGCGGTCGCGACGATCACGCTCAAGGGCCGGCCTGCGGCATTGCGTTGCTGCCGGATGCGGGCGATGAGCGCCCAGAACTGTCCGCGCGACAGGGGATCGACGCCCGTCGTCGGTTCGTCGAGGATCAGCAGATCTGGATCGTGGATCAGCGCGCAGCACAGGCCGAGCTTCTGCTTCATGCCGCCCGACAGCTGGCCCACCGGGCGGGCCAGGAACGGGCTCAGGCTCATGGTCCGGGCCAGCGCGTCGATGCGGCGGCGGCGCTCGGCCGCGCCGTGGCCGAACAGGCGGCCGAAAAATTGCAGGTTTTCTTCGATGGAGAGCGTCGGATAGAGGTTCTTGCCCAGGCCCTGGGGCATGTAGGCGATGCGCGGACAGACGCTGCGGCGGTGGTGCGCCACGGCCATGTCGCCGCCCAGCACCTGCACGCGGCCCTGCTGCACCGCCTGCGCGCCGGCCAGCAGGGCGAGCAGGCTCGACTTGCCGACGCCGTCCGGCCCGATCAGCCCGACCATCCTGTTCGCCGGAATCCCGAGGCTGACGCCGTCGAGCGCCATCGTGCGGCCGCGGCGCAGCGCGACCTGCTCCAGGCGGGCCACTTCGGGCGGCGCCGGTGCGACACCCTCGCTGCCGGCCTGGCTCACGGGACCTTCAATGCCAGCCCGTCGGGCCAATCGGCCGCCGGGTCCAGCTTCACCCAGGCGACGCCCGGCAGGCCGGTCTTCACATGCGCGAGGTGCTTGCGCAGCAGGTCGCGGTCGATCCGCGCCTTGACCCGGAACATGAGCTTCTGCCGCTCGCTCGCCGTCTCGACGGTCTTGGGCGTGAACTGCGCCGCGCTGGCCACGAACGAGACCCGCGCGGGCAGGACGTATTCGGGCGCGGCGTCGAGCACGACGTGGACCTCGGCGCCCTGCGCGAGCCGGCCGGCCACGACCTCGGGCAGGAAGAAGGTCATGTACACATCCGACAGGTCCACCAGGCTGAGCACCTTGCCGCCCGGGCCGACCACCTCGCCCGTCTCGGCGATCCGGTACTGGACCCGGCCGTCGCGCGGCGCGACCAGGGCGCTGTCGTCGATGTCCGCGTCGATGCGCGCAACGGTGGCTTCGGCGGCCGTGACCATCGAGCGTGCGGCGCTGACCTGCGCGCGGGCGGCCAGCACGCCGGCCTTCGCCGCCTGCACCTGCGCGCGCGTCGCAGCCAATGCGGCCTGCGCGCCCAGCACGCGGGCGCGGTCGTCGTCCACCTCCTGTGCCGACGCGGCGCCTTCCTGCACCAGGGTCTCGGAACGCTTGAGCCGGCGGCGCGCGGCGTCGACTTCGCTTTCGCGCTGCGCCACCAGTGCGATCGCCGCATCGCGCTCGTTCTCGCGCACATTGACCTGCGCCTCGGCGCTGCCGATGCCGACGATGGCCTGGGCGTGCCGCGCGCGGGCCTCGTCGCGCTGCGCCTCAAGTGTCTGCACCTGCATGTGGGCGAGCACCTGCCCAGCCGCGACGACGTCGCCTTCCTCGACCTGGATGTCGCGCACCCGCCCTCCCAGCTTGCTCGCGATGTCGAACTCGGTGGCCTCGATCCGGCCGTTGCCGCTGACGAAGCCGCTCCCCGGACCGTTGCGGTTCAGGTCTGTCCAGAGATACCCGCCCGCGCCTGCCACGACGGCAGCCAGCGCCGCCAGCAGCAGCAGTTTGCGTGGTCCGATCCTCATGGTGCCTCCGGTGCCAGGGCCATGGCGAGCGATCCGCCGCCGAACGCGGCATAGACGCCGACACGGCTGGCCAGCGCCAGCCTGCGCGCCTGCACGCGTTGCTGTCCCGCAGCCAGCAGGTCGCGCTGCGCATCCAGGACCTCGAGGTAGGCGGCGGCGCCGTTGTCGTAGCGCAGCTGCGCGAGGCGGGCGCGTTCGGTCTGCACGGCGAGCGCGCTCTGCGCGATGGCCGCCTGCTCGGCGGACCAGCGGCGCGCGGAGAGCGCGTCTGCAACGTCGCGGAAGGCCCCCTGCACGGTCTTCTCGTAGTTGGCCACGGCCTGCTGCCGGCGTGCCTCGGCCATGCCGAGGTTGGCACGCCTGCGGCCCCCGTCGAAGAGCGGCAGCGACACGAGCGGCGAGAAGACCCAGGCGCCGCTGCCGGACGCGAAGAGGCCCTCGAGCTCGGCACTGGCCGTGCCTGCCGATGCGGTGAGGGCGACGCGCGGAAAGAACGCGGCGCGTGCGGCGCCGACATTGGCATTCTCGGCCTGCAGCTGATGTTCCGCGGCGGCGATGTCGGGACGGCCCAGGAGCATGTCGGAAGACAGCCCCGGGTCCGCGTCGCCCACCACGTCGTGTTCCATGAGCAGGTCGGCCGCCGGCGCCAGGTCGACCGGCGCACCGATCAGCAAGGTGAGCGCATGGGCCTGCGCTGCGCGGGACTGCTCCAGCTGCACACCGAGGGCGCGCGCCTGCGTCAGGAGCGTCTCCACCTGCGTGACGTTCAGGCGCGAGGTGGCGCCCTCCTCCATCCTGCGAGTGAAGATGCGCAGGCTCTCGACGCGGCTGGCCGTGAACCGGCGCGCCAGCGCGAGGCGCTCGTCGGTCTCGCGCAACGCGAGATAGCCGTTGGCGACCTGGGTCACCAGGCTGGCCGCGGCCGCGCGCCGGCCGGCCTGCGTGGCGAGGAAGTTCTCCAATGCCGCGTCCTGCAGGTTCTGCAGGCGTCCCCACAGGTCGATTTCCCAGCTGGCCACGCCAAGGCCCACTTCGTACCTGCTGCCGGTGACGGGCGCGCCGGTCAGGTTCAGGTCGCCCGGGACGCGCGACCGATCCACCCCTGCCGACACGCCGATGACGGGGAAGCGTTCGGCGCGCTGTGCCGCGAACATCGCGCGGGCCTGCGCCGAGCGGTGCAGCGCAATGCGCAGGTCCCTGTTGTTGTCGAGCGCCAGCGCGATCAGTTCGCGCAGCCTTGCATCGACGAAATAGTCCTGCCACTTCAGTTGCAGCGCATCCGCGCCCTGCGGCCACGCCTGGCGCGGGAACAGCGTGGCCACGGCCGGCAGCGCGGGATCGTCCCGCGCCGGCGCCGCGCAGCCCGCCAGCGCACACGCCGCCGCGGCGGCGATCCACCGGGCCACCCGGCCACCTCCCGATCCGCGTCGCGTTCGCCATTTGCTTTCCATGCGGCGATGGTCGCGGGCACGGCCGATGCCTGCGTTGATCCAACGCAAGGCCGACGGGAGTGTTGCAGGGTCCGTGGCTGCCGAAGGTGCCGGCGCAGGCGGAGTTGATCGAGCGCAACCCCTCGCCGGGGGCTGTGGCCTAGGCTTCGACATCTCTCCCGTTTCTTCTTGTTGGAGCCGCCATGAACACCCAATGGATCGTCGTCGCCAATGCCGCATCGGCGCGCATTTTTCGCCGTGAATCGGCCAAGGCGCCCCTCGCGCCGGTCGCGGCACTCACCCACGAGGAAAGCCGCCTGCATGCGAGCGCCCTGGGCACCGACCGCCCCGGCAGCCAGGCGGCCGACAACAGCCAGGGGCCCAACCATTTCGAACCGCGCAGCGACCTGCATCGCAAGGAGCATCAGCGCTTCGCGAAGGAGATCGCCCGGCAGCTCGACGAGGGCCTGAAGGCCGGCGCGTTCGGCACGCTCACCGTCTTCGCATCGGACCCCTTCATGGGTGAACTGAAGGCCGAGTTGAGCGAGGCGGTCAGCCAGCGGCTGAAGGCAGCGCACAACACCGACCTCACCCACGTCGGCATCGCGGAGCTGGAGCGCCGCATCTGCGACGCGCAGTCCCCCGCGCTGTGACGCCACGAACCCGAACACGAGCCGGGCGCTTCCGCGCAGGCGCTCGCAGGTGCATGCGTCAACAACGGTGAGGCGAGCGGGCAGCGGGGCCGTCAGGGCTTCGCATGACCGACTGTCTGTGCGAGCGCGATGCGCTGCGTGGCCGGAAGGCCGAGCGCTTGTGCGAGTTGTTTCCGATCGATCATTGCCCGAACGACCGTGGCCAGGCCCGCGGCCGCGCAATGCAGGTACACGTTCTGCGCGATGCAGCCCGCGTCGGCGCCTGCGAAAAACGGCCGGTCCCGTACATCGACTTCGGTCATGCGTCCCAGGTCGGCCACATAGACCAGGTTGAGCGGCGCGGTCGCGACGAAGTCTTGCAGTCCCGCGTGCGCGCGCAGGTCACCCACCCTGATCAGGAACAGCCGATGCGTGCGCGGCTCGTACCGGTAGGTGCCTGCGGCCAGGACCGCGTAGACGTCGATCTCCTTCCAGTTGTGCGCGGAAGGCGCGGTGCGCCCGCCCTGCTGCTCGCGGTTGACGCCGCAGGCCGCCCAGAGCAGCGCCGACAGCGCCGGCAGCGACAGCCCGTCGGGCAGGAAGGCCCGCGTGCTGCTGCGCCGCTTGAGGGCCTGGTCGAGCGACATCGACGTGGGCACCGGTGACGGCAGGGCGATGGATTCGCCGGCGGCGTCAATGAGGAGGGTTGTCATGCCAGGGCTCAGAAGTTGACGACGCGCGCCAGCACGTCGCCGCGACCGAACGAATCTCCGGCAGCCACGCAAATCTGTTCGAGCACGCCGTCATGCGGCGCTTCGATGTCCACGTTCTGTTGCACCAACATCGCCCTGGCGAGCACCTGGCCCGCATGGACACGATCGCCTTCGCACGCCAGCCAGCTTTCGATGAAGGCCGCGTCGCCGGCTTCCATCGACTCCCAGCGTGCGGGGTCCAGAATGACTTCACTCATGGCGGCTCTCTCCTTCAAGGATCGGAAGTTGCGAGCATGGCCCCGGTGCACTGCGGGAGCCTTGAGCTGGCTCAACATTCGCACGACCGGTTCATCGGCGGCTCGTTCGTTCAGGCGCAGGAGCGCAGGCGGCCGAGTTCCACGGCGCAGGTCTTCTTCAGCGAGCGCGTGTCGTTCGACAGCACGTCGGTAGTGATAGCGGATGGCCGCCTGCCAGGGCCCGGCTTCAGCACTCCAGGCGGCCGTCCACGACGCGGATGATCCTGTCGCAGCGCGCCGCCAGCAGCGGGTTGTGCGTGACGAAGAGAACGGCCATGCCGTGTTCGCGATTGGCCTTTCGCAACTGCTCGAACACGGCATCGGCAGACTTGGTGTCGAGGTTGCCGGTCGGCTCGTCGGCCAGCAGCAGGGGCGGCGCCATTGCCAGCGATCGGGCCACCGCCACGCGCTGCTGCTGGCCGCCGCTCAGTTCGGTGACCCGGCTGTCGCGCCATTTCGACAGGCCCACGCTGTCGAGCAGGGCCGCGGCGCGCTGCGCCATGCCGTCGTTGAAGAAAGTGGCGTCGCCGAGCATCGGCATCATCACGTTCTCGAGCGCCGTGAAGCCGGCCAGCAGGTTGTGGTACTGGAAGACGAACCCGATGTTGTGCCCGCGCAGCCGCGTGAGCGCATGGTCGTCGAGCGCACCGGTTTCCTCGCCACCGATGCGCAGCGATCCGCTCGTGGGCCGGTCGAGCAGCCCGACGATATTGAGCAGCGTGCTCTTGCCCGACCCCGAGGGCCCCATCACGGCGCAGAACTCGCCGCGCTCCAGCGTCAGGTCGATGCCGTGCAGCACCTCGGTCTCGTTCGCAAGTCCCAGGTTGAAAGCCTTGTGCACATCGTGCAGGCAGACGACCGGCTCAGCCACGGATGGCCACCACAGGGTCGAGCCGCGCCGCGCGCAGCGCCGGGGCGAAAGCCGCCGCCAGGCCGGTGAGGGTCGCCAGCAGCAGCGAGGCCACGAACAGGCCGGGCTCGATCACCAGCGGGAAGAGCGGCGTGCCGTCGGGGTTGAGCGCATAGCGCTGCCACAGCAGCAGCGCCACCAGGCCGATGCTCGATCCGCCGACCGAACCGGTCAGCCCGAGCACCCCACCCTGCAGCAGGAAAACGCGCAGCACCTGGCCGCGCGAAATGCCCATGGCCCGCAGGATGCCGATCTCGCGCGACTTCTGCACCACCGACACCACCAGCACGCTGGCGATGCCGAAGGCCACCGACAGGGCGACGAAGAAGCGGATGGTCGTGTTCGACGTCTTCTGCGCCTGCACCGCGGTGAAGAACTGCGCATTCGTCGCGATCCAGCTGTCGGCCTGCACGCCGTTGGCGGCCGTGATGCGCCGGGCGATGGCCTCGGCGGCGTAGATGTCCTTCACCGTCACGTCGATCGCCGAAACGCCGCCCACCAGGCCCAGCAGGCTTTGCGCCGTGCGCAGTCCCACGTAGGTGGTGCGCTGGTTGGCGGGCTTGCTGCCCAGGTCGAAAAGCCCGGTCACCGTGAGCGTCTGGCCGCCGCCGCCGGCCGCGGACACGCGCAGCTTGTCGCCGACCGCCACGCCGAGGTCGCTCGCCAGGTCGGTGCCGATGAGGATGTCGCTCGGCGTGAGGCGCGCCGTTCCGCGCACCATCTTCTCGGGCAGCGCCACGATGCGGAAGTACAGGGCCGGATCGACGCCGATCACCGAGATGGCGCGGCTGGCTTCGCCCCGGATCACCAGCGCGGAGCCGCTCGCGACGGGCGACACCACCACCACCTCGGGCATGGCGCGGACCTGGGCCGCGAGCGTCTGCCACTGGTCGATCGACTTGAGCCGCTGCAGCGGCGCCTGGACGATCGCGTCCTCCAGCGGGCCGCCGCCTGCCGCCCGCACCGGCCCCAGGGGCCGCGCCACCTCCTTGGGCGGCAGCAGCTGGATGTGCGCCTGGGCCGTCAGCACGCGGCGGATGAAATTGGACTGCAGGCCGGCGAGCAGCGCCGACATGAACACGATCACGGCAACCCCGATGGCGATGCCCGCGACGATGAACAAGGTCTGCATGCGCCCCTCGCGCAGGAAGCGCAGCGCCACGATCCATTCGAAGGGCATCCATCGGTTCATGGCGACGGCGCACGCGTTTCGGCAGGCACGGCCACCGCGCGCAGGCGCAGGCCGTCCCGGATGCCGCTCGTCTTCGCGGGCAGCACGAGATCGCCCGCATGCAGGCCGTCGAGCACCTCGCTCAGGCCGCCGCCGCGCAACCCGAGGCGCACCGGCTGCCGCCGCGCGTGGTGCCCGTCGACCTTGAAGACCCAGGGATCGGCGCGGTCGGCGTCATGCACCGCATCGGACGGCACCAGCACGGCCTGTGGCCGCCGTGCCACCTGGATGTCGACCGACACGGTCATGTCCTGCCGCAGGTAGGACGGCGGATCGGGCACGTCCAGCTTGACCTCCACCGAACCGCGCTGCACGTCCACGCCGGGGTTGATGTAAGCCAGCTCGGCCGCCAGACGCTGCTCGGGGTAGGCGTCCGCCGATGCGAGCGCCTTCTGCCCGAGCGCGAGCGACTGGAGGTTCCTCTCGTCGATCTGCACCACCAGTTGCGTCTTGCCGGCCGGCGACAGCACCATCAGCGCCTTGCCGGGCTGCACCACGTCGCCGGGCTCCACGGCACGGTCGATCAGCGTGCCGGCCGCCGGCGCGGCGATGGTGGCGTAGACCAGGCGCGAACGCGCCACGGCCGCGCCGGCCAGTGCCTGGTCGAGCGCGGTGGCCGCCACCGCCTCGTCGCTTCCGCCGGCGCGTGCGCTGTCGAGCTGGCTCTGGCTGGCGCGCAGCTGCGATTCGGCCAGGTCGACCGCCTTGCGCACCTCGTCGAGCGCGGCCTGCCCGACGAAACCCTGGTCGAACAGGTCGGTGTTGCGGCGCAGTTGTGCGCGTGCGTTGTCCAGGTTCACCTGGGCCTGCCGCACGGCCTGCGCGGCCACCGGCGCCTGGACCTCGCGCAGCTGGCGCAGCCGCGCCCGCGCCTGCGACACCGCCGCATCCGCCTGCGCGACGGCGGCCGCCAATTCCGCGCTTTCGAGCTCCACGAGCACCTGGCCCGCGTTCACGCCCTGGCCTTCCGCCACGGGCACGCGCTTGACGGTGCCGGTGACCTGGGTGCCGATGTTCACGCGGTGCGGCGCCTCCACATGCCCGCTGGCCACCACCGACTGGACGAAGTCGCGCTGCACGACCGCGCTCGCCTCCACGCGCGGCCCGAGCAGCCAGCCAGGGCCGAGCCATGCGGCCGCGGCCAGCAGCGCGGCCACGGCGAGTCCGGCCGCCACATGCGGCCTGACGGCGGACCAAAGGCGCATGGAACGCTGCGGCAATCCCGCTGGCGGCACCTCAGCCTTCGGCGGAACAGGAATGCGTGAGTACATGGCGGTTGACACGCATCAAGGCAAGGCGCGAGCGAGGCGCCGCAAAGGCCGCATCAGACGCTCGCTTCTGCCAGGACGGCTCAGTGCGACATCAGCACGGGCAGCGTCATCGACTGCAGGATCGACTGCGTGGCGCCGCCCAGCACCCATTCGCGCGCGCGGCTGTGGCCGTAGCAGCCCATGACCAGCAAATCCGCGCTCAGGTCGGCGGAGAAGGACAGCAGCTTGCTGCCGGCATCCTCGTCGTCGCCGCCGCCGGGGTGCAGTTCCAGATTCTGGACGCCCTGCACCCGCAGGTAGTTCTGCAGGCTCTGCAAGGAGACCTGCGCGTCCTCGCCGTAGGCCACGGCATGCACGCGGGACGCCGTGCACAGCCACGGCAGCGCCGCGGTCACCGCGCGCGCGGCCTCGCGCGTTTCCTTCCACGCCACCAGCACGGTGCGCCCGACGGGGCCAATCGGCCCCGCGTAGGGCAGCACCAGCGCCGGCCGGCCGCTCTGCACCAGCAGGCTGGGCAGGAAGTCGCCGGGGAGCTCGCCTTGCATCGGGTCGTGCCTGTCGCGCTGGCCCAGGATCATCAGGTCGGCATAGAGCGCGCGCCGGGCGAATCCCAGGGGGCCGTCGCTCTCCGGCTCGGCCCAGTGCAGGCGCTGCGAGCCCGCGCTGTTCGCCATGAAGGCGGCGTACATCTTGTCGCGCGCCGCCTTGTCGATCTCCTGCATGATCGCGACGGCCTCCGCCGCGGCCTCGATGGCGAACGGGTAGCGCATGAGCGCGGACAGGGTGCACGGCTGGCCGGTGACCTCGGCATCGAAGGCCTCGGCCAGCTCGCGGGCCAGCTTGATGCGCTCCACCGTGCGCTTCGAGCTGTCGAGGTGAAGCAGGATGGATTTCGGGGTCTGCATGAAGGCTCCTGGGGCTTGCGCAATGCGATGGGCCGACCTTAGGCCGCCCCGCCCCGCGCGGCCTTGCGCTGGATCAACCGCCTGCGAACTTCCGTCCCGCGGCGTCGATGCTTGATCGGGCGCAAGGCCGGGGCGCGCGGGAGTGCCTAGCCTTGGGCCTTGTCCAGCTTCGATGAAGGAATGTCCCGCTTCGCCATCCCGACGTTGCGACGGCATCCGGTCGCAGTGACACTCCCTTCGCACGCCAACACCGACGCTAGCGTCCCCGAGCCATGGTGGCGCGGTGCGCAAGCGGGCGCCACCTGGGGACTGTCGCAGCTGCAGGCCGACGAGGCGCATGCACGCTGGGGCCCCAACAGCTTCGAGCCGCAGGCGAAGCGCTCGCTGGCACTGCAGTTCCTCGCCCGCCTGCGCAATCCGCTCGTCCTCGTGCTGCTCGCTGCCAGCACGATCTCGGCGGCCACGGGCGACATCGCCAACGCCGGGATCATCGTGCTGATGGTGCTGCTGAGCGTGACGCTCGACTTCGTGCAGGAGCACCGCGCCAGCAATGCCGCCGAGAAGCTGCGCGCCTCGGTGGCGCTGCGTGCCCGCGTGCTGCGCGACGGCGCCACGCTGGAGATCCCGGTGACCGAGGTGATGCCGGGCGACCTGATGCTGCTGTCGGCGGGCGATCGGGTGCCGGCGGACGGCCTGGTGCTGGAGGCGCGCGACTTCTTCGTCAACCAGAGCCTGCTGACCGGTGAGTCCTACCCCGTGGAGAAGCACCCGGGCACACTGGAGGGCCATGCCACCGAGCTGCAGGACGCCCTCAATGCGGTGTTCATGGGCAGCACGGTGATCAGCGGCAGCGCGCGCGTCGGCGTCATGGCCACCGGCTCGCACACCGCGCTCGGCGAGGTGGCGAGCAGCATCCAGGCCGAGCCGCTGCCCACCGCGTTCGAGATCGGCATGCACCGCTTCGGCATGATGATCATGCGGCTGACCCTGCTGCTGGTGCTGTTCGTGCTGCTGGTCAACGTGATCCTGCATCGGCCGCTGCTCGACTCCTTTCTGTTCGCGGTGGCGCTCGCCGTCGGGCTCACGCCCGAGCTGCTGCCGATGGTGGTGTCGGTCACGCTCTCGCGCGGCGCCATGCGCCTTGCCGGGCGCCGCGTGATCGTCAAGCGCCTGGCCTCGATCCAGAACCTCGGCGCGATGGATGTGCTGTGCACCGACAAGACCGGCACCCTGACCGAAGCGCGCATCGGCCTCGCCCGCTGCGCCGACGCGGACGGCCGCGACAGTGCGCGGGTGCTGATGCTGGCCCACCTCAACAGCACCTTCGAGAGCGGCCTGAAGAGCCCGCTCGACGAGGCGGTGCTGGCGCACCTGATGGACACCGCGGCCTGGAAGAAGATCGACGAGGTGCCCTTCGACTTCGAGCGCCGGCGCGTCTCGGTGCTGCTCGACCGGGGCGATGCGCGCTGGCTGGTGGTGAAAGGCGCGCCGGACGACGTGCTGGCGCTGTGCAACCGCTTCGAGCGCGACGAGGGCCGCTCGCTCGCGCCGCTGGACGCGGACGCCCTGGTGCAGCTGCGCGAGCGCTGCCATGCGCTCGAACGCCAGGGCCTGCGCGTGCTGGGCGTAGCCTGGCGCGACGTGCCCGCGGACCATCCGCATGCCGACGTGCGCGACGAGAGCGCGCTGGTGTTCGCCGGCTTCGCCGCCTTCATCGATCCGCCCAAGGCCGGTGCAGGCGAAGCCATGGCCGCGCTGGCGAAGAGCGGCGTCCACGTGAAGATCGTGAGCGGCGACAGCGAGCTGGTGACCCAGCACCTGTGCACCCTGCTGCGCATTCCGGTGGCGGGCGTGCTGACGGGGCGGGAAATCTCGGCCATGGACGATATCGCGCTGCGCGCCCGCGTGGGCCGCACCACCCTGTTCTGCCGCGTCAACCCGGCGCAGAAGAACCGGATCATCCTGGCGCTCAGGGCGCGCGGCCACGTGGTCGGCTACCTGGGCGACGGCATCAACGACGCCCCCGCGCTGCGCTCGGCCGATGTCGGGCTGACCGTGGACAGCGCGGTCGACGTGGCGCGGGAGGTGGCGGACATCGTCATGCTCGACCACGACCTTGCCGTGCTGCATGAGGGCGTGCTCGAAGGGCGGCGCACCTTCGGCAATGTCATGAAGTACATCATGATGGGCACGAGTTCCAACTTCGGCAACATGCTGAGCATGGCGGGCGCCTCGCTGCTGCTGCCTTTCCTGCCGATGCTGCCGGCGCAGATCCTGCTCAACAACGTGCTCTACGACCTGTCCCAGGCGGCCATCCCGCTCGACCGCGTGGATGCCGCCGACCTGCACCGGCCCCGCACGCTCGACATGAAGTTCATCCAGCGCTACATGTGGCTGTTCGGCGCGATCAGCTCGGCCTTCGACGCACTGACCTTCTGGCTGCTGATCCAGGTGCTGCACGCGGACGCCTCGCTGTTTCGCACCGCCTGGTTCGTCGAGTCGCTGGCCACGCAGGTGCTGGTGATCTTCGTGATCCGCACCCGCGGGCGGCCCTGGGCCAGCCGCCCCGGCGCGGCGCTCTCGCTGGCATCGCTCTTCGTAGTGGCGGCCGCGCTGCTGCTGCCTTTCTCGCCGCTGGCCCCGTTCTTCCATTTCGAGCCGCCGCCCGCGATCTTCTTCGCCTGGCTGGCCGGCATGCTGGTGGCGTACCTGGTGCTCGCCGAGGTGGCCAAGCGCTTCTTCTATGCCCGCCTGGCGGGCAGCGCGCCTTCGAGGACGCGCCGGCATCCGCCCCGCCGCAGGGCCCGGCCCTGACCCGCCTCGGCGCGGCGTGCCGGCCGGCGCTCCCGAATTCCTTGATCTGCCGCAACACCCGCCTGGCTTGCACCGCACAAGATGCTCTCCAGCCTGCAAGGAGAAACGCATGTCCTTCCTGTCGAAAAACATCGGCCCCCTCGGCCGCGCACGGCGTGCTGTCGGCGGCGTCTTCCGGATCACGCTCGGCTGAGCCCCTGAAGCTGCGTCCATGTGCTTGAATCTGCTCAGGGAGTTGTCCCAAACGCCGCTGCCCTGCACCCAGGCCGACCCTGCGCTGATCGACAGGATGCGCCTGCTCGACGCAGCCGGCCTGATCAAGGTCATCATTCCACCGGCGCACGTCGACTGCGACGATGGCCTGCGGCAGGACCCGGCCACCGTCCTCGAGATCACGCCCCGCGGATGGGAAGCCTTGCGCACGAAAGTGATCGAGGACGAAGTGCCGCCGCTCACGCCGCGGCCGGTACGCTCGCGCTTAGACAGCGCTGCGCTGGATCTCGCGCAGCTCGCCGCCTGGTTCAGCAGTTCCAGGCAGCGTCGGGGCCGCCCTGGCACCGACGGTTGACCCTGCCGCCCCCGGTGGCTCAGGGCGCAGCCTCGATGCGAACGACCGGCAGCTGCGAGCGCACGAAGCTCAAGGCGTACTGAAGCTCGCCGAGGCTCTCGGCATGCAATGTGAAGAGCGGCTGGCCGCGATCGACGCGGTCCTGCACGCGCACGTGCATCGAGGCACCCGCCGCCGGATCGCGCGGCGCACCGGCCAGCTTGGCCATGCGCGCCACCAGGCGGGTGTCGATGCCCGACACCACCCCGGCCGCGGGCGCGGTCACGCAGTGCGTGTGGGCGGCTTTCGGCGGCACGCGCAGGCCGCCCTGTGCTTCGCAGATCGCAATGAAGCGGGCGAGCGCGCGCCCGTCCTCCAGGACCGCGCGCGCCAGCGCGTTGCCGGTGCCCGGCGCCGCCTTGCCCGCCAGTTCGAGCAGCAGCCCGGCCAGCAGGAGCGCGCGCTCGCGCAGGTCCGACGGCGCGTCGGCGGTGCGTTCGAGCACCGCCATCACATCCATCGCCTCGAGCGCGGGGCCGACGCCGCGGCCGACCGGCTGGTTGCCGTCGGTGAACACCGTCCGCACGTGCAGGCCCAGCGCCGCGCCCACCGAGACCAGGCTGCGCGAGAGCTGGCTGGCGGCCTCGTCGCTGCGCACCTTGGCCAGCGCGCCGACCGGAATGTCGATCAGCACGCGCTGCGAACCCATCGCAGCCTTCTTGGACAGGATGGACGCCACCATGAGGCCCTCGCTGTCGATGCCGAGCGGCCGCTCCACGCGGATCAGCATGTCGTCCGCGGGACTCACGCGCATGGCGCTTCCCCATGCGATGCAGCCGCCTTCGCGCTCGACCACGCGGCGCATTGCCGCCAGGTCCAGGTCGACCGGCGCGAGCGTTTCCATCACGTCGGCCGTGCCGGCCGCCGAGGTGATGGCGCGCGACGAGGTCTTGGGCATCACCAGGCCGCAGGCCGCAATGATCGGCACCACCAGCAGCGTGGTCCGGTTGCCCGGCAAGCCGCCGATGCAGTGCTTGTCCATCACGGGCGACGTGCCCCAGTCGATGCGCTCCCCGACGTCGACCATGGCGCGGGTCAGCGCCACGGTCTCGTCCAGGTCGAGGCCGCGGCCGGCGCAGACCGTCACGAAGGAGGCCAGGTGGATGTCGGGGAGGCGCCCGCGGCTCACGTCCTCCATCAGCGCGCGCAGCGCAGCGTAGTCCAGCCTGCCGCCATGCACCTTGTTGCGCAGGTGCGCCAGCGAATCGAGGATCGGCGGGTGCCGCACCACCAGCTCTTCGCCCTCGGCGGCGCCCATCAAGGTCCAGGCCGCCTCCGACAGCGCGATCTCGTCATTGCGCAGCCAGTCGCCGCTCACCTGGTGCAGGATCGCGAACAGATGGCGCCCGTTGGCGATCAGCTCGACCTGCGCCTGCGACTGGAAGCCCTCCGCCCGGCAGACATCGCAGTCGCTGCGCATGTAGACCACGGGCTGCTGGTAGGTGTCGATGCCGGCGCGGCGGGCCAGCAGGCGGTTGGGTGACGACATGGGCGCTCCTTGTCCGAATGGAGCTTGGCATGCGCCGGGCGCCCGGGGCTTGATGCCCGTCAAGCCGGCACCCCGGCGCTCACTCGGCGGCGGTGCGGCGGACCGGCAGCGCGTTGAGTGGAATGCGCAGGTAGGACACGCCGTTGCCGTCGGGCGGCGGCAGCCGGCCGGCGCGCACGTTGACCTGGATCGACGGCAGGATGAGCGTCGGGACTTCGAGCGTGGCGTCGCGCGCGCGACGCATGGCCACGAACTCGTCCTCGGTGATGCCGTCGCGCACGTGGATGTTGCGGCTGCGCTGCTCGGCCACGGTGGTCTGCCATTGCGCCGGCCGCGATGGCGGCGGGTAGTCGTGGCAGACGTACATCGGCGTCTCGGGCGGCAGGTCCAGCAGCCGGCGCATCGATGCGTACAGCTGGCGCGCATCGCCTCCGGGGAAGTCGGCCCGCGCGCTGCCGAGGTCCGGCATGAAGAGCGTGTCGCCGACGAACACCGCGCCGCCGATCAGATAGGCCATGTCGGCGGGCGTGTGGCCGGGCACCAGGATGGCGGTGGCTTCGATGGCGCCGATGCCGAAAGTCTCGCCGTCCTTGAACAGGTGGTCGAACTGGCTGCCGTCGGGCAGGAAGCCGCGCTCCAGGTTGAAGAGCTTCTTGAAGGTGCCCTGCACCGTGCGGATGTTCTCGCCGATGGCAATGCGCCCGCCGACCCGCTCCTGGAGGTAGCTGGCCGCCGAGAGGTGATCGGCATGGGCGTGGGTCTCCAGGATCCAGTCGACCTGCAGCCCGTGCTCGGCCACGCAGGCCAGCACCCGGTCCGCAGACGCGGTGCCGGTGTGGCCCGACTTGAAGTCGTAGTCCAGCACCGGATCGATCACGGCGGCGCGCAGGCTGGACGGGTCCCACACGACGTAGGAGACCGTTCCGGTGCGAGGGTCGAAGAAGGCCTGGATGGAGGCTGGGATGTTCATTCGGGTTGGCGGAGTCGATCGATGATCCCGCGCCAAACATTATATGAATTCATATATTAAAATCAAGGCCCGATCGCCGAGCACTGTCCAGGCCAGCCATGAAATCGCCCCACCCCGTCTTCGATCCCGAGATCCTGCGTGGCACCGCCGCGCGGGTGGCCGGCGTGCTGAAGATTCTGGCCAACGAGGATCGAATGCTCCTGCTGTGCCAGCTGTCGCAGGGAGAGATGTGCGTGAGCGAGCTCGAAGCGCAACTCGGCATTCGCCAGCCGACACTGTCCCAGCAGCTGGGCGTGCTGCGCAATGAAGGCGTGGTCGCCACGCGCCGCCAAGGCAAGAACATCTTCTACGCCGTGGCGGATCCGGCGCTGCTCGAGATCCTCGCCCTGCTCTACCGGATCTACTGCCCGAAGGAAAGACGATGACCCCCGTGGTCCGCGGAGCGCGTTCCGCCGGCGTCTTAAGGCAAATCGAATCTGCCGCCGCGATCATGTGAATGTGCGGCCTGCCCACTGGGCGGCTGCGACATGAGCCTACGTGGAGATGCGAATGAACATTGCAGCCGAGTCCGGTGGCGGCGCCGCCCCTGCGCCATCGTGCGCCGACGCGCCAGAGCCGCGCGGCAAGGACGCCCCCGCCGCCGCCAGCGGCAACCGCCTTGCGGATGCCGCGGTCCTGGCCATCATGGGGGTCCTCGCCATCGGAGCCGCCGCACTGGTGTGCGGGGTCTACAACGCCTTCGACGACGAGTGGTTCGGGATGAGCGGGTCTACACTGTCCCGCATCCTGGCTCTGGCCGGCTTCTGAGGCCTTGCGCCTGCACCGCCGCGGCGGTTGCCGCGCTTCCGGCTTCGAGCCGCTTTCACATGCGCTTGCTGATTGTTGAAGATGACCCCCTGCTCGGCGATGCGCTGGCCACCGGCCTGCGCCAGCTCGGCCATGCGGTCGACTGGTTCGGCAACGGCGGCCAGGCCGACGCAGCGCTGTCCGGCGCCTCGTTCGATGCATTGGTGCTGGACCTGGGGCTTCCGGGCGGCGACGGCATGACCTGGCTGCGCCGCTGGCGCGATCGGGGGCTGAAACTGCCGCTGCTCATCCTGACGGCGCGCGACGGCGTCGAGCAGCGCATCGCCGGGCTCGATGCCGGGGCCGACGACTACCTCGTCAAACCCATCACCATCGACGAACTCGCCGCTCGCCTGCGGGCGCTGGTGCGCCGCGCCGCCGGCCGCGCCCAACCGGTCTGGCAGCACGGTGCGCTCGAGTACGACCCCGCCAGGAAACTCGTGCTCTGGAAAGGCGAACCCGTCGATCTGACCGGGCGCGAGCTGGCGGTGCTCGAGGCGCTCCTGGCGCAGCCGCAGCGCGTGCTCTCGAAAGCCCATCTGCAGGAAAAGCTCTATGACTGGAGCGGCACGGAGCCCGAAGGCAATGTCCTCGAGGTCCACATCCATCACCTGCGGCGCAAGATCGACCCGGGCATCGTGCGGACCGTGCGCGGCGTGGGCTACGCGCTCGGGTCCGGCCAGCCATCGCCATGAGTCTGCAGCGTCGCCTTCTGCTTTATCTGCTGGTTTGCGCACCGCTGGTCTGGGGCGTGGCGCTGTACTTCTCCATCAGCCGGGCCCGGCATGAGGTCAACGAGCTGTACGACACCGAACTGATCAGGCTGGCGCGCCAGGTGCAGTCCACGTTGAGCCCCAGCTATCCTGGCGCCACGCCGGTGCTGCCGCCCCCGCCGAGCGAAGGCACCCGGGAGGCCGGGGCGTCGGACGTGCGCGATCTCGCCGTGGCGGCATGGGACGCGAAGGGCCGCCTCATGCTCGCAGACCACGAAGGCGCGGTGCTGTCGCGTCGGCCCGATGCGAGCGGCTTCGTCGACGAGAAGATCGGGGGCAGGATGTGGCGCATCTACTACCTGCAGTCCTTCGACGGCGCCTGGCTGGTGGCCGCCGGCCAGGACGCCTACGAGCGCGATGAACTGGTGTATGGCCTCACGGTCACGCAGGTCGTCCCCTGGGTGCTGGTGCTGCCCTTTCTGCTGGCGGTGATGGCGTGGGCCGTGCGCCGCGCGCTGGCGCCGATGCACCAGCTCACCGCCGAGCTGCGGCGCCGCAAGGCCGACGACCTGCAGGCCGTGCCGGTCGACCGCGCGCCGGCCGAGCTCAAGCCCTTGCTGGGCGCCATGAACGGACTGTTCGACCGCATCGAGCAGCTGCTGGTGCGCGAGCGCCGCTTCACGGCCGACGCCGCGCACGAACTGCGCACGCCGCTGGCCGTGCTGCGCGCCCAGTGGGACGTGGTGCGCCGCGCCGGCAGCGAGGCCGAACGCACCGCGGCCGAAGCCAAGCTCAGCGCCGGCCTTGATCGCATGGGGCGGCTGGTGACGCAGATGCTCTCGCTCTCGCGCGTGGAGTCCGGCGTTGCGCCGGCCCTGACCGCCGAGGTGCAGTGGCCGCAGATCGTCGAGCAGGCCATGAGCGATTGCCTGGCGACGGCCGAGCGCCGCCGCATCGAGCTGGCCTGCGAATGGCCACCGCGCGGATCGCACCCCCTGCCCCTCCTCGGCGACGAGCATCTGCTGACGATGATGCTGCGCAACCTGCTCGACAACGCGGTCCGCTATGCGCCGGAAGGATCGAGCGTGGTGCTGCGCATCGGGCGCGAACACCTGGAGCTCGAGAACGAAGGGGAGCCGCTGTCGGCCGAACAGCTCGCGCGGCTGGGCGAGCGCTTCTACCGGCCCGACGGGCAGCAGGAAGGCGGCAGCGGCCTGGGGGTGTCGATCGTGCGGCGCATTGCCGAACTGCACGGCCTCGAGTTGCAGTTCGGCCCCGGCGCCGGCGGCCGGGGGGTCAAGGTGACGCTGCAGTTCGACGCGGCGCACCGCTAGTACCGCGCGTCCACCTTGCCCGACCCAGCCCTTGCATGCGTCTGCGGCTCCTTGAGCACCGCGGCCATGTCGCTCAGGTACTGCCCTACCACCGGCTCGTGCGTGAGGTTCAGCATGTGGTGAATGCCCGGCGGGTCGTTCACGTAGCCCACGGTCCAGCCGCGAGCGGTCATTCCCTTGCCGATGGCCGCCATGTCGCGCAGCGGTGAACCGAAGGCGAAGATGCACAGTTCCGGGCGCCCCAGCGTCGGCAAGCCAAGCGCGTCCAGTCTCTGCTGCATGGCACGCCGCGTCGCCATCACGCGTTCGGTCACACGCAGGTAGCCGTCCTTGCCCAGGTAGTTCATGACGGCCCATGCGGCGGCGATGGCGCCACCGGCACGCGTGCCGACGAGCGTGTGCGTGAAGTACTGGCCGCGCGGCCAGTTGTCGAAGTGGTAGCCCATGAGCGCGAACGACGCGGGATCGGCAAAGAACAGCGTCGACGCGCCCTTGGCCGTGTAGCCGTACTTGTGCAGGTCTGCCGAAATCGAGGTCACGCCCTCGACCGCGAAATCGAAGTCGGGAATGTCGGCGCCCAGCTCGCGCGCGAACGGCGCGAAGTAGCCACCGACGCAGCCATCGACGTGCATCCAGATGTCGTGCTCGCGCGCCAGTTCGGCGATCTCGGGAATCGCATCGACCACGCCATGCGGAAACGCCGGCGCCGACCCGACGAGCATGGCGGTGTCGGCCGTCAGGGCCGCGCGCATCGCGGCCACGTCGGCGCAAAAGTCCTCGCCCAGCGGCGTGCGCATCGGCTCCAGCCCCAGGAAGTACGCCGCCTTGTCGAAGGCTGGATGCGCACTCTGCGGCATCACGATGCGCGGCTTGCCCATGCCGGGATGGCGCGCCAGCGCGCGGTCCCGGGCGCACTTGACGGCAAGGAAGATGCTCTCGGTTCCGCCCGTCGTCATCGCGCCGCAGGCTTCCGGCCCGCCATGCAGAAGGCCTAGCCCCATGGCCACGACCTCCGCCTCGAACTTGGCAAGGCTGCCGAAGGCGCGTGGCCCCAGGCCGTTCTCCGAGAAGTACATCAGGTAGGCCTGCTTGGCCACCTCGAGCACATCTTCGCCGGCATAGTGGACGAACATCGGCACGCGGCCGCCGCGCCAGTCCACGTCGTTGCTGCTGGCGTCTTTCAGCTGGCGCTGCAGCTCTTCCCAGGCAATGCCGTGGGCGGGGAGTCGTGTGGTCATGGGGGCCTATCCTTCTTTGCCGCCCCAGTGGACGACCTTGTTTTCGAGTGCGCGCGCCAGCAGGTCGAGCGCATAGCCCAGCACGGCCATGATCAGTGCCCCGACGATCACGACGTTGGTAAGCAGGAAATCCGAGGCCGACATCGCCATGTAGGCAATGCCCGCGTTGGTGGCGATCATTTCGGCGCCCACCAGCATCGTCACGCCGATGCCGATGCTCACGCGAATGCTGGTGAAGATGCCCGGCAGGCTGGCCGGGAAAATCACGCGCCGGAAGATCATGGTGCGCGAGGCACCGAGCGCCATCGCGGCCTGCACCCTGCGCCGGCCCACGCCGCGCACCGCCTGCATCGAACTGATCGACAGGATCGGAAACAGCGCGAGCACGATGATCACGATCTTCGCGACCTCGCCGATGCCGAACCAGATGATCAACAGCGGCAGCAGCGCGAGCTTGGGCATCGGCCGCGAGATCTCGATGGGCGGGTCGAGCACCGCCTTGACCGTTTCGTTCATGCCCATCCACAGGCCCAGCGGAACCGCGACCAGCACCGTGAGCACGAACGCCAGCCCGAAGCGGAACAGGCTGATGCCCAGGTGGTGCGCCAGCGTCTTGCCCTGGTAGCCGTTCTGCATCAGCTGCAAAAAGGTCTGCCAGACCGACACCGGCGATGGCAGGAACAGCGGCACAACCAGCGGCTTGTCGCCCATCAGCGGCGTGGTGATGAGGAACCACAGCAACAGCAGCACCGCGAACGAGCCCAGGTTGATCCAGCGCGAGCGGCCCGTGGCGCCCGACGCGTGCTGTGCAGCCGCGCTCATCGCTCGCGCTCCTGGCGCTGCGCTGTCAGCGCCTCTTCGCGCAGCAGGCCGAAGATCTCGGCCTTCAAGCGCGCGAACTCGGGGCTGGCCACGATGGCGGGGTCGGCGCTTTGCGCAAACTCGGGCCGGAACTTCGCCTTGATGCGTCCGGGCCGCGCCGACATCACGACGACCTCGGTGGCCAGGAACAGCGCCTCGTCGATGCTGTGCGTGATCCACAGCACCGTCTTGTGGGTCTCGTGCCAGATGCGCTTGATTTCTTCCTGCAGCAGTTCGCGTGTCTGCGCGTCGAGTGCGGCAAAGGGCTCGTCCATCAGCAGAATCTCGGGGTCGTTGGCCAGCGCGCGCGCGATGCCCACGCGCTGCTGCATGCCGCCCGAGAGTTCGTACGGATAGCGTTTGGCAAAGCCCGTGAGCCCGACCATCTCCAGGTAGTGGGCCGCGATGCGCGCTGCTTCCGACGCAGGCTTGCCAATGGCAAGCGGCCCGAAGGCCACGTTGTCCTGCACGCTCATCCAGATGAACAGCGCGCCCTGCTGAAACACCACGCCGCGCCGCGGATCGGGGCCGCGCACCGGCAGGCCGTCCATCAGCACCTGGCCGCTGGTCGGTTGCTCGAAGCCCGCAAGAATGTTGAGCAGCGTGCTCTTGCCGCAACCCGAGGGGCCGAGCAGGCAGGTGAACTCGCCTTTGGCGATATCGAGCGAGATCGGCTCCAGCGCCTGCACCGCGTCGGGCCCCTGCCCGAAACGCTTGCTCACCTGCTCGAAGCGGACCTTGGGCGAACCGGTCGCGTGGTGTGCCGGCGGCATCGGCTCAGGCCACCATCTTGGCGACGAAGCTCGAATCGACCAGCCCGCCCACGTCCTCGGGCATGACCGTGATCTGGCCCGACTCGAACAGGAACTGCGCCTGCGTCCGCAGTGTCTTGAGCACGCCTGTGTCTTTCTCGCCGGGCTTGCCCATCCAGCGGCTGCTGAGCTGCTCGCTCGCCGGCACGGGGTAGAAGGTGTTCAGCGAGCGCATCACCGTGGCTTCATCGACGTTCAGGAACTTGGTCATGGTGTCGACCACGTCCTTAGGGTCTTGCTTGAAGCCGCGCGCAATCTGCTCGTAGTCCTTCAGGAAGGCCAGCACCAGGTCTGGTGACTTCCGCTTGAACTCGTCGCGCACCAGCAGGCCATCGAAGATCAGCAGGCTCTGGCGGTTCAGATCGCCGGTCTTGAAGATGATCTTGCCGCCGTCATCGGTCAGGCGCGGCAGCACCGGCACCCAGATGTAGCTCGCGTCGATCTCGCGGCGCTGCCAGGCCGAGGCGATCTGGTCGGCGCGCATGTTGATGAGCTGCACGTCGGCAAGCCCCAGGCCCGCGAACTTGAGCGCGGCCACCGCCGCGAAATGCACCGAGGTGTTGAACGGCAGGCCGATCTTCTTGCCCTTCAGGCCCGCGACCGTCGTGATGCCCGAGTTGCCCTGCACCACCAGGCATTCGCTGTCCACGATGTTCTTGTAGACATACACCATCGAGGCCTTCAGGCCGTTCGCATAGCCCACCATCATCGGACTGGAGCCGATGTTGCACATGTCCAGGCTGCCACCGGCCATGGCTGAGATCACTTCGGAGCCGGCGCGCACCGTCACGAAATCGCTGCCGACGCCCTGGCCGAATGTCTTGGGTGCCAGGTTCTTCGCGCGGATGTAGTTCTGCGCATCGATCGCACCGAAGGTGCCGAGCTTCACGGCGCGCGACGACTGCGCGAACACCGGGCCGGCACCGCCCAGCAATGCGCCGCCGGCGGAAGACGCCAGCAGCATGTGGGCAGCGGTCAGATGGAACTCGCGGCGGGAGAGATTCAGCTTCATGGGGCGGCCTTTCCTGAGACGAAAGAAGAACGAAACCCACCGTGCGACGGGTCTGGCCGCAGTTTAGAAGCACTTGAATATATTCAAAATGCTCCAAAACCCACCCATGAGCGGATTTCAGGGCTTGAGCAGGCGAATCAGGAAGCGCGAACCGTGCGCCAGATCGTCGCGCATCGCCTGCCCGAGGGCGTCGCCATCGCGCCGCCGCAGCGCGTCCATGGCCACCAGATGCGTCTCGTGGCCGGTCATGCTTCCGCAATACTGGGGAAACAGCAGGTTGAGCGTAGGCCCGACGCGCAGCCACAGGCTCTCGATGACGCGGATCAGAATGGGCTGGCCCGATGCACGATATATTGAAAGATGAAAGTCGGAGTTTTTCATCAGTGTCTGGTGCGCATCGCCCGCCTGGATCGCAGCCAGGTGCGCCTGCATCACGGCATCGAGTCGCTCGATCTCTTCATTGGAGATGCGCGGCGCCGCCTCCTTGGCCGCGAGGCATTCGAGCTCCATCCGGATCTTCAGGATTTCGCGGTAGGTCTCCACGCCCAGGCGGGGAACGCGGATGGTGCGGCCATTGACCACTTCGAGCCCCTGCTCGACCACCAGCCGCTGCACGGCCTCGCGCACGGGCGTCAGGCTCACGCCAAAGGCCTCAGCCACGCCACGCACCGTGAGCACCTGTTCGGGCAGCAGCGCGCCGGTCATCAACGCGTGGCGCAGCTTCTGGCAGGTGCGGTCGGTCAGGGTGTCGCCGGGGACGCCTTGCAGGTCTTCCAGTGCGAGGCCCGGGAAGTCGTCGTCGAGGGCCACGGTCTTGGCTTTGACGCTGGTCCTGGCCGCAGAAGTCCGGGTGCGCCGGGCGGTGCCGACGGGCGTTGCCACGGCGGTTGCAAGTCGTTTCGACGGGCGGCGAGGTATCGAAGGCGGCTTGGACATGAGGTAGAGGCGTTGGCGCTGTAGAGGCGCTTGAATATACTCTGTACGGGTCGGTTTTCAGTGGCAATCAACACCGCGCCCTCCGCATCGCCGCCGGCGCCTCGGGCGGGAACTGGCCCGGCGCGCCGGCATCTCCCGCCCGTTGCTCTCCCGCATCGAGCACGGCCAGGTTTCACCCTCCGTTGAGACGCTGCCTCGCGTCGCCAACGGACTCGGCGTGCCGATGTCGCGCTTCTTTCCGCTCGAGGCATTGCGCAAGCACGCCGACTACCTGGCGCTGGTCTACGCGCGCTGCGCCTGAGCCCGTGATCCTCGGTCTGCGCCAGGCCCGATGACCTTGCACGCTTCGGCGTGCCGGCGGACTCAGCCGAGCGCTTCGCGCGCCTGGCGCGGCGTCTGTCCGAAGCGTGCGCGATAGGCCCGGTTGAAGGACGAAACTTCGTCGAAGCCCCAATCGGCGGCGATGTCGGCGACCGCGCGCCGCGGCTGCTCCCGGAGCACGCGGCGGCATTCGTCGAGGCGGCACTGCCGCAGGTAACCACTGAAAGTCTGGCCACCCTCGCCGAGGATCTTGAACAGGTAGCTCCGCGAGATGCCCAGTTCGGCGCATGCCGCATCGGGCGTCAGGCTGCGGTCGCTGAGACGGCGTCGCATGAGTCCGAGGATCCGCTCGAGCATCTCGCGCCGGACTCGCTCCGCGCGCGCATCCGGCTCGTCGGGCAGCTGCGCGCGCGACAGCAGCTCGCTGCAATGGCCGACCATCAGCGACTGGACTTGCAGCAGGTCCTGCGAGGGCAGCTCATGCACCAGGCGCATGTAGTTGGCGAGGATGCGACCCGTGCCCCTGTCGCCGGCCAGCACCGGTGAGGCGAGACGGCCGCGACGGCCGAGCCGCGAGCGCAGCAGCGCGTCGTCGATCTCAATGCAGAACATGCTGAAGCTTGATCGGAAGTCGACCTCCCACACCGATGCGCAATCGACCACGTAGATGTCGCCGGGACCGGCGCGCTGCGTCTGGCCGTCCTGCTGCACCACCGCTTCGCCGAAGCCCATCAGGTTCACGAAGAAGGGAGCGACCTGCTGCTTGGCGAGCCCGGCGCTGGACAGCCGGACCGCGTGCGCTTCGGCCGTGATGGTCGAGCTGCGCAGCTCGGGCAGCATCAGGCCCTCGATACTGCCGCGAAAGCCCGGCGCTTCGGCCCGCTCGGGCTCAAGCGGCACGTAGGCATCGCAGATCGCATCGCGCCAGTAAGCGAACTGTTCGCCGGGCGTGACGATCTGGGTGCTGCGGTGATAGGTCGGGTCGCTCATGGGAGGGGTGACGCCGATCATAGCCAGCCACGCCACACCGCGTCATCCCTCCCTCACGCGAGCCGGCCGTGGACGGATTGCACGTTGGCCGTGGACGCTGCGCACTGGTGAGTTGCGCCCCGACGCCCGACCATCGGTGCACAAATACATAACGATGGAGACAACGCCGATGGCGTCATCCGAACAACTGGACGAATGGCTCGCGTCATTCGAGCGCGACGGCTATGTCGTGCTGCCCGAGATCATTGCCAAGCCCCAGGTCATCGCCCTCACCGAGGCCCTGCTGCGGGTGGAGGCCGAGCACAGCTTCGGCTACGCAAAGACCTCCTTCGAGGGGCTCAAGACCGTTCGCATCAACAACCTGCTGGTGCACGACGAGGTGTTCTGGACCGTGCCCCTTCAGCCCGACGTGCTGGCCCTGTCCGAGCGGCTGCTCGACCGCGAGCTGCTGCTGTCGTCGCTGTGCTCGCTGACCCTCGGGCCCGGCCAGGAGGCACAGCCGCTGCATGAGGACACGCAGCAGATCCCACTACCGCGTCCGCGCGCGCCGCTGGCCGTGAACGCCATCTGGGCGTTGAGCGATTTCACCGAGGAGAACGGCGCGACCCACATCGTGCCCGGCAGCCACAAGCAGCCCAGCGCGCCGCCCTACGGGGCCGACATCGACACCGTGCAGGCGACCATGAAGGCCGGCAGCATCATGCTGTTCGACAGCGCGCTGTGGCACAAGGGCGGCGCCAACACCACGTCGATGCGCCGCTACGCGCTCTCGTGCTACTACTGCGCGGGCTGGCTGCGCCAGCAGGAGAACATGCAACTGGGCGTGCCGGTCGAAGTGGCGCGGCGCCTGCCGCAGCGCCTGCAGGAGCTGTGCGGCTACAGCATCTACAAGGGCCAGTACGGCCACATCGACAATCAGGACCCCATCACGCTGCTGGGTGTCGAAAGCGGCCGCCGCACGGTGTGGCAGGCCAGCGATCTCAAGAAGCGGCGCGACGCCGGCTCCGGCGCGAAATGACGCGCCCCCATGACGAAGCCGGCCGCCTGCCGCCGGTGCCGGCGTCGGTCGTCCATCTGCTGCGCGACGCCGCCGCCGAAGCGCCCGAGCGCCCGGCGCTGCGCTTCGAAGGCATCTGCCTGAACTACGGACAGTACGCCGGCATCGTGGGCGCGCTCGCACGGCGTCTGGCAGCACGTGTGCGGGCCGGCGATCGCGTGGCGCTGGTCATGGGCAACTCGCTCGACCTCGCAATCGCGACCTTCGCGGTGCATGCGCTGCGCGCGCAGGCAGTGCCGCTCAATCCGGGTTACAGCGGGCGCGAGCTCGCCCACATGCTGGAGGATGCGGATCCCTGCATGGTGCTCTACGACCAGAGCGTGAAGACCGACTTGCAGGTGCTGCGTCCGGCGCTGGCGCGCGAAGCGCTCTGGTGCACGGGCGATGGCAGCGCCTTTGCCGCGCTCCAGGGCGAGGCCTGCGCGTTGCCGGCCGACCTGCCCGTGCATGAAGACCTGGCCACGCTGCAGTACACCGGCGGCACGACCGGGCTGCCCAAGGGCGTCAACATCCGGCACCGCCAGCTCGCCTTCAACATCGCGCAGCGCGAGGCCTGGCTGCCGACCCGGCGCGGGGCCGAGGTGGTGCTGTGCACCATGCCGCTGTTCCACGTCTCGGCGGTGTCGATGTCGCTGCACCTGTGCCTGTATGCATGCGGCGAACTGGTGATCCATCGCCGCTTCGACGTCAAGGCCGCGCTGCAGGCGATCGCCGAGCATCGGGTCACGCTGATGTCCGCGGCGCCGACGATCTTCTACGACATCCTGAAGCAGACCGACCTGCAGCGCGAGTCGCTGATCAGCCTGCGCGCCTGCTTCTCGGGCGCCGCACCGCTGCCGCGCGAGACCCTGCAGCGCTTCGAGGATGCGACCGGCTGCGCAATCTACGAGGGCTACGGCATGAGCGAGGCCGGCCCCTGCCTGGCGTTCAACCCGATGCACCGCGAGCGCCGGCCGGGCTCGGTGGGCCTGCCGGTGCCGGCCTGCGAACTCGAGGTGGTCGACGTCGAGCACGGTGCGACGCCGCTGCCGCCGGGCCGGGCCGGAGAGATCCGCGTGCGCGGACCGCAGGTGATGGCCGGCTACCGCAATCTGCCCGAGCAGACGGCCCGGACGCTGCGCGACGGCTGGCTCTACACCGGCGACGTGGCGCTGACGGACGACGAGGGCTACGTCTACATCCAGGGCCGCAAGCACGACACCATCAACGTCGCGGGCTTCAAAGTCTACCCGAGCGAAGTCGAGCAGGTGCTGCTGTCGCAGCCGGAGGTCGGCGAAGCGGCCGCTTTCGGCGCGACCGACGAGCGCATGGGCCAGGTGGTGCATGCCTGGGTGACGCCGGCGCCCGGCCGCCAGCCCGATGTGCGGCGCCTGCTCGATCACTGCGCCGCGCAACTCGCGGCCTACAAGGTACCGCGGCGCATCGGCATCGTCGAGCGGCTGCCACGCACCAGCGTCGGCAAGCTGGCGCGCAACACCCTCGAACCCGTCGCGACCTCCGCCCCTCCCCCAAGGACACCATGAAGACAGAACTGAACCTGCAGGCCCTGCAAACCCAACTCGCCGAGGAAGGCTATGCCGTGATCGAGAACGTTCTCGACGCCGGGCAGCTCGCGCAGGCGCGCGAGCGCGTGGCCGAGGTGATGGCCCGCGAGCTGGCGCATCCGCTGGCGCTGGACGACGCGCAGCACGAGGACGACGCCGAGATCCTCGCCTACTACAAGAAGCACTACACGGTGAGCGATGCCGAGGCGCAGCGCATGGTGGCGCGCATCCACCAGTACCGGCGCGACAACGCCGACACCCATTGGCCGGTGCCAATCCACAAGGTGTCGAAGAATTTCCTGCACCTGCCGACCCTGTTCGACAACGACCGGTCGCAGCGGGTGTGGAACCTGCTCGACAAGGCGCCCGACCTGATCCCACTGATCGAGCATCCGGTGGTGCTGCCGATGGTGCGCCACGTCATGGGGCAGGACTGCAACCTGCACGACTTCCAGTCCACCAGCATCGGGCCGCATACCGGCGGCGGCGCCTGGCACGTCGATGCGCCGCTCGGCCAGATCGCCGAGCCGCTGCCCGACTTTCCGCTCACGCTGCAGAACGTCTGGATGCTCGACGACTTCACCGCCGACAACGGTGCCACCCGCGTGATGCCACGCAGCCACAAGCTGCGCAAGTCGCCGCCCTGGGGCAGCGATCCGCTGGAAGGCGAAGTGACCCTCACCGCGCCGGCGGGCTCGGTGGCGATCTGGCTGTCGAACACCTGGCACCGGTCCGGGCCGAACGACACCGACGGCCAGCGCCGCGCGATCCTGTGTAACTACAACGTCTCGTGGCTGCGCCTGTTCGCCGACTTCACGAGCACGCTGCCGGCCGAGGTGGTGCCGACGCTGTCGAACGACGCGCGCTACCTGCTCGGCTTCGGCGCCCGCGCGCCGCTGACGCGCTGATCCGCGATGTCGGGATCACTCCTCACGCTGCGCAGTGCCGGCCACTGTTCGCCCGCCTTCGAAGCGGTGCGCGCGGCCTTCGAACACAACCTGGTCCACGGCGGCGAGCTGGGCGCCTCGCTCGCGGTCGAGATCGATGGCGAGTGCGTCGTCGACCTCTGGGGCGGCTGGGCCGATGTCGAAGGCGGTAAACCCTGGCAGCGCGACACGCTGAGCGTGGTGTTCTCGAACACCAAGCCGGCGACCGCGCTGTGCATCCACCTGCTGGCCGAGGCCGGCGAGCTCGACGTCGACCTGCCCGTCGCCCGCTACTGGCCAGCCTTCGCCGCGGCCGGCAAGGACGCGATCACGCCGCGCATGCTGCTCGACCACAGCGCGGGCCTGCCGGCGCTGCGCGAGCGCCTGCCCGACGGCGCGGCCTTCGACTGGGACTTCATGGTCGAACGCCTCGAACGCGAAGCGCCGTTCTGGGCACCGGGCACGCGCGTGGGCTACCACGCGCTGACCTACGGCTGGCTGCTCGGCGAGTTGGTGCGGCGCATCGGCGGCTGTTCGCTCGGCGAGTTCTTCCGCCGGAAAGTGGCACAGCCGCTGGGGCTGGATTTCTGGATCGGCTTGCCCAACAGCGAGGAATCGCGAGTCGCTACCATTGTGCCGCCCGCGGCGACTTCGGTGCCACGCAACGCGTTCGAACGCGCGCTGCTCGAGGAGCCGCAAAGCCCCACTGCGCTGTACATGAAGAACACCGGCGGCTGGCGTCCGAGCGGCTTCAACAGCCGCGCCGGCCATGCGGCCGAGCTCGGCGCGGCCGGCGGCATCACAAACGCACGCAGCCTGGCGCGCCTGTACGGCACGCTCGCGTGCGGCGGCCTGCGCGGCGGCTTCCGGCTGCTCCGGGAAGACACGCTGGCCAAGGCCACGGCCGTGTCCTCGGCCACGCACGACGACGCCTGCCTGCGCGTGCCGACGCGCTTCGCGGCCGGCTTCATGCGCCAGATGGACAACCGGGCGCGCGGGCTGGACAGCGCCTGCTTCGGCCGCGACGCCTTCGGCCATGTCGGCGCGGGCGGCTCGCTGGCCTTTGCGTCGCCGTCGCGCCGCCTCGGTTTCGGCTACACGATGAACCGGATGGGGCCGGGCGTGCTGCTCAACGAACGCGCGGACCGGCTGGTGCAGGCGGTCTATGAAGCCGTGGACGGCGCGTCGCACGCCCTTTGAGATCTCGACTGCCATCCAGCACTTTCCTTTTCACAACAGGAGACAGACAACCCATGAACAACCACCGCCGCCTCCAACTGAAAGCCGGCCTCGTCGGCGCGATGGCCGCCAGCGCACTGCTCGGCGCGAGCCTGGCCAAGGCCGCCGAGCCGGTCAAGATCGGCTATCTCATCCCGCTGTCCGGCAGCGCCGCGGCATCGATCGGCAAGGACATGTCGCGCGCCACGCACCTGGCCGTCAAGCACATCAACGAGGGCGGCGGCATCAAATCGATGGGCGGTGCCCCGCTCGAACTGTTGGAGGTGGACACACGCGGCGATGCCAAGGTGGCGATCACCGAGGCCGAGCGCCTGATCACGCGCGAGAAGACGCCCGTGCTGCTGGGCGCCTTCCAGAGTGGCGTGACCTTCCCGGCCACGGCGGTCGCCGAGAAGTACCGCACGCCCTGGGTGGTCGACCTCGCGGCCAAGGCCGACATCACCGAGCGTGGCTTCAAGTACGTGTTCCGCCCGACCCAGGTGCCGGCCTCGTCCAATGCCGAGAGCATGGCCGACTTCATCTCGTTCGCCGGCAAGACCACGGGCAAGCCGGCCAAGACGGTGGCGATGGTCTACGAGAACACCGACTGGGGCCAGGACATGGCCAACACGCTACGCGCCAAGTTCAAGGCGGACCGCATCGAGGTCGTGCTCGACGAAGGCTATCCGCCGAACTCGCCCGACCTGCGTCCGCTGGTGCTCAAGATCAAGGGCAAGAAGCCGGACGTGGTCACGGTCACGGCCTACTCGGCCGACGCCGTGCAACTGCACAAGTTGCTGGCGCAGATGCAGGTGGGCGCGATGGCCTACGTCGGCAGCGCGGGCGGACAGATCGACAGCAACTTCATTCCGCTGGTTGGCAAGGGCATCACGAGCCAGGTGTTCACGACTAATGGCTGGGCCGGCTACGAGTCGTCGATCACGACGCCTTTCGCCAAGAAGTTCTGGGACGAGTTCGTGGCGGCGAACAAGGTCGAGCCCAACGAGCTCTCGGTGAGCGCCTACGTCGCGGTGTGGGTGATCAAGGATGCGCTGGAACGCGCCGGCAAGGCCGACCCGGAGGCCATTCGCAATGCGCTGGCCAAGACCCGCATCGAAGGCACCGACCTCACGAAGCTGGTCGGCTACAACATCGTCATCGACGAGAAGGGCCAGAACCCGAAGAAGCGGTACGTGATGCAGCAGATCACGCCGGACGGCGAGTACCGCACCATCTGGCCGGAGAACCTGGCGTCCAAGAGCTACCGCATGGTGTGGCCGGCTGACACGCCCAAGCCCTGAGCGTCGCGCGTCCCGTGGCCGGTCGCCCTGCGAGGGGCGACCGGCTTTCATTTCTCCCGCAAGGAGCATTTTCTTGTCGAGCACCTATCTACAGGCCCTGCTGAGCGGTATCGCCAGCGGGGCCATCTACGGCCTCATCGCGCTGGGCCTGAGCCTGCAGTTCGGCGTGATGAAGATCATCAACTTCGCGCACGGCTCCTTCCTGATGATGGCGATGTACGTGTCGTACGCACTGGCGACACAGGCCGGCCTGCACCCGCTGCTGACGGCGCCGCTGACGGCGGCGGTGCTGTTCGTGGTCGGCTACGCCTGCCAGCGCTGGCTGATCGACGCGATCTACCGCAAGGAGATCTCGCGCGAGCCCATCGGCGTGCTGATCTTCACCACCGGCCTGTGGATCTTCATGGACTACGGTTTCCTCGCGCTGGTCGGCCCGGACAGCCGCTCGGTCGACAGCCCCTGGGCCAACGAGGTGCTGGTCATGGGCGACCTGATCTTCACCTACCCGCAACTGGCCGGCCTGCTGTTCGCCGCGCTGATCACGGCCGGGCTGGTCGCCTTCCTGCGCTACACGCGCACCGGCCGCGCCATCCGCGCCACGGGGCAGGACCGCGAGGCGGCCGGCGTGCTGGGCATCGACAGCGCGCGCGTCTACCAACTGTCCTTCGCCATCGGCCTGGGCATCCTGGGCGTGGCCGGCGCGCTGCTGCTGCCGCTCTATCCGGCTAACCCCTTCGTCGGCGACACCTTCGGCATGCGAGCCTTCGTCATCGTGGTGCTCGGCGGCATCGGCTCGGTGGCCGGCGCCTTCTGGGGCGGCATCATCGTCGGCGTACTCGAGTCGGTCGGCAGCCAGCTGATCCCGGTGACCTACGCCGAAGCCCTGATCTTCCTGTTGTTCCTCGCGGTGATGTACTTCCGACCGAGCGGACTGTTCGGCGTGGAGAACGAATGATGGCAACCCGCACCCTGCCTGCCGGCGCCAGGATGGCGCTGATCGCCGCCGTGGCCGTTGCGCCGCTCCTGAGCGATAGTCAGTACCTGCTGTCGATCGCCGTCGTCACGCTGCTGTACGCCTACCTGGCGCTGTCGTGGAACATCCTGGGCGGCATCGCCGGCCAGCTCTCGCTCGGCCACTCGGCCTACTTCGGCCTTGGCGCCTACACCTCGACCTGGCTGTTCGTGCACCTCGGCCTCAGCCCCTGGCTGAGCATGTGGGCCGGGGCCGCCGTCGCGGTCGTCGCCGCGGTGGTGGTGGGGCTGTCGTGCATGCAGCTGCGCGGCGCCTACTTCGCGCTGGCGACCATCGCCACGGCGATGGTGCTCAAGACGCTGGTCGAGAACGCCGACGGCCTGCTGGGCGGGCCGCGCGGCATGGAGGTGACCCTGCTGCGCGACGCGCCGCTGTACTTCCAGCACACGCGCAAGGAGTTCTACTACGTGGTCGCGCTGGCCTTCACGGCCGCGGCCTGGCTCATCAACCGCCAGATCCTGCGCAGCCGCTTCGGCTACTACCTTGCGGCGGTGCGCAACGACCAGGAAGCGGCGCTAGCCCTCGGCGTGCCCATCTTGCGCTACAAGATGCTGGCCGCGATGCTGAGCGCCGGGCTCACCGCGCTGGGTGGCACCTTCTACGCCCAGTTCGTGCTATACATCAGCCCCGACAAGGTGTTTGGCTCCAACCTCGGCGTGGTCATCGCGGTGGTCTGCATCATCGGCGGGCGCGGCACGCTGTGGGGGCCGGTGATCGGCGCGCTGCTGCTGCTGCCGGGTGAGGAGCTCTCGCGCACCGTCTCGGGCGGCCTGGTGGGCGTCGACATGATGCTGTACGGCCTACTGCTGATGCTCGTGATCCGCTGGGAGCCGCGCGGCCTGATGGCGATCTTCGATCGCTGGCGCGAGCGCAGGCGCGTGGCCCGGGCCACAGAGCTCGCTGCGGCGGAGGGCGCACCATGAAGCTGCTCGAATTCCGCGGCGTCGGCAAGAGCTTCGGCGGCCTGCGTGCCTCCGACGACGTCAGCTTCTCGGTCGGCGAGGGCGAGATCGTCGGCCTGATCGGCCCGAACGGCGCCGGCAAGACCACCCTGTTCGCGATGGCCTCCGGCTTCCTGCCGCCCACCGACGGCGAGATCTGGTTCGACGGCCGCCGAGTCGATGGCCTGGGTGCCGCGCAGATCTGCGCCGCCGGGCTGGTGCGCACCTTCCAGATCGTCAAGCCCTTCGGCGAGATGACGGTGCTGGAGAACGCCATGATCGGCGCCTTCCTGCGCCATCCGCGGCGCGAGGATGCCGAAGAGGCCGCCATGAAGGTGCTGCGCCGCGTCGGCCTCGGCGGGCGCGAGCACCAGGTCGCCCGCACGCTCACGCTGTCGGGTCGCAAGCGCCTGGAGGTCGCGAAGGCGCTTGCCACCCAGCCGCGGCTGCTGCTGCTCGACGAAGTGATGGCCGGCCTCACCACGGTGGAAACCGCGGAGATGGTGGCGCTGGTGCTGGACCTGCGCCGCACCGACATCAGCGTGCTCATCATCGAGCACAACATGAAGGCGGTCATGCAGCTGTCGGACCGCATCGTGGTCGTGCATCACGGCCGCAAGATTTCGGAGGGCGAGCCGAACGCGGTGGCGAACGACCCTGAAGTGGTGAACGCGTATCTCGGGGAGGCCCACGCATGATGCTGGAAGTCAAGGGACTCGACGCCGGTTATGGCGATGTCCAGGTACTGCGCGGCGTCGACATGAACGTCGCCGAAGGCGAGATCGTCAGCATCGTCGGCGCCAACGGCGCCGGCAAGACCACGCTGATCCGGACCGTGATGGGCACGCTGCCGGCCTTCGCCGGCGAGGTGCGCTTCTGCGGCGAACGCATCAGCGGCCGGGCATCGCACCAGATCGCACGCCTGGGCATGGCCCAGGTCATGGAAGGCCGCCGGCTCTTCGGCCACATGGAGGTCGAGGACAACCTGCGCGTCGGCGGCGACCTGCTGCGCGATGCGCGCCGCAGCCGCGACAACCTCGAGTGGATTTACTCGCTCTTCCCACGCTTGCGCGAGCGGCGGCGCCAACTGGCGCGCTCGTTCAGCGGCGGCGAGCAGCAGATGCTGGCAATTGGCAGGGCCCTGATGACCTCGCCCAAGCTGCTGCTGCTCGACGAGCCGTCGATCGGACTGGCGCCGATCATGGTCAAGGACATCTTCGGGAAGCTGCCGCAGATCAATGCCCGCGGCATTACGATCCTGCTGGTTGAACAGGACGTGCACCGTTCGCTCAGCCTGGCGCAGCGCGGCTACGTGCTGGAACACGGCGAGATAGTGATGTCGGGCCTGGGCGGCGAGCTGCTGGCCGACGAGGGGCTGCGGCGGGCCTACCTGGGACTTTGAGGCGGGGCATGAGGGTGACCGCTGTGAACGCCACCTAGTCTTACTGTGTTAGTAATTTGAACAGAATCAAGGCATTATGCGAACTTCTTCGAGCAAGAGGTGAGCCTTGATGAAGGAACTGCGTGAGTTTGAGCGCTACCTGGCGCATTTGGGCGAGGGTCTGGGCCATGCAGACAGGCAGGCTGGGCTGCGCGGGTATTGCACCGGCCTGATGGCGCCGCTCAAGCGCAAGAGCGTGGAGCCGATGGCGGCGCACCTGGCACCTGCGGCCACGCGCTCGCGCCACCAGTCGCTGCACCACTTCGTGGCCGATTCGGCCTGGTCTGACGAACAAATGCTGCTGCGCGTGGCGCAGTGGGTCGTGCCGGCGATGGACTTCAGCGACGGCGGCTGGTGGATCGTCGACGACACCGGCTTTCCCAAGCAAGGCCGGCATTCGGTGGGTGTGGCGCGCCAGTACTGCGGCATGCTGGGCAAGCAGGACAACTGCCAGGTGGCGGTGAGCGTGACGCTGGCATGCCAGGCGGGCAGCCTGCCGGTAGCCTGGCGGCTGTACCTGCCTCAGGAATGGGCCGTCGACAGGGAGCGGCGCGAGAAGGCGGGCGTTCCGCAAGACTTGGCGTTCGCCACCAAGCCGGCGATTGCGCTGGCGCAGATCGAGCGGCTGATGGCGCAAGGCGCCCCCAGGCACTGCGTGCTGGCCGATGCCGGCTACGGCATGGAGACGGCGTTTCGGGAACGCCTGAGCGAGTTGGGCCTGCCCTACGTGGTGGGCGTGACGGGCCAGGTGACGGTGTGGCCGCCCGGGCATGCGCCGCTGCCGCCCGAGCCGTACAGCGGACGTGGCAACGTGCCTACCCGGCAGCGCTTGGGGAATGCCAGGCACCAGCGCCCGCTATCGGTCAAGGAGTTGGCCTTCGAGCTGGATCCTTCTCAATGGCAGACCCTCGAGTGGCGCGAGGGCACCAACTTCGCCTTGCGATCTCGCTTCGCCCGCGTTCGCGTACATGCAGCCCATCGCGATCATCAGCGCTCGCAGCAGCGCGTCCAGGAGTGGCTGCTCATCGAGTGGCCCGAAGGCCACAAGGAGCCGATGAAGTACTGGCTGTCCACGCTGGCTGAGGATCTGCCGCTTGAGCGCATGGTGCTGGAGGCCAAGATGCGCTGGCGCATTGAGCGCGACTACCAGGACCTCAAGCAGGAATTGGGGCTGGGCCACTACGAAGGCCGGGGCTGGCGGGGGTTCCATCACCACGCCAGCCTGAGCATCGCCGCTTACGGTTTCTTGATGGCGCGGCAACTGCGGCATCCCGAGGGAGCTGGTAAAAAAAACTCCGCACGAAGCAAAGAATCTGCCCTACCCACGCATTACAAGCCTCGCGGCAGCCCAGCGCACGCAGCGCCACGTCCCATCGTCCATCACGACTTTGCGGCTGCTTATCGCCGCAGCCTTGCTCAAGACGCTGCCCCGATGTCCGTGCTGCCTGCGCGCAAACGCAAGGCTACGCTTATGACACAGTAAGACCAGGAGGCCGTCGGGCTTTGCAGTCCTCCGGAGGATGACGCCATCCGAGACAATCGCGGCAGTCCAAACAAGAAGCCGAGCCGATGAACCGATTCATCCCCGTTGACCGAGACACTGCGTACCTATTGCCGCCGTCGGTGGATGAGTGGTTGCCCAGTGATCACCTGGCGCGCTTCGTGGTCGAAGTCATCGAGCAGCTCGATCTGAGCGATCTGGCCCGGCAATGCGCGGGCCGAGGCTCTGCGGCGCACCACCCGGCGGTGCTGCTGGGTTTGCTGATCTACGGCTACGCCAACGGCGTGCGCTCCAGCCGCAAGATCGAGTGCGCGACCTACGACTCGGTGGCATTTCGCTACGTGGCAGCCAACACCCATCCTGACCATGACACGCTGGCGACATTCCGTCGCCGCTTCCTGAAGGAGGTGCAGGCGCTGTTCGTGCAGGTGCTGGTACTGGCGCGCGAGATGAAGCTGCTCAAGCTCGGCCACATCGCGCTTGACGGCACCAAGATCGGCGCCAACGCCAGCAAGCACAAGGCCTTGTCGTGGGCGCATGCCAACAAGATCCAGGCGCAGTTGCGCCGGGAGGTGCAAACTCTGCTGGCGCTGGCCGAGAGCAGCGACCGCGCCGCAGTGCCCGATGGCATGGACGTGCCGGCGGAGATCGCCCGGCGTGAAGACCGCTTGAGTGCGATTGCGCAGGCCAAGGCCCAGATCGAGCCACCGAGACGATGATGGTGATCACCGCGCACGTCACGCAGGCGCGTGCAACGACAAGCGAGAAGTTGTGCCCACGCTGGAGCAGATCCAATCGCAGCCTGCGGTGCTGGGCGAGGCGAGGTCGCTGATCACGGACAACGGCTTCTTCAGTCAGGCCAACGTGATCGCCTGCAACGACGCTGGGGTCCAGCCGCTGCTGGCGCTCAAGAGAGAGTCGCATCACACGCCGCTCACGCAGCGCTTCGCACCCGGTGCACCGCACCCCCCAGACGACGGACCCGGTGATGCAGATGGCGCACCGTCTGGGCACGCAGGCCGGGCGGGCGCTGTACGGCCTGCGCAAGCAGACGTTGGAGCCGGTGTTCGGCATCGTCAAGCGGGCGATGGGCTGGCGCCAGATGAGCATGCGCGGGCTGGCCAAGGCCCAGGGCGAATGGAGCTTGGTGAGCATGGCCTGGAACATCAAGCGCATGCACGTGCTGGGTGCGGCGTGAGGGGCAAAGTGCGCCTCGATCACGCCCATACCGAGTCCCCGGGGCGGCCCCATGCGCCCTCACGGCGCCTGGTCACCCGTTCACAGCGCTCGATCCGAGCGGCGCCGTCCCCAAAAAGCGGCGCACCGATCATTCGGGTTCGCTCAGGCTCAAGTCCGACGGCCTCCTAACCGCTGAGGGGCCGTCCTACCTGGCCTTGGCCTTCTCCAGCAGCAGGCGCGCTTCGTCGCGGCGCCCGCTGTCGGCCACCTGCCGGCCCGGCCGCGGCGGCGCCTGCAGTGCCCGCTCGAGATACGCAACGGCCTGGTCGGGCTGCCGAACCTCGACCAGGTACTCGCCGTAGAAGAAGTTCGGATCGATCCCCTTCGGGTTGAGCGACAGTGCCTTCTGGAGCAGTTCCTTTGCCTTGGCCTTGTCGCCGAAACCCACCGGCCACCCGGGAACCTTGTAGTAGAGAACGCCCAGACTGTTGTAGGCCGAGCCGTCGAGCGCATTGCCGTCGATCGCGATCGCGGCTTCGTACAGTGCCTTGGCCTGCTTCACCAGCCCCAGCGCGCCGAGGCCGCCCTTCTCGCCCGCCCACGAACTGACGATGATGCCCTCCCAGACCAGGGGCTCCGCGCGGCCCGGGTAGGTTTCGCTCACCTTGCGGGCCTTGGCGGCCAGGGCCTCGAAGCGCTTCTCGCGTTCGGCCGCGGGCGTCTGGTAGCGGATCGCTTCCCAGTCGTGCTGCAGTTCGACCACGGCATCGTCGACGCCGGCCGCGAAGGCCGCGCGCGGAAGCGCCGCTCCCAGCGCGGCGGCAGCGGCGATGCCGATCAGCCACCGGCGTTGCACCGTGGCCGGCATGGGCGAAGAAGAGAATCGTGAAGCGGTCGGTGTCATGGATGGTCCTTTGTGGGTCAGTGCACGCTGTGCAGCAGCGAGTGGGAATCGGATTCGGCGGACGCGCCCAGGGTGTCCGGGCATTCGAGGAAAGGCTGCGCCGGCGGCGCGAGCGGCGGCAGGGCGCGGCGGTGCTTGTCGAACGCGCCGTCCAGCAACTCTGGCGCGAGCCCGTTGAGCCGGACGGCCAGCTTCTCGGGAAAGCCCAGGAAGCACTCGGCGTCCTCGTTCTCGATGAGCCGCAGCAGCGCCGCCGCGGGGATGTCGGGCCGGTCCGTCGCCGTGCCCGTGGCCTCGTTGTAGTTTTCCACCTCGGCGCTGTTGAACTCGGTGCGCGTGGTGCGCGGGCCGAGGTATTGCACGCGCACCTGCGTATCGCCGAGTTCGCGGCGCAGCGACTCCGCGAATCCGCGAAGCCCGAACTTGCTGGCGCAGTACACGCTGAAGCCCGGCAGGCCGAGGCGCCCCAGCACCGAGCCCACGCAGACGATCTGCGCCCGCGGCAGGCTGCGCAGATGGGGAAGCAACGCCTGGGTCAGCAGCATCGGTACCAGCAGGTTGAGGTGCAGCACCTGCGCCATGTCGTTGGCGGCCAGCGATTCGACCCGGCCGAAGCCCGATACGCCCGCGTTGTGAACCAGCACGTTGCTGCCCCAGCCGGACGCCACCTCGGCAATGCCCGCCAGGCTGGCGACGCGCGTCAGGTCGGCGGCGTACCACTCCACCCGAGGCCGGGGCACGCCGCAGTCGCGCACCAGGGCGCGCGCCTGCGCCGCCAGCCGCGCCGGAGATCGCCCGACCAGCATCACCGACGCGCCGGCGTTCACCAGGCGCGTGGCCGCGGCCTGGCCGATGCCGCCGCTCGCGCCGGTCAGCAGCACCCGGGCTTCGGCGGCCTTCATGCGCGCACTCCGGCTGCGGCGTTCGCCTGCGGCAGCGGCAGGCTGCGGAACACGTCGCCGTACAGGCGGTAGAAGGCGCGCGCGGCATGGACGATGTCCGCCTGGTCCTGCGGGTCCTCGACCTGGTTCATCAGCAGCTCAAAATGCGCGGTGTGCTCCCGGTCCAGCATGCCGTGCGAGCGCAGGTAGGTGAACGCGGCATCGGGCAGCTCCAGGGGCTTCTGGATCTGGTCGGCGGCCATCAGCGCCAGCGACACGCTGGTGCCCTCGAGCACGTGCACCATCCCGAAGAAGCCGAGCGGATTGCGCCGCGCGATGGTGTCGTAGGCGTAGGCCACCATGACCTCGGTGGCATGGCCGGGCAGTCCGTTGCGCACGGCCTGCGCATCGCCGCCAGCGGCGCGGATGTCGTCGAGGATCCATTCGTCATGGCCGCGCTCTTCCTCCACGTATTCGTCGAGGGGTCCGCGCAGCCACGCATTGCGTTCCGGCAAGGCCGCCTTGCAGGCCTGCAGCAGGGGCACGGTGTGGCGCACGTGGTGGTAGGCCTCGCGCAGAAAGGCCAGGTAGCTCGGCAGCGAGACCTCGCCGCGCAGGCAGCCCTGGATGATGGGCGTGCCGAGCAGGCTCGCCCGGGTGTCGGTGGTCTGTTCGACCAGGCGGTCATGGAAACTCATGGGGACTCCAGTGGATTCGGTCAGGGTGCGGCGGCGATGTCGAGGGCATCGGCGTGCAGTTGCAGGATGGCGGCGCGTTGCGCACGGCCGTTGGCCGTGGCCATGCCGGATGCGGCATCGAAGTTCGCCCGGCCCCGGACCCAGCGCCGGATCCGGGCATAGTCGGGCAGCGTGGCATTGGCGGCGTCGACGGCGGCCTGCAGCTGCGCATCGGGCGCGTCGGCCCGCACCGGCCAGAGCACGGCGCTCAGCGCCGGCTGGGCGTCGCCGAACACCACGGCCTGGGCAACGGCGTGCTCGCCGCGCAGGGCCGTCTCGACCCATTCGGGCGACACGTTGCGGCCGAAGGCGGTGATCAGAAGATGCTTCTTGCGGCCGCTGATGTGAAGGTAGCCGTCGGCGTCGATCCGGCCCAGGTCGCCCGTGGGCCACCACTGCGGCGGTGCGGCGGCGTCGCCGAGGTAGCCGAGGAACAGGCTACCGGCCACCTCCACTTCGCCGTCCGCCGCGATGCGCAGCCGCGCATGCGGCAGCGCGCGGCCGGCCGTGCCGGGGCGGTCGTGCCCGGGCAGGTTGAGCGTCTGCACGGAAGCGCCTTCGGACAGGCCATAGCCTTCGAAGGCCGGAATGCCGAGCGCGCGCGCGTCGTGGAGCAGCTTGGCGCCCACCGCCGCCCCGCCCACGGCCACCAGCTTCAGCGAGTCAGGCGCACGCTGGCCGCTTTGCAGCAGGTAGCCGGACCAGGCGCGCAGCATCTGCGGCAGCAGGATGATGCTGTGCGGCTGCTGCGCCACCGTGCAGGCATGGAAGCGGGCCGCGTCGAAGCCCGAGGAGCCGTTCAGGCCCAGCTGCTGCAGGGGCAGCGTGACGCAGGTGGCGCCGCGCAGCAGCGGCGCCATCACGCCCGCGATGTTTTCCAGCAGCACCGCGAACGGCAGCGCGCAGAGGTGGCGGCGGATGTCGAGTGGCGCCATCGCCTCGACGAGGCCCTCGGCCACCCGGCGCATGGCATCGGCATCGAGGCACACGCCCTTGGGCGCGCCGGTGGTGCCGGAAGTGAAGGTGATCTTGGCCGTGCCCACGGGCATCGGCGGGGCCGCCGCCGCAAGGCGCACGATCGACAGCGGCTGGCCTGCGACCGCAAGGCCCGAGGCAGTGCCTGCCGGCCAGCGCGCGGCGAGAGGCGGCAGGGTCAGCACGGTGTCCACGCCAGCAGCGCGCAGCGCATGGTCGATCTGTCCGGGGGCGAAGAACACCGGCAGCGGCACATGCACCACCTTCGCCCGCGCTGCAGCCAGGTCGGCCACCACCCAGGCGGGCGAGTTGTCCATCAGGGTGGCGACGACGCGGCTGCCTTCTGCCCGCAGCCGTCCGGCGAGCCGGTTCGCCTCGTCTTCCAGTTCGGCGAACGCGAGTCGGCGCTCGCCGTCGTCCAGCGCCACGCCGGACGCCTCGGTGCGCGGGCTCACTGCTGCGCTCCCGAAGCCGTGGACCGGCGCGCCATGTGGCGGCGCAACGCAAGCCTCAGGTGGGAGGCCAGCACCACGGGCTGGTGGTCGTAGTAGCTTCCCCAGCGCACGGCCTCGGCACCCAGCGCGGACGCGTTGGCCGCACCGAGCGTCAGCGGAACCACGCCCAGGCGCACGAGCATCTTGCGCAGCTCCTGGGTCACCGTGCCGACGATCCACTCGAAGCCTTCGGCCGCCAGATGCGGCGCCAGCCACTGGATCAGCTGCCGTCCCTCGCCGGCGCGGCTTGCCGCGAGATGCCCGACCTCGACGATGTTCTCGCGGGCCGGGCGCCCGGGCGCGCATCCGGCGAGCAGCACCTCGACGGGCGACGAAAGGTAGTGCTCGAGAAACAGCGCACCGTGCGCAGCGTTGCGGTAGCCGGCCGCGGCGACGAGTTCGCCGTTCCTGCGCAGGCTCACCAGCCGCGGCGCAAAGTGCGTCACCTGCGCGCCGTAGCGGTGCGCGTAGATGCCGCGGATGAAGTCCTCGACCGCGGCGCGGCGCGGATCGTGGTGCTCGTGCACCGTGAATTCGGCCGGGGGCGTGACGGGAACGCCGGCTGGCGGCTCGACCATGCGGGTGCGCGACGACAGGGACATGAACATGCACTTTCCTCAGGAAACCCGCCGCCGGCAGCGGTCCGGGCATGGGGTGCATGGTCGCTGCCGCCGATTAACGCCAGCTTAAGGAAGCCGCCGCAGGGCATTCGCCCCGGCACCGGCCGCATCCTTGATCCAGCGCAACGCGCCGTGGGCCGCGCTCTCCAGAATGGGCAACGCGCTTCCCAAGAATCCATTTCCGAAAGTAGGTCCCATGAACATCTCATCCATCTGCACGCGGCGCCTGGTGGCCGTGGACGGCGGCAGCACGCTTTTCCAGGCGGCCGCCATGATGCGCGAGCAGCACGTCGGCGCCCTGGTCATCACCCACTCGGTGGGTGCGGGCGCCTGCGTGACCGGCATCGTCACGGATCGCGACCTCGTGATCGAAGTCCTGGCCCAGGGCCTGGACCCTGCGGGCATGAAGGTCGGCGAACTCGCGAGCGAAACGATCGTGAGCGTTTCCGAGAGCGCGGACCTCGCCGATGCCATGGCCGTCATGGAAGCGCATGGCGTGCGGCGCGTGCTGGTGACCGATGCCGAAGAGCGCGTCGTCGGCATCGTCGCGCTGGACGACCTGATGGACGCCTGCGCGGAAGAAATCGCCGGCCTGTCCAGGGTGATCCGCAGCGGTCTACAGCGCGAAACCTCGCAGGTCGACGACACGCCGCCGATGCCGCCGCTGCCGCTGCGGGTTCCCTCGGTCGGCACGGCCGGCTGGAACACGGTGGTCGGCTAGGCCGGCCACCCCGTCAAGGCATGGCCATGAAGATCACGGTACGCCTGTCCGGCAAGGCATCGTGCGAGCTGCAGGTCGGCACGACCCACCATCCGCACCCGGGCCCGCTGCCCAAGGTGGGAGAGACCCTCGTGATCCCCGACGATGCGGACGTGCCGCAGGAGGCCAAGGGCCGGCTCAGGGTGCGCAGGATCGTGTGGCACTACAGCCCTGCATCGGCCACGCTGTGGCCCGAGATCGTCTGCAGGCCCGCCTGATCGTCGAACCCGCGCGGCCTGCGCGCCGCACCACTGGAGATGCGCTCGATGACTGCCAAGCAATTGCTCTTTCGTGAAGAGGCCCGCGACAAGATCCGCCGCGGCGTGGATGCCCTGGCCGAGGCGGTGAAGGTCACGCTGGGCCCGCGCGGGCGCACCGTGATCATCGACAGCGAGTACGGCCCGCCGCAGATCGTCAACTCCGGCGTGGTCGTCGCCCGGGCGGTCGAGCTGGAGGACCGGTTCGAGAACATGGGCGCGCAGCTGCTGCGCGAAGTGGCGGCCCGCACCAGCGAGATGGCGGGCGACGGCACCACCACCGCCACCGTACTGGCCCACGCGATGATCCAGGAAGGGCTGAAATACCTGGCTGCGGGCATGAACCCCATGGACCTCAAGCGCGGCATCGATCTCGCGGTCGCGGCGGTGGTGGACGAGCTGAAGGCGCTCTCGCAACCCTGCACGAGTTCGCAGGAGATCGCGCACGTGGCCGCAATCTCGGCCAACAACGACCGCTCGATCGGCGACCTCATCGCCCGCGCGATGGACAAGGCGGGCCGCGAGGGCGCGGTCTCCATCGAGGACGGCTCGGGGCTCGTCAGCGAGCTGGAGATCGTCGAGGGGATGCAGTTCGACCGCGGCTTCCTGTCGCCCTACTTCATCAACAACGCCGAGAAGCAGACCGTGCTGCTGGAGAACGCCCTGGTGGTGCTGTGCGACCAGCGGCTGTCGACGATCAACGACCTCGTCCCGCTGTTGGAAGCCGCGGCGAAGTCGGGCGACCCGCTGCTCGTGATCGCCGAGGACGTGGATGCGGATGCCCTGGCCACGCTGGTGATCAACAGCATGCGCGGCGTCGTGAAGACCTGCGCGGTCAAGGCGCCGGGCTTCGGCGACCGGCGCAAGCTGCTGCTGCAGGACATGGGCATCCTGACCGGCGGGCAGGTGATCTCGACCGAGCTGGGCCTGAGTCTGGCGAAGGCCACGCTCGACCACCTGGGCCGTGCACGCCGCGTCGTCATCGACAAGGACAGCACCACGCTGATCGGCGGCGCGGGCGAACCGCAGGCCATCCGCGACCGGATCGCCGCAATCCGCCAGGAGCGGGAGGCGCAGACCAGCGAATACGAGCGCACGCAGCTGGACCAGCGCATCGCGAAGCTCTCGGGCGGCGTGGCGGTGATCAAGGTGGGCGCCGCGACCGAGACCGAGTTGAAGGAGCGCAAGCTCCGGGTCGAGGACGCGCTGCACGCCACGCGGGCGGCCGTGGAGGAAGGCATCGTCCCGGGCGGCGGCGTGGCGCTGCTGCGGGCACGCAGGAGCCTCGGACAGCTTGCCTCGCCCACCATCGACCACGGGTCGGGGATCAAGATCGTCCAGCGCGCGCTGGAGGAGCCCCTGCGCCGCATCGTCGGCAACGCGGCCGACGAGCCCTCCATCGTGCTGGCCAGGGTCGACGAGGCGGCCCAGTCGAGCTACGGCTACAACGCGGCGACCCGCGAGTACGGCGACATGCTGGAGATGGGCGTCATCGATCCCGCCAAGGTGACGCGCCTGGCCCTGCAGAACGCCGCATCGATCGCCAGCCTGATCCTGACCACCGACTGCATGATCGCCATCGCCGCGAAGAAGGAAGCGCCCGATGCGCAGCGCGGCGCCGGCGGCGATCTCTATTGAATTGAAATCCGCCCCCCCCCGCGCCTCTCGGAGAACCCCATGGCCACTGCCCCCGCCCCGCCCCCCGCCGCTGCCGCCGCGCTGCCCGAGACGGTGGCGCTGATCGCGATGCGCAACCTCGTGCTGTTCCCGCATGTCGTGACGGCAGTGAGCGTGGGACGCGAGAAATCGGTTGCCGCGCTCCAGCATGCGATTGCCCAGGACGTGCCGATCGGCATCGTCCTGCAGAAGGAGCCGGGCGAAGACGATCCGTCGGTCGCGAGCCTGTGCACCGTGGGAACCCTCGCGAGAATCGTGCAGCACCTGGACTCCGGCGAAGGCCAGTACCACGCCGTCTGCCAGGGCCTGAAGCGGTTCCGCATCGTGGCGCCCGTGGAAGGCCAGCCCTATCTCGCCGCGACGATCGAGATCGTCGAGGAGGCCGCCGACGTGTCCGCGGAATCCGAGGCGCTGGCGCTGCAGCTTCGCGAGCGCGCGACCGAACTGCTGTCGCTGCTGCCCAGCGTGCCGGCGGAGCTGGTGCATGCGCTGCAGACCACGCGGGAGCCGTCCGCCCTGGCCGACATCACGGCCAGCGTGATCGACGCCGACGTGAACGAGAAGCAGGCCTTGCTCGACATGCTGTCGCCCTCGGAACGCATCGGCCAGCTCCTGAAGCTGCTCTCGCACCGCCTGGAGGTGCTTCGGCTGTCGCGGGAAATAGGCGAGCGGACCAAGGAGCAGCTCGACGACCAGCAGCGCAAGTTCCTGCTGCGCCAGCAGCTGAAGACGATCCAGGCCGCGCTGGGCGAAACAGGCGCCGACGACGAGGAGTTCACGCGGATCGAAGCGGCGATTGCCGCGGCCGGCATGCCTGCGGAGACCGAGGCGCACACCCGCAAGGAACTCGGCCGCCTGCGCGGAATGCCCGACGCGTCGGGCGAATACTCGATGCTGCGCAACTACCTCGACTGGATGGTGGAGCTTCCGTGGACCATCGAGCCCGAGGCGCCGCTCGACCTCGCGGCGGCGCGCCGGTCGCTCGAGGCCGACCATTTCGGGCTCGAGCGCGTGAAGCAGCGCATCGTCGAGTTTCTCGCGGTGAGAAAGCTCAACCCCACCGGCCGCGCGCCCATCCTGTGCTTCGTGGGACCGCCGGGCGTCGGCAAGACCTCTCTCGGCCAGAGCATCGCGCGCGCGATCCAGCGGCCCTTCGCGCGCGTGTCGCTCGGGGGTGTGCACGACGAGGCCGAGATCCGGGGACACCGGCGCACCTACATCGGCGCGATGCCCGGCAACATCGTGCAGGGACTGCGGCGCGCCGGCGCCCGGGATTGCGTGATGATGCTCGACGAAATCGACAAGATCGGCGCGAGCGCCCACGGCGATCCATCGGCCGCGCTGCTCGAAGTGCTCGACCCCGAGCAGAACAACAGCTTCCGCGACAACTACCTGGGCGTGCAATTCGACCTGAGCCGGGTGGTGTTCATTGCCACCGCGAACGTGATCGACAACGTTCCGGCGCCGATGCGCGACCGCATGGAGGTGATCGAACTGCCGGGCTACACGCAGGAAGAAAAGATACAGATCGCGCAGACCTACCTGATCCAGCGCCAGCGCGAATCCAACGGCCTGAAGGCAGGGCAATGCGAGATCTCGGCCGACGCGCTGCGCTCCATCGTTTCGGACTACACCCGCGAGGCGGGGGTGCGCCAGCTCGAGCGCGAGCTCGGGCGCGTCATGCGCCACGCGGCGGTGAAGATCGCCGAGGGCTCGACGGCCGATATCCGCATCGAGGCCTCCGACCTGGACGCCATCCTGGGCCCGGCGCCCTACGAACACGAGGCCGCGCTGACGGGCAACGGCCATGTGACGGGCGTGGCCACGGGGCTGGCCTGGACGCCCGCGGGTGGCGAGATCCTCTTCATCGAGGCCACGCGCGTGCCGGGCCATGGCAAGCTGAACCTCACGGGCCACCTGGGCGACGTGATGAAGGAGAGCGCGCAGGCCGCGCTGACGCTGATGAAGGCGCGCGCGGTCTCGCTGGGCGTGTCGCCCGCGGGCTTCGCCGACGTCGACATCCATCTGCACATCCCTGCCGGCGCGATTCCCAAGGACGGTCCGAGCGCCGGCGTTGCGCTGTTCATCGCGCTGGCCTCGCTGTACACCGACAGGCCGGTGCGCCACGACGTAGCCATGACCGGCGAGATCAGCCTGCGCGGCCTGGTGCTGCCGGTCGGCGGCATCAAGGAGAAGGTGCTCGCGGCGCAGCGCGCCGGTGTGCGCACCGTGCTGCTGCCGTCGCGCAACCTGAAGGATCTGCGCGATGTGCCTGAGAGCGTTCGCGCGACGCTTCGCATCGTCGGGCTGGACACGGTGGACGACGCGATACGCCATGGATTGACTCCCGCCGAAGAGGTGCCGCGCACCGGCACGGCGGGCGGCTGAGTCGCGCATGCCCTGGACCGACGAGCGCTATCCCGCGGCCATGCGCCGGCTGCCTCCGCGCGTGCGGCAAAAGGCCGTGGAGATCGCCAACGCGCTGCTCGCCGAGGGCAGCGACGATGGCAAGGCGATCCGCATCGGCATTGCCAAGGCGAAGGAATGGGCGCGCCGCCAGTTGCCGGGCGGCGCCCGGTAGGCGGCAGCGGCCCGGCGATCCGGAGAGGTGCGCGTCAGCGCCTGGCCGCCAGGGCACCGACGATGATCGCGGCCACCGCGACGATGCCGATCGCGCTGTACGGATGGCGGTGGATGGCCCGGTCGGTGCGGCGCACCGCCGATCTCGCGGCGCGCACGGTTTCGTCCTGCAGCGCATCGGCTTGCGAGCATGCGCGCTTGAAGTTCGAGATCAGCTTGTCGCCGGCCTCGGCGAACCGCGCCTCGCCGATCGTCTCGTCCAGGGCCCGCTCGAGCGCTTGCGTGGCGGCGTGAATTGTCGCGTTCATGGCATCGTCCTTTTTCGTGATGTTGGCGTGCATCGGGCACGCATCGCCCATGCTAGGCAGGTCCGCATCCGCCGGATTGACGCAGGTCAAGGGAACCCGACAACCGCAGCGCGCCGATGCCGGTCAGCCCGCCACCTCGAGTTCGTTCACCACGCTCGATATGCCGGGGGCCGACCGCGCCGCCCCCTCGGCGGCCTCCCGGGCGGCCCGGGAACGCACCGTGCCGCGCAGGATGGCGCTGCTGCCGCTGATGAGCACCTCGATGCGCCCGGATTCATCCCGGGCCTGGCGCTCGAGCGCTTCGCGAATGGGCGTTCCGATGTCGGCGGGGATCAGGTGCGCGCTCAGCGCGATGCTGCTGCGGACCGCCACGACGCCGGCGAGCGGCTCCACCGCACGCACGGCGGCGTTGCGCTGATACGCCCAGTCGAGATGGCCCGTCAGCGTCACCACGCCGTCCTTCACCGCCACCCCGACATTCGCGGCGTGGACGGCAGGCTCCCATTCCAGCGCGCGGATGACGTCATTCTTCAGCCGTGCATCCGACTTCATGATTCACCCTGGAGACCAGCGGGTGGCGGCGAAGGCGGCGGTGAAACGCGCCAGGTCGCCGGCGCCGAGGCTGTCGATGCCGGCGGCGCGTGCGCGCCCGGCCCCCCGAAGCGGCTGCACAGCGCATGGGCGCCGTGGGGATGCGCCAGCGGCGCACGCACGCTGACGACGTAGCCTTCGCCGCCTGGTCTCAGCACGGCGTGCGCGAGGTCCGGCGCCTCGCCGGCCAGGTGGTTGGCGAAGCAGCCGAGCACGCGCCGGCTCCATGGCGCGTCGGGCAGCATGTGCACGCTGCCCGCCGGGCCCTGCCAGAGCACGGTCGCCCTCGCCGCCTGGCGCAGATCGCTGCGCCGCATGGCATCGATGTCCTCGACGATGGATTCGTGCGCCATCATGTCGCGCGGGTCTGCGTAGCGCGCCATGAGCGGGTACAGCAGGCGGGGCGGGATGCAGACGTCACGTTCGTCGTCGCCATAGGCGTTGTAGTTGATCAGTTCACCCAGGCGCCGCAGTCCCGCGCGGTCGCCCGGCTCGAAGCCGTCGCCGAAGTCCAGCCGGTCGGCGGCGGCGGCCATGTTGTCGCCATAGGCGCCGACGAGCGCCCAGGCGCGGTGCGCACCGCCCAGATGGGCGTCGACCAGCAGGCTGGTGCAGACATCGCTCGCCTCGTCGACATGGGATTCCAGGCAGGGATGGGAGGGAAGTCCTCCGCTCGCGTGATGATCGAAGTAGCGCACGTGCACGCCCTGGTCGAGCAGCCGCAGCAGGTCGGCGCGATTGCGCTGCATGGACAGGTCGAACACGTTGACCTGGTCGCCCGCCTGGGCGTCGACGACGCGGGCGAGCAACGCGAGCTCGCGCTTCAGTCCCGTCACGAGTTCCGCCGGCCGGGTGTCCTCAAGACGCCACTGGACGACGGCGCAGAGGCCGTCGGCATCACCGTTGCAGACGTCGAAGCATCGAGTCATGGTGCATTGTTCCCGCTTCGCGGGGCCGCCGTCGACCCCGGCGGGTCCGCGGCCTCGCGCGGCTCACTGCAGCATGGCGGGCGCCGGCGCCAGGCAGCGCTGCACGAAGGCCGACAAGGCACCCACGTCGGGGATCTGCACCTCGCGGCGGCCCTTTTCGACGAACTCGATCACCTTGTCGCGCGCCAGCCGGGACAGCGCCCGGCTCACGCTCTCGAGCGTCATGCCCAGGTAGTTGCCGATTTCGGCGCGCGTCATGCGCAGCGTGATCTGGTCGGTGCGCATGCCGCGCTCGGCCAGCGACTCGGCCCAGTAGCGCAGGAAGTCCGCCACCCGCGCATCGGCCGGCAGCGTGCACACCGACATCAGCGAATCCCGGTCGTGGGCGATCTCGCGGCTCATGGCGGTGTGGAACACCTGCAGCAAGCCAGGCTCCGCAAGGCAGGCGGCCAGCAGCGCCTCGTAGGAGACGACCCAGACCTCGCCGGTGTCCATGGCCACGGCGTCGCAGGAATAGTGGTTGGCGGCGATGCCGTCGAAGCCGAGCCAGTCGCCGCGGAACTTCAGTCCCACCACCTGCTCGCGTCCGTCCGCGGACAGGTTCACGATCTTGAAGAAGCCCGAGTTCAGGATGTAGAGATTGCCGAAGCGCTCGCCGGCCTGGTAGATCACGTCGCCGGCGTGCACCACGCGGCGCTGCGGGGCCAGGCGCTCCTTCAGCAGCTTCTGCGTCTCCACCATCTTCTGGCTGGCCCGCTCGTGGACCGCCACGCCTGCCTGCGGCAATGCGTGAGCGGCGAGGAATCCGTTCATCGCCGGTGCGGCGGCTTGGGTCTGGGATGGGTTGAACATGAGGAACTCCTGGGTGTGGGTGGGTCGCGGGTCGATGGAGGGATGCTAGGAAGCGGCCGGCAACACAGTGACAACGGCCGGAATCGGTGGGTAACGCTCGGTGAACGGTTTGTGTCCGGCGTGTATCAATGCCGGCGCGACCGGCCTTGATCTGCATCAAGGCCGGCACGCCCTCCGGCGGCTAGCCTTGCGCGCTCACATTTCCAGGGGGCTCATGCTCTTTCCCTTCGAGAACCACAATTTCTCGGCCTTCCACGCGCTGTCGCCCCAGGACGAGACGGCCCTGGTGAGCCGCGCGCGCCTGCTGCAGGCGGCATCATTGAGGGGCGCCCTTTCGCCGCAGCTCAAGGGGAAGAAGCTCGGAATCCTCTGCGACGAAGGCAGCGACGGCAGCGAGAGCCGGCTGCTGTTCCAGCGCGCGGCCGAAGAACTGGGCGCGCATGTGGCAACCATCCGCCCCGCGCTGTCGAGCCTCGGCAGCCCCGGCGAAGTCGAGCACACCGCGCGCGTGCTCGGCCGCTTCTACGACGCGCTCGAGTGCCAGGGCATGGCGCCCGAAATCGTGCGGCAGATCGCCCGTCATGCGGAGATTCCCGTCTACGACGGCCTTGCCTGCGCGAGCCACTCCACCGCCCGGCTCGCCGACCTGCTCGACGAGCGGACCTCCCCGGCGGACAACAGGCGCTTCGTGCTGCAGGCGCTGCTGTCGGGCAGCGTCGCCTGACGTGCGCCGCGCGCGGGAGCAGCGCGCGAATTGATCCAGCGCAATGCCGCGGCGCGCAGCGTTCCTACAGTGGATGCACGGTCGCCGACGGATCTTCGCGGGACTGTTCAACCTCCATTCACTGCAAGGAAACTCCCCATGAAAACCGATGCCCAATTGCGAGATGACATCCAGGCGGAACTGGCCTGGGATCCATCGTTCAAGGCTTCCGATGTCGGCGTGATCGTCAAGGACGGCGTGGTCACCCTGACCGGCCACCTGGCCAGCTTTGCCGAGAAGTACGCCGTCGAACGCGCGGTGCAGCGCGTGCACGGCGTGAAGGCCGTGGCCGTCGAGATCACGGTCAAGCTTCCGTTCGACCACGAGCGCACCGATGCCGACGTCGCACAGGCCGCCGAGCGCGCACTCGAATGGAATGTGCTGGTGCCGGACGGCAAGATCCACCCGATGGTGGAAAAGGGCTGGCTCACGCTCAACGGCGAGGTCGAGTGGGACTACCAGCGCCGCGCCGCGGAAAGCGCCGTGCGCACCCTGATGGGCGTGCGAGGCGTGTCCAACCTGGTCACAGTCACGCCCAAGGTCAAGCCCGCCGACGTCGAGAAGAAGATCCACGATGCGCTCGCGCGCCAGGCCGAACGCGAGGCCAAGCACCTGGCGATCACGGTGACCGGCTCGCAGGTCACGCTGCGCGGCAAGGTCCATTCCTGGGCCGAGCGCAATGCGGTGCAGGGTGCGGCATGGGCGGCGCCGGGCGTTTCGGTGGTCGTGAACGATCTCGCGGTGGACAATTGACACGCGTCGCGCTGGTCACCGGCGGAACCTCCGGCATCGGCGCGGCCACGGCCGAGGCGCTGCAGTCTGCCGGCTATCGCGTGGCGGTCAACTACGGCAGCCGCTCCCAGGTTGCCGAGGCATTCACCGCGCGTACCGGCATTGCCGCCTTTGCCTGGAACGTGGCCGATGCGCCCGCCTGCACGGCGGGCGTGGCGCGCGTCGAGGCGGCGCTCGGCCCGGTGGAGGTGCTCGTCAACAATGCGGGCATCACGCGCGATGCGATGCTGCACAAGATGAGCTTCGAGCAATGGAAAGAGGTGCTCGACGTCAACCTCGGCGGCTGCTTCAACATGTGCCGCGCCATCATCGGCGGCATGCGCGAGCGGCGCTTCGGGCGCATCGTGAACATCGGGTCGGTCAATGGCCTGTCCGGGCAGCTGGGTCAGACCAACTACGCAGCGACCAAGGCCGGACTGATCGGCTTCACGAAGTCGCTGGCGCTCGAAGGCGCCTCGCGCAACATCACGGCCAATGTGGTGGCCCCGGGCTACACCGACACCGCCATGGTCGAGGCGGTCGATTCCGAGGTGATGGCGCGCATCCTGGCGAGCATCCCGGCCGGCCGCCTGGCCACGCCGGCCGAGATCGCACGCAGCGTCGTGTTCCTTGCCTCCGACGACGCGGGGTTCATCACCGGCACCACGTTGTCGATCAACGGTGGCAAGTACATGGCCTGAGCCACGCAGCGGATGCGGCTCATCCCTTCTGCAAAGGCGGGCTTCCACATGACTCACGAGCCTGAATCCATGCGCGCCATGGTACTGAGCGCGGCGATGCTGCCGCTCGAATTGCAGCGGCGCTGCATCCCGGTCCCCGGCGCGGGCGAACTGCGCCTGCGCGTGCTGGCCTGCGCGGTCTGCCGCACCGACCTGCACGTCGCCGACGGCGACCTGCCGCTGCCCGTGCTGCCGATCGTGCCCGGGCACGAGATCGTCGGCGTCGTGGAGGCGCTCGGCCCTGGCGTGGAGGGCTACCGCATCGGCGATCGCGTGGGCGTACCGTGGCTGGGCCACAGCTGCGGCGGCTGCGACTTCTGCCTCGCGGGCCGCGAGAACCTGTGCGACACGCCGCGCTTCACCGGCTACCACCGCGATGGCGGCTTCGCGAGCCACGTGATCGCCGAGGCCGCGTTCTGCCTGCCGCTGACCCTGCCCGAAGCGGATGCCGCACGCATCGCCCCCCTGCTCTGCGCCGGTCTGATCGGCTGGCGCAGCCTGAAGGCGGCCGGTGAAGGCGCACACCGGCTGGGACTCTTCGGCTTTGGCGCCGCGGCGCACCTGGTGGCGCAGGCGGCTGTGATCCAGGGCCGCGACGTCTATGCATTCACCCGGCCCGGCGACCACGAGGCGCAAGCTTTCGCGCGCAGCCTCGGTGCCAGGTGGGCAGGTGGCTCGAACGAGTGCCCGCCCCAGCCGCTGGACGCAGCCATCATCTTTGCGCCTGCCGGCGAGCTGGTGCCGGCGGCGTTGCGAGCCGTACGCAAGGGTGGCCGGGTGGTATGCGGCGGCATCCACATGAGCGACATCCCGGCCTTCCCCTATCGGTTGCTCTGGGAAGAGCGCAGCGTGGCGTCGGTGGCAAACCTGACCCGCGCCGACGCCCGCGAGTTCCTGGCTTTCGCACAGGCGCATCCGCTGCAGGTGCACGTCAAGACCTACGCACTGAGGCAGGCCAATGAGGCACTGGCCGACCTGCGCGCCGGCCGGATCGAGGGGGCCGCGGTTCTGGTGCCCTGAACGGGCGCCGCGAGCGCCCTCGCCCGGAGCCCGTGGTTTCAGTGCGCCATCAGCACCGGCACACAGGCGCGAGCCAGCACATCGCGCGTGACGCCGCCAAGAATGCGCTCGCGCGACCTGGCGTGGCCATAGCCACCCATCACGATCAGATCGGCTCCGGCCATCGAAGCGCATCCGAGCAAGGTGGCAGCGAAATCCGCGCAGCCTGCGCGTTGTTCCACAACGGCTTCGATGTCGTGCCGCCGGAGCCAGCTCGCGGCTTCACAGCCGCACCGTGCGGCCGCGGCATCCCGGGCGTGTTCCATCGACACGAGCGTGACCTGCGAAGCCCGACGCAGCAGCGGCAGCGCACCGCGCACAGAAAATGCCGCCTCCCGGCCCCCGTCCCAGGCGACCAGCACCTTGTCTCCAACCGCATCGAAGCGGCCCGTGCGAGGCAGGATGAGTACGGATACCCCGGCATGCAGCATCACTTCTTCCGGCAGGCGGCGCGCCGCATCCTCCACGGCCGCCGAGCCGTCGGCCTGGCCGACGATGAGCAAGTCGCCGGCGCGGCCTTGTGCAACGATGGCGTCCACCGGTTCGCCGTCCACCAGGCGCACGTCGAAGGACGGCGGGCCCAGCCCGCGGACCCGGTCGAGGAAGATATGCGCGACGGTTTCGGCACGCCTGCGCAGGTGAAGCGATGGCGAGACCATGACCGCCAGCCCCTCTGCCGCATACCGTGGCGGCATGACCGCTTCCTTCCGCACGCTCGTGGGCACGATCCCCCGCAGGTGGCTGCCATGGCGCTTCGCCAACCGGGCAGCCAGCAGGGCACGGGCCTCGCAGCGCTCCGTATGGTCGAGATGGACCGCGATGGTCGAGAGCGTCATGCCTTGGCCCGGGAAAGTCCGGCGCCGCCTTTGCGGGGACGCCGGCCCGCGCGCGCATTCAGCGCTGCGTTCAGCGTGCGCACCGCGTCCTGCACCACGGCATTGCGCGACGGCGCAGCGTCCGCCGCGCGGTGCTTCGGGGTGATCGCAACCCCGCGATGATCCGGTGCTTCGGACGTGCGCCAGAACGCATTGGCCGCCGCCATGGCCAGCGCCTGCCAGTCGCCCGCGCGCGAGACGGCATCCGAATCGGTGCGGCGTTGCGCGCTGCGGTCCTCCAGCATGTGCGCGCCAAGCGACAGGCACTGTGCGCCGCAGGTCTCGAGCATGGCGAGCGTGTGCAGGCCAACGCTCCACTGCGCCTTGCAGAGCGCCAGCGGAAAGGTGAAGTCGTTGTGCATGATCGGCCAGGCGAAGTCAGTGCGCCGGCCTACCGCGCAGGCGGTTGGAGGCCTTCGCGGTCCTGCATCATCTGCATGGTCATGTCCCTCATGGCCATGCAGCGCTTCATCATTTCGTCGGATGGGGCGCCGGCTTGCGGGGCCGGCGCAGCGCCCATCTGGCACATCATCGACATCCCGCCCTGCATGGCCTTCATGTGTTCGGCCATCAGCGCCTGGCGTTCCTGGGGAGTCTTGGCGGCCATCATCTTCCGGTGCATCTCGCGCATCTGCGCCATCTGCTGGTCCGACTTCATCGCCGCGGGCGCGGACGCTGCAGACGGATGGTGCAGCAAATGATCCTTGTCCTTCTTGCCGTCCGCCGAGGGCAGCGCGGTGCAACCCGCCAGGAATACCAGTGCGACCGGACCCAGTGTGCGAATAATGTTCATGGCGAATCCTTGAAGAGTTGACAAGAGATCATCGGTTCGGCGCCGGCTCGTCGGATTGACGCAGATCAAGCCCGTCTTCGGGGTCCATCGCATCCACCGTGCCACGAGCCCGGTCCTGACGACCGGTGTTCAGCGCACCAGCAGCACGGGCACCGTGCAGCGGGCCAGCACCTTCATCGCCACCGAACCCAGCACGAGGTTCGTCAGCGCACCGTGCCCGCGCGATCCCATGATCACGAGGTCGAACTTTCCGCGCTCCGCAAAATTGGCGATCTCGTCCGCGGGATGGCCGACCTTGTGGGCGAACGCCGCCTCGATGCCATGCAGCGCGAGCGCGGCGCGCACCGGCTCCAGGACGACGCGTGCCTCGTCGTCGTAGTAGGTGTGCACGAGGTCCGGCCCCGCGAAGGCCGCTGCGCGATGGGGCACCGGAAGCACCGCATAGAAGACCGTGAACGCATGGCCCGCGTTCGACCACTCCTTGTGCGCAGCCAGGTAGTCGAGCATGCGGGCCGTGTATTCGCTGCCATCCACGGCAAGAAGAATTTTCATGATGTTCCTTTGTTGGCTCTTTGGAGATGAGCGGATGTTCGCCGCCGGCCTGCAGATGCGCCTTGCTCCAGATCAAGGCAGCCGCGCTGCGCGCGGCCTACATTGATTGCTCCATGAATACACACCAAGGGTGAGCCATGAACAAGATCCTCGTGGTCGTCTACTCCTACACGGGAACCTCCCGCAAGGTGGCGCAGCTGCTGTGCAGCCAGCAGGGCTGGCCCATGGCCGAGATCGCCGAAACCCGGCCGCGCGCCGGCGCCTTCGGCAGCTTTCGCTGCCTGCTCGATTCGGTCTTTCGCCGGCGCCCGGCGATCCGCTACGACGGTCCGAAGACGAAGGACTTCGATGCCGTGGTGCTGGTGTCGCCGATCTGGGGACAGCGCCTTGCCGGGCCCATGCGCAGCTTCGTCGGCACGCGGCGCAATCACCTGCCCGACGTGGCCGTGATATCGGTCATGGGAGGACGCGGCGCACCCAATGCCGTGGCGGAGATCAGCCGACTGATCGGGCGCGCTCCCATGCTCGACACGACGTTCACCACGCACGAAGTCGACAACGGCAGTTTCGCCACCCGGCTGCAGGCGTTCGGCACGGCGGTGCGCAGCGCCGAGGGCGCGCAGTCGGCGGTCCGGCCCGCCGTCCTGTCGCCCCAGGCGGTTTGACCGGGTCTCCCGTGCAATCGATCCAGCGCTTCATCCTCGCCCCGGTGTGCGGCTGCCTGCTCGCGGTGCTCGCGGCATGCGCCACCGCACCCGCCCCGGTCGCTGCGCCGGCGTCCTCCGGCGCCGCCCGGTCCGGCGGCGCGCCTTCGGCGCCGGCCTTTTCCTCTCTTGTTGCAAGCCGCAGCGCCTCGGTCGTCGACATCAGCACGCTGCGCATCGGGCGCGACGAGAATCTGGAAGACATCGAGCTGGAGATCGCGCCCGAGCGCGACTTTGCCGACCGCCTCGCCTGGCCGCTGCCGGCCAGCGTGCGCATCAGCCAGATCCGCGACCTCGCCTCCGGCGTGATCGTCAGCAGCGACGGATTGATCCTCACCAGTGCGCACGTGGTCGCGAACATCGACGAGGCCCAGGTCCGTCTCGACGACGGCCGGCGCTTCATGGCACGCGTGGTCGGCGCCGACAGGCACACCGACGTCGGCCTGCTGAAGATCGACGCCACCGGCCTGTCCGCCGCCGTCATCGGAGACTCCTCGCGGCTCGCACCGGGCGACTGGGTGGCGGCCATCAGCGCGCCGTTCGGATTCCACGGCAGCGTCACGGCGGGGGTGGTCAGCGCGGTCGACCGTCTCGTGGGCGGCGCCGGCGACGTCCCCTTCATCCAGACCGACGTCGCCATCAACCCGGGCAGTTCCGGCAGTCCGCTCTTCGACAGCCGCGGCGAGGTCGTCGGCATGAATTCGATGATCTACAGCGGCAGCGGCGGCTACATGGGCCTGTCGTTCGCGGTGCCCATCAACCTGGCCATGCGGATCACGACGCAGCTGCGCGCGCGCGGCAGCGTCCGGCGCGCCCACCTGGGCGCGGAGTTCCAGGAGATGACGCCCGAGCTGGCCCAGTCCTTCGCGCTGCCGGCGGCTGCCGGTGCGCTCGTGGTCCGCGTCGATGCGGACAGCCCGGCGCATGCTGCCGGCCTCGTGCAGGGAGACATCGTGACGGCCTTCGACGGCCTTCCGGTCTCGCGCCTGACCGAGCTGCTGCGCCAGATCGAGGACCGTGTCCCGGGCGACCGCAGCCGCATGGAGGTCTGGCGGCACGGCGCGCAGCGCACCGTCTGGATCACGCCCTCGGAGCAGCGGGCGACCCGGACCTCCCTGCTGCCTGCCGCCGCGCCTGAATGGAACGATGGCCTGGGCCTGAGCCTGGGCGAGGTGTCCGCGGCGCAGAAGGCGCAGCTGCGCATCGACAGCGGCCTGCTGGTGCGCGACGCCACCGGGCTCGCACGCAGCGAAGGCATTCGCGCCGGCGATTTCATCGTGGCCCTCAACGACATGCGCCTCGACCGCGTCGATCAGTTCAGGCAAATCCTGTCGCGCATGCCGGCCGGCCGGCCGATCGCGCTGCTGGTGCTGCGCGACCGGCGGCTCGCGTATGTCGCGGTGCGTATGCCGGAACAACGGGCCACCACGGCAACACCTTTTCTTCGAACGCCGATTTCAACGAGAACGCAATGAAACATCTGAACGCAACCGACCGCGACATGCTGGCCCGGCAACTCGAACTCATGAAGAGCCAGGTACTGAAGGAGCTGCGTGAAAGCGCTCCAGGCGTCCATTCAGGCTCGACCGACGATGCGCACGACGTACGAAGCCACGCCGACGAGGCCGAGACCGAGCGGCAGGACGATGTGCGCTTCGCGGAAATCGAGGTCGACCGCCTGCGATTGAGCGCGATCGAGCAGGCGCAGCAACGCATCGCCGAAGGCCGCTACGGCCTCTGCATCGATTGCGGCGAGGACATCCCGCGCGACCGCCTGCTGGCGCAGCCCACGGCCATTCGCTGCGCCGCCTGCCAGGCGCTGGCGGAGGCAGGCCACCGCCGCTGACCCCCGACGGCCTCGCCGAGCCGGGCAAAGGCCGAACCATCCGGAGATCCCATTGAGCATCCGCCATCTCGATCGCCTGCTGTCGCCGGCCTCCGTTGCCGTATTCGGCGCTTCGGCCCGGCCCGGCAGCGTCGGCGCCACGGTGTGGCGCAACCTGCGCGCCGGCGCTTTTTCCGGACCGGTCTACGGGGTGAATCCGAAGCACGCCACGCTGGACGGCGTGCCGGTGTACGCCCGGGCCTCGCAGCTGCCCGCCGCGCCGGACCTCGCCCTGATCTGCACGCCGCCGCACACGGTGGCGGCGCTGATCGGAGAACTCGGCGCGCTCGGCACCCGCGCCGTGGTCATCGTGACCGCGGGCCTGAGCGCCGAACAGAAGCAGGCGGCGCTCGATGCCGCGCGTGCGAACACGGTTCGGCTGCTGGGGCCCAACTGCATCGGGCTGCTGAACCCGCACATCGGCCTCAATGCCAGCTTTGCCCATTGCGATGCCCTGGCCGGAGACATCGCCTTCGTGTCGCAGTCGGGCGCGCTCGCGACCGCGGTGCTCGACTGGACGCGCAGCCGCGGCGTCGGGCTGTCGCACCTGGTTTCCCTGGGCGACCATTGCGACGTCGACTTCGGCGACCTGCTCGACCACCTGGCCAACGACGCTCGGACGCGGTCGATCCTGCTGTATGTGGAAGCCATCGAGTCGCCGCGCAAGTTCATGTCGGCCGCGCGGGCGGCTGCACGCAACAAGCCCGTCATCGTGGTGAAGGCCGGACGCGCCGGCAACGGCGTGAAGGCCGCCGCGTCGCACACCGGCGCGCTGGCAGGCTCGGACACGGTGTACGACGCCGCCATCCGGCGCGCCGGGATGCTGCGCGTGGACACCTTGCAGGAACTGTTCCTCGCCGCCGAAACGCTGGCGCGCTTCCGCACCAACCGCAGCACCGAGCTCACCGTCATGACCAACGGCGGCGGCGCCGGCGTCATGGCGGCCGACGCGGCCGCGCGCGCCGGCATCGCCCTGGCCGAACCCGGCGTGGCGCTGCTGGCACGGCTCGATGCCGTGCTGCCGGCGAACTGGTCGCATGCCAATCCGATCGACATCATCGGCGACGCGCCGGTGGAGCGCTATGCCGAAACCCTTTCGGCCCTGCTGGCAGAGCCCGACACGGGTGCGGTGCTCTTCGTCCACGCGCCCACGGCCATCGTGCGCAGCGAAGACATCGCACGCGCCTGCCTGCCGCTGGTGCGCAGCCACGCCTCCCGCGTGATGAGCGCATGGCTCGGCGACGCGGCCGTCGCGCAGGCGCGCAAGCTCTTCGAGGACGCCGGGGTGGCCGACTACGCCACGCCGGAAGAGGCGGTGCATGCCTTTGCGATGCTGCAGACCTACAGGCGCAACCAGGAGGTGCTGACCGAGACGCCCGATGCCAGCCGCAATCCCTTGCCTGATGCAGCCACAGCGCTCGGCCTGCTGGAAAGCGCCCTGGCCGAAGGCCGCGAATGGCTGCACGAGCACGAAGCCAAGGCATTGCTGAAGGCCTACGGCATCGACACCGTTCCCACCATCGCGGTGGCCGATTCGGCCGACGCCGCGGTTGCGGCCGCGCGCGAGCTCGGCTATCCGGTGGCGCTGAAGATCCTGTCGCGCGACATCACGCACAAGTCGGACGTGGGCGGCGTGCGGCTGGCACTGGCCGACGACGCGGCGCTGCGGGACGCGGTCGGGACGATGCGCAACGCCGTCGCCGCCGCGCGGCCCGGCGCGCGCATCGACGGCTTCACGGTGCAGCCGACCGTGCATCGGCCCCATGCGCAGGAAGTCATCGTCGGCGCCAGCATCGACAGCGTCTTCGGCCCGGTGATCCTGTGCGGACAGGGCGGCACCGCGGTGGAAGTCGTCGCCGACAGCGCCATTGCGCTGCCGCCGCTCAACCGGGCCCTGGCGGGCGAGCTGCTATCGCGCACCCGCGTCTCGCGCCTGCTGGCCGGCTACCGCGACCATCCGCCGGCAAGGCTCGATGCGCTGCACGACGTGCTGGTGGCGGTGTCGCAGATGCTGGCCGACCTGCCGCAGTTGGCCGAGCTCGACATCAACCCGCTGTGGGTCGACGAGCACGGCGCCCTGGCACTCGATGCGCGCATTCGGCTTTCGAAAACGCCAGTGGGCGGCGCCGAGCGCTTTGCCATCCTGCCCTACCCCACGCAATGGGTTCGCACGCAGCAATGGAATGGCCGCTCGATCGTGGTGCGGCCCATCCGCCCCGAAGATGAAGCGCAGCACCGGCGCTTCATCGAATCGCTCGACCCGCAGGACATCCGCATGCGCGTCTTCCACAGCCGCAATGAACTGCCGCGCAGCGAACTTGCACGGCTGACGCAGATCGACTACGACCGCGAGATGGCCTTCATCGCCGAAACCCGGGACGCGAACGGCGCAGCCGAGACACTGGGCGTGGCACGCACCGTGAGCGACCCCGATAACGTGGAGGCCGAGTTCGCGATCATCGTGCGCTCCGACCTCAAGGGCCAGGGGCTCGGCACGCTGCTTTTCGACCGGCTCATCGAGCACGCCCGGCATCGCGGCATCGAGCGGCTGGTCGGCCTGGTGCTGCGCGAGAACACCCGCATGCTGGAGCTGTCGCGCGCGATGGGCTTCGAGGCCGATCCCGCCGAGCCCGCGGACTCGGGGCAGCGGCGCATGGTGCGGAACCTGGCCGATGAGAAGCCGCCGCCTGGGCGCCTGGCCGACCGCGGGCGCTGAGGCATCACGGCCGCCCCGCCGTGGGGATGGGGTCCCCGCTCAGGTGGTGGTGATGTCGACGCGCGCCTGGACGCCGGCCTCTTCCTCACCCGACGGGGCCCGCACGAGCAGCACCGGAACCGGCGCCAGGCGCAGGATCTGCTCGGCGCCGCTGCCCAGCAGCACCCGCCCGACGCCGCGGCGCCCGTGGGTGCCGATCACGATCAGATCGGCGTTCCAGGCATTGGCCTGTTCGGCCACAAGATCGCACAGGCGGCCCGCCAGCGAGGTGAACAGCAGGGTCTCGGTACGGATGCCGGCGCGTTCCGCGCGCTCCCTGC